>JAQGON010000097.1 GCA_028293565.1 Verrucomicrobiota bacterium | reverse complement strand
TGACGCCGAACTGGCGCAGCTTCAGCGCGGACACCTCGACCTGCCATTGCCGGACGAAGCCGCCCACGCTCGCGACTTCGGCGACGCCGGGCACGGCGGCGAGCTGGTGATGGATGTAGGTGTCCTGCAGCGCGCGCAGGGAACCGAGGTCCTGCGTGCCGGAACGGTCGTCGAGGTAATACTGGTAAATCCACCCGAGCCCGGTCGCGTCCGGCCCCAGCCGCGCGGTGACTTCCGCGGGCAGCAGCGTGCCGAGGGAATTGAGCCGCTCGAGCACCCGCGTCCGGGCGAAGTACGGATCCGTCCGGTCCTCGAAGATCACCGTCAGGAAGGAAAATCCGAACATCGAGGTGGCGCGGACCGATTTCACGCCCGCCAGCCCCTGCAGGGCGGAGCTGAGCGGGTAGGTGATCTGGTCCTCGACCTCCTGCGGGCTCCGGCCGGGCCAGTCGGCATAGACGATGACCTGGTTTTCGGAAAGGTCGGGAATGGCGTCGATCGGCACGCGCTGCACGGCGACGACGCCCCAGCCGCAGAGCGCGAGAAACGCGCCGATCACGAGAAACCGGTGATGCAGCGACCAGGTGATGATGCGGGTGATCATGGCGGGATCAGGGGAGCTCCTCGCCGCACTCGGGCATCGCGGACCCGAAGAAGGGATTTTTTATCTCCGCCGTCCGGGAGAGCCACCGGCCGGTGCCGAGGACGGGGGCCATGGGGCACTGGTAAACGTGCAGGCCTTCGCGGAGCGGCACGTGCTGGCCGCGCGCGGCGTCGGCCAGCTCGGTGCTGAAAGGCTCGAAATCGCGCCGGGCCGACCGGAGATCCGGAGGGTCGCGCAGCAGGGAATTTCGCTGCCGGGCGAGCGGCCCGTTCGCCTCGGTCGGGCCCCCGTCGAGATACGCGCCGAGGGCGGCGCGGAGGGCCGGCAGCTGTTTCTGGTAGGAAGCCAGGTCGTCGCGCGCCAGCACCGCGGCCGCATCGGCGGCGGCGAATGCGAGCCGTTTCAGCCGCCCGTACGATTCCGCGCTTCGATCCTCCGCCGGGACGGCCAGGGGCGCCGGCGCGGCCGCTTCGGTCCCGGAGGCCGCCGATCCTGTGAGGGCGGCCCGCGCGAGCTGCGCCTGGCCGTCGAGCAGCAGGCCTCCTTCGGTGACGACCTGATCGCCCTCGGTGAGACCGGCAAGAACTTCGACCGTCTGGTCGCCAACCCGGCCCTGTCGGATCCGGCGCGCCACGTATCCATGCTCCGGCTGCTGCAGGAAAACGATCGGCTCCGCGCCGTGCTGGAGGACGGCGCTGCGGGGGGCGAGGAGCACGCCGGGAATCTCGAGGCGAACCGTCGCATACGCCGTCTGCTTGTGCAGCAGCGTGTGGTCGTAATTCGGCATCACGACGCGGACCTTCGCGGTGCGCGTCATTTCGTTCAGGTTCGGATCGATGAAGGCGATCGGCGCCGTGAAGGCCCGGCCCGGCTGGGAGGAGACCGTGATCGCGGCGTTCTGCCCGACGCGCAGCCATGCCAGGTCGGGTTCGTAGGCGTCGAAGACAAACCACATCGACGAGAAGTCGGTGATTTCGAAGAGCCGCGCCTCGCGCTCCGTCTGGTCCTTGTTGATCTCCTGTCCTTCATAGACGTGCCGGGCCACGACCGTGCCCGACATCGGCGCGCGCACGTTCACCATCGCGGTCGGCTCGAGTGTGTGTTCGAGGATGTCGACGTCGCCGGCGGTGAGGCCGAGGTTGAACAGCCGCTCGCGCGCGGCCGCGCGGTCGGACTCGGGAAACGCGCCGCCGGCCCGGAGCCGCTCGACGTACTGGCGCTGGGCCGTGAGCATGTCGGGACTGTAGATCGTCGCGAGCGGCTCGCCCTCCCGCACCTCGGCGCCGACGTAGTTGACGAAGAGTTTTTCGACGCGTCCCGGCATGCGCGCGCCGATGATGCGGTGACGGGTGTCGTCGTCGTCCATCACTCCGGCCACGCGCAGCGAGCGCACGAGTGTCCCGCGCGTGACCGCCGACGTTTGCACGCCCATGACGCTGGCCGCCGCGGGCGCGAGCGTGACGACATTGGGGTCGGCGGCGGCCGTCTGGCTGCCCGCGGGAGCGGCCACGAGTTCCATGCCGCAGAGCGTGCATTTGTCGCCGGGCCGGTCGGATTTGATCCACGGGTGCATCGGGCACTGGTAGACGGTGGGCTTGGCGGCGGCCGGGAGAGCCGGAGCCAGGACGAGCGAGAGGGCGAAGAGGAGAAGGGATTTCATGGCTGATCAGGTTTGGCGGACGGTGAGGACAAAGCGCGGACGCGCAGATCTGCGCGCGCGAGCGACCGACGACACGGCTCGGAAAACGAGCCCGGGCGATTCACGCCCAGCCTTAAATCAGCAGGCTGCAGTGAGTCCGGAACAACGGCTCACTCGCAGGAGGGGCGGCCCTGACGGGCCTGGCACCCGCGACCCGGTCGAGGCCGGTCGCAACAAACGCAGCGTAAAATTTCTTCCCCGCCTGCCGCTCCACCCGGCAGGCCTCGCGGACGACCGGAGCGGTGACGGACGTCGACGATTCCGCCGCAGTCGCCGTGACGGCCGGTGCGGGAGGCAGCGCGCAGTCGCTCTGTCCACAGGCTCCGGATTTTTCGCAGCAGGGGCATTTCGCGAAGTCCGGCGCCAAGGTCGCCACCGCCGGCAGCTGCCCGAAAGCAGCGCAGAGCAGGGTGAGGACGATTGCGACGAAACGCTTCATGCGGACGGGAACCTGGCGCGGATCGGCGGTCCCAGCAAGCCGGATGTCGCGGTCGAACGCGTTGCCCTCACCGCGTTGGCCGCTCCAACTGCGCCGGGGTCTGCTGAACTCTCCCGCGCATTGGGTCCCCTTTGACAAGCTCCGGGTCTGCGGCGATGCGCTCCACCTCAAGGCGTGAGCACGACGTCATCCTCGTTCCACATCGTGCGGTCGGGACCGCTGGAGCGGAGTTCCATGCGGGTGCCGGAAAGCTGGTGAAAGAAAAACGGGCGGCCCCACCGGTCGCAGAGCTCGCCCCTGAGATTAACGGCGGGATGGTTGGGCGGAATCAACGCGAGATGCAGCGGGTTCCGGCCCATCAGCGCCTCGGTGATCTCGGCATTGGTGCCGACCGGATTTTCATGAAAACTGGAGCGGTAGGCGTCGACCACCTCGCGCACGATCGCGAGATCCTGGAGGATCGTCCCCATCGGCGAGTTCAGCTGGTCGGCCAGTTCGGACCGGGGCTCCGGCGGCTCGGGCAGCTTCGCGACCATCGACGCCGGAGGACGCGCGGGCGAAAGCGGGCTGTCCAGGCGATTGTGAGCGGCGACGCGGCTCCGGTGATGCGGCACCGACCAAAGCAGCCATGCCACGATGACGACGAGCGCCGTGAGCGCTGCCGCCAATGCGCCGCGCGCCTTCATGCCAGAAATCCGAGATTCGGGTGCGCGAACCGGCTGATGTTCGGCAGCACGGCCGGCAGGTCGGTCCCGCTCACGCCGAACCAGGTGGCGAGCGTGCCGCTGTATTCGTCGACGCTCGTGGTCGGAATCCACCGTCCGCGGCCGGTGTCGTCCGGGCCGTTAACGGTCAGCACCGGCATGGCGCCATAAATGTCGCCGCCCTTCACCGCGCCGCCGACGACCAGCTGGTGATTTCCCCAGCCGTGATCGGAGCCGTCGCCGTTGGACGAAAGCGTGCGGCCGAAGTCCGAGGCGGTGAACGCCGTCACCTGGCTGGCGACGCCGAGCTCCACGGTGGCGGCGTAAAACGCCGTGAGCGCCTGGCTCAGCTGGGTGAGAAGCGTCGCATGCGACCCGGCGAGCGGATTCGCGGGATCGACCTGGGCGGCGTGAAGATCGTAGCCGCCGACCTGGCAGAAAAACACCTGCCGCTTGAGCCCGAACGCCGCCGAGGTGCTGATGAGCCGCGCGACCATCTTCAGCTGGTTGCCGAGGGACGTGTTGGGAAACGCCGTGGCGAGGGCCGGCGCCCCGGCGAGGACGGTGTTGACGAGGTCGCTGTTCGCGATCGCCCCGGACGAGATGCCGGCGAAGGCGGCGTCGAACAGCGCGCCCTGGCCTTGGGCAAAAAGATCCTTCTGCGCGGCGTACCGGAGCGGATTGTTGCCGCCGGTCGTGCCGGAAAACGTCACCGCGCCGCCGGGGCTGATCGCGTACTGCGAGACCTGCTTGCCGACCTGGAAAAAATTCGTGCCGGCCAGGCTGACCGACATCGAGATCTGGTTGTTGCTGTTGAAGGCATTCACCAGGTCCGCCAGGCGTCCGCCCCAGCCGGTCGTGGGCACCTTGTCCGGCACGCTGCTCTGCCACTGCACCTGCTGGTCGCTGTGCGAAAAAAGCTGCGGCGGGAGCGGCGTCTTCCCCGACTTGTACTGGGTCAGGGTGGTCGGCTGGACGAGCGTGCCGACATTGGCGAGGAGCGCGGCCTGGCCCGATCCGAACAATCCCTGGATCCCCGCCAGCGAGGGATGCAGCCCCCAGGACCGGCCGTCGGACGTGCGCGGCGCGATCGGCAGCACGCCGGCGACGGGCAGCGCGAGCGTCGTGCGCGCGGCGAGGTAGGCGGCGTAGGTCGCCGTATCGGTGGGGACGATGAGATTGTTGGCATCGTTCCCGCCCTGGAGAAAGAGGCAGACCAGCGCCTTGTAATCGCCCGCGGTCGCGGACGGGCCGATCGCCTGGCCGGCGGGATTCGCCGCGGCGCCGATCAGGCGGAGGCTCGCGAGCGACGAGAGAAAACCGGTCGCGCCGACGGCGGCGCAGCAGGCCTGTCCGATGAAACGGCGGCGGGAGAGGTCGGGAGCGTCGGGCGATTTCATGGCGGGTTTATTGTTGGACCGAACCGGCGGGAGACGTGGCGACGAGGAGGATCGCGGTCTGCGCGCGCTCGAGCGCGGTGGTGCCCGCGGGCAGGGCGGCGAGGGCGGCGAGGATGCGGTCGCGCGCGGCCGGGGGCAGGGTGCCCGCGCCCAGCACGGCATTCAGGTGATCGAGCTGGGCCGCGGGCGTCGCGGCGAGCACCTGCTCGCTCGCGAGGTTCATCACCAGCGTGTTCGCCGCCGGGGTCGCGCTCGTGAAGATCAGGTTGCGCAGAAGGTTCGGCACGCTGATGCCGGTCGTCGCGTTGGTGATCTCGAACTCGGGCGCGACCAGCCCGGCGGCGGCAAGGGGCCCGGGATGAACGTGGGCGGCGTGATAGAAGTTGAAGACCGTCGGCGAGCGCAGTGCGGATTCGAGCAGCGGGGTCTCGGTGTTCGAGAGACTCGTCGAGGTGCCCGCGCCGAGGTATCGTCCGCTCTGCGCCGTCGAGCCGAAGCTGCGGAGGAGGCCGGTGACGCGCAGCAGCGGCTCGCGCAGTTTTCCGTAGCCGGCGTTGGCGGCGACGGTGGCGGAGCGCGCCTCGTAATCGGTGAGGATCGCGCGGACCACGGCGGCGAGGTTGCCGCGGACGCCGGCGCCGTCGTTGGCGAACACCTGCGCGACGCGATAAACGTACGCCGGGCTCGGATTGCTGGTGACCAGCCGCTGGATCAGCAGCTGGGAGATGAACGGCCCGCAGTTCGGATGGTTGAAGAGCGCGTCGAGCGCGAGCTTCAGGTCCGGCGCGGCGCCGGCGTTCGCGGGGATCACGACCCCGTTGACGATGTTTTTCGCCGTGGAGTCGTGGAACGCGGCGTAGTTCTGCATCGGCGAGAAGTAATCGGCCGGGGCCGAGCGGAACGCGTTCGCGTTCGCCGAGGGATAGCTCCAGCCGGTGAAGACCTTCGCCATTTCCGTGACCGTGGCCTGATTGTAGGTCGCGACCGGCAGGCCGCTGGCGTCGAGCTTCAGCGTTCCGTCCGGCTGCAGCAGGTTCAGGCCGATCGTGAAGAGCTGCATCACCTCGCGCGCATAGTTCTCGTCCGGGCTGGTGGTCGCCGTGGCCTTCCCGTTGCGGAGCGAACTGAGGTAGTTGCCCATGATCGGGCTGAGGGTGACGTCTTCGAGCAGGGTGCGAAAATTGCCGAAGGCGCCGTTGCCGAGCAGGTCGTAATAATTGGCCAGGCCCTCCGGCTGGTTGATCGAGACGTCGGACACGACGAAGATCTCGCTGAGCGCGAACGCGACGCGCTGACGAAGCTGGTCGGGCGCGGTGAGCGCGGTCTTGAACCACGCAGCCTGACGGTTCGACGGCGCCATGGTGCCGTCGGTGTTGCCGCCGTACGCTGCCACGTCCGCCAGGGCCGCAGCGCGGTGCGGCGTGAACGGCATCGCCAGCTGCGCGTTGATCCACGCGTCGTAGCTGCCGGCCGCGAGCGCGTCCACTTCGGCCTGCGTCGGACCGAAGGTGGCCTGGGCCAGCAGGCGCGCGGCGCCGGCGGCGCCAGGGGCTCCCGCGGGCAGGACCGGCGGCGCCGCGGGCGCCGTGAAGGCCTGCGAGCCGGCGCCGGCCACGAACGTTCCGCGGGCCTCGCCGGTCGGATAATTCGCCGTGTCGATCCCGACGTAGAGATTCCCGCTCTTCAGTGCGTTGAACAGGTCCGCGCTCGAATAGACGCCGGTCGGCGAAAACGTCCACGTCGCGGCGCTCACCTGGCCGGACGGCAGGTTGAAGACGTAGTCCCCCGTCGTCCCGATCTGCAGGTGCGCGACGACCTCCGCCGAGCTCAAGTTCGAGAACGAGAGGGAAACCTGCGCGAAGGTGCCGGCGGCATTGACGATGATCGTCGCGGTGCCCGAGGCGGTGGAGCTCCCGGCGCTGTCGAGCGGGCGGACGTTCGCGACGTAGAGCGTCGACGGCGCCGGCGCGATCGTGACCTGCGCGGAATTCTGGCCGCCGACCACGTAGCCGCCGCCGGCCACGAGACTGACGTTCACCGTGAGCGTGTTGCCGTTGAGAAGATTCGCGTTGGGGGAAACCGCGATCTTCGCCGACAGCGCCCCGGAGGGAATCGTGACCGTCGCCGGATACAGCGGATAATAGTCGAGCCCGTTCACCGCGGTGCCGCCGACGAGATAGGCGACCGTGAGCGGGGAAAGAATGTCGCCGCTGCGGGACACCGTGAACTCGCCGGGATTCGTGCCGGACTTGTCGGCGTCCGGCTTGGTGGCGGCAATCGTCGCGGTGGCGGGGCCGGCCGGAGTGATGTCATAGACCTCGACGAGCGCGACGCCCGTGCCGCCGCCGATGCCGCTGACCTGGATGGCGTAGCTTCCCGGCGCAAAGTCGGCCAGGATCGCGGAGTCCCTGCTCGACGAGTCGGGGAAGGGCTGCGCGCCCGCCTGCTGGAACGCGCTGCTCAGCGTGGCCGGGTCGAACGCGTTGGGACCGACGGGAACGCCCCAGTTGTCGTTGGTGGCGTAGACGACGGTGTTGGCCGAATTGGTGACCCTGAGGGTCGGATCGGCCAGCGTGCCGGCGACGCCGAACGGGATGAGCGCCGGCCCGGCGACGCGCACGAGCAGCCGCCGCGTGCCGCTGCCGTCGGCGATGACGAAGCCGGGGAGCGTCACGCCCGCGCCGGTGCCGACGAGCGCGCGGGTGGAAATGTTGACGAGCCTGGAGGTTCCCTGGCCGACTTCATACAACTCGACGCTCGCGATGCCGGTCGCGCCCGACGTGCTGGAGATCTGCGCGGAATAGACCCCCGGCGCGAAGGCGCGCACGAGGGCGGCGTCCTTCGAGCCCGGCGGCAGGGGGAACGCGCCGACCGCGGCGAACGTCGCGGCGTCGGCGGATTGCCACCCGGCGTTGGCCGCGATCGGCGTCGTGGTGCTGCCGGCGTCGAAGACCCGGAGGACCGGATCGCCCAGCGCGCCGGGCACGCCGTAGGCGGCGAGGGCCGGCCCGATCCCGCGGATGAGCAGAGTCTTGTTCGCGCCCGGACCGATGACGAAACCCGAGATGAGAATATTGTCGCCGGTGCCGACCTGGGCCCGGGTCGAGAGGTTGACCAAGGCCGGCTCGGCCCCCGAAAGGAGCGCGCTTCCGGCGAGGAGGGCGCACAACTGGGGTAGGAATTTCATGCGATGGCCGGGGGGGGCGGACAGTCCCCCACAGTGACGCTGCGCAGGCAACGGGGTAACGGTAATAAACATGCCAAAATCCGGGCGTGCACCGCGGCCGACTCGAAGCAGCGCCGCGTCTCCGCCCGGCGAAACGCGTCGAGGGGAACGGTGGCGGTTTCTCCCGCGGAGTCGAGTTCGCCGGACCGGGACGCGGCGCCGCTCAGATCACCGTCCGGAGCTGCACGCTGTCGATCAGGCGCTCCTGGGAGACGATGTCGGAGGCGATGATCAGCTTGTCGCCGGGCGCAATCCGCCCCGTGCGCCGCAGGAGCGCGATGGCGCTTTCGATCGTCGCGTCGGGCTCGGCGGAGAACGGCATCAGGAGCGGCTCCACGGCGCGCAGCAGGCGGAGCTGGCGAAGCAGCTCGAGGTGAGGCGTGACGGCGAAGATCGGCGCGCGGACCGGCCGGAGCGACGCGAGGCCGTTGGCCATGAAGCCGTGGCGGGTGAAGGTCAGGATTTTCGAACCGGGAATCTGGTTCGCCAGCACGACGGCGGAATGGAGCACCTTCATCCGGTCGCCGGTGAAAACCGCCTGCTCGCGGGTCTCGAGATCGTCCTCGGCCTCGATCCGGCGGGAAATCTTGTCGAGCATGTTCAGGCACTCGAGCGGATATTTGCCGATGGTGGTCTCGCCGGACAGCATGACGCAGTCGGCGTATTCGTAGACGGCGTTCGCCACGTCGGTGATTTCCGCGCGGGTCGGCACCGGCTGCGTGATCATCGATTCCAGCATGTGCGTCGCCACGATGACCGGCCGCCCCTGCGCCAGGCAGGTGCGGACGGCGCGGCGCTGGATGACGGGGAGATCCTCGAACGGGCACTCGATGCCGAGGTCGCCGCGCGCCACCATCAGGCCGTCGCAGGCGCGCACGATTTCATCGAGATGCGTGATCGCCGACTGGTCCTCGATCTTCGCGATGATGCGCGCCGTGGACTTCTGGCCGGTGAGAAACGCCCGCAGCTGCTCGACGTCCTTGCCTTCGCGCACGAACGACAGCGCGACGAAATCGATCCCTTCGGACAGGCCGACGAGGGTGTCGGCGCGGTCCTTTTCCGTGAAGGCCGGCAGGTTGACCTTCACGCCGGGGAGGTTGATGTGCCGGCGGGAACTCAGCGGGCCGGGGATGAGGACGCGGCAGCGGATGTGGGCATCGTCCTTCGCGAGGACCTCGAGACGCAGGAGGCCGTTGTCGACGAGGACGGTGTCGCCGACCTTGATGTCGTTGACGAGATTCCGGTAGTTCACGTCGACCGAGCGGACCTCGACGCCGGAGGCCAGGTCGCTGCGGGGCTTCACGGTGAAGTCGAAGATCTCCCCGGCGCGCAGCTCGATCGGAGCCGCGAGATCGCCGGTGCGGATTTCGGGTCCCTTGATGTCCATCATGATCGCGACCTCGCGCCCGACGCGCGCGCTGACCTCGCGGATGCGGCGGATGACGGTGCGGGTCCAGTCGTGGTTCGCGTGCGCCATGTTGAGGCGGACGATGTCGGCGCCGCCGCGGATCATCTTCTCGAGCATCTCCTCGCTCTCCGTCGAGGGCCCGAGCGTGAAGATGATTTTCGTGCGGCGAAACAGGGCGGCGCTCATGGCCTGCTGATGCGCGAAAGGAGAGGGCGGCGCAAGGATTCGCGCCCCGGGCCGGATGAAAAATTCAAATCTTTCTGATCCGGATTTGAAGAGAAGGCGGCGGGCGGCGTTTCGTCCCGCCGGTTGCCTTCCGTGCACGGCGGACCGCTCCCGGGGAATTTTCGTGCAGTGGAGACGCTTTAGCCTAAACCGGTCCGACGATGGCATCCCCCACCGCTTCGACGGAACCGAAGGCGCCGCGATTGAATCATCCGCCCGGATTCCGCCCGCGGCGGGGGCTGAACTGGGCCGTGGTCGGGCTGACGTACACGAGCTATTATCTTTGCCGGTACAATTTTTCCTACGCGAACAAGGCGATCGCCGACGAGTTCCATTTCACGAAGTCGGACATGAGCACGATCCTGTCCGCGAACTTTGTCGCGTACGGCTGCGGCCAGATCATCAACGGGCTGCTCACCGACCGCATCGGCGGCAAGCGGGCGATGCTGATCGGCGCGGGCGGAACGGTGCTGGTCAACGTGCTCTTCGGCGCGTCGTCCTTCCTCGGACTCCTGTCGCTGTTCTCGCTCCTGTGGGGCATCAACGGATACGTCCAGGCCTTCGGTTCGCCGGGGTTCATCAAGATCAACAGCGCGTGGTTCAGCCAGTCGGAGCGGGGGACGTTCGCCGGCATCTTCGGGTGCATGATCAACCTCGGCCGGCTCCTGGCGAACAAGCTGCTGCCGGCGCTGCTCGCGGGCTTTGTCTTCCTCGGCATGTGGAACGTGCCGCCGCAGCACTGGCGGTGGCTGTTCTGGATTCCGGCCGGCGTCGCCACGGCGGTCGCGATCGTGCTCGCGCTGGTGGTGAAGGACACGCCGGAGGAGGCGGGTTTCCGGAATGTGTTTCCGGGCGAGGCGGACCACGCGGACCAGGACGCGCGCAGCGACCTCGCCGTCGTGTTCCGGCAGATCGTCAGCAACCGCGTGGTCTGGATCATGGCGGTGGCGTACGCGTGCACCGGCGCGGTGCGGCAGTCGATCGACCAGTGGTTTCCGGTTTATTTCCAGGAGGTGCACCACCTCCAGATGACCGGCCCGAAGTTTCAGTGGCTCGGCTTCCTGATTCCCTTCGTCGCCTCCGCGGGCTCGCTGCTTTCCGGCTGGGTCTCGGACCGGTTCTGCGGCGCGCGCCGCGCGCCGGTGGCGGCGGGGGTCTATGCGATCGAAGTGTGCGTGATCCTCGCGGCGACGCAGGTGTCGACCGTCGACTGGGCCCTCGGCTTCTTCGTGCTGATCGCCTTCACGGTCAATTCGACCCACTCGCTCCTCGGGCCCGCGGCCGCGATGGACATCGGCGGGCGGAAGATGGCCGGGTTCGCCTCCGGGGTGATCGATTCCTTCCAGTACTTCGGCGCGGCGATCGCGACCAAGGGACTGGGCTGGATTCTCGATCACAAGGGGTGGAGCTGGTATTTTCCGTACCTGATCCCCTTCGGCATCCTGGGCTTCGTGATGATGTATTCGATCGCGCACCTGAAGAGCCTGAAGAAGGGCGCTGGCTGATTTGTCCGCCTCCTGGAACCGAGCCGTTCCGCCACGCCGCTTACCCCAGCTCGTAGAACGGCGTGCCCTGGCCGGCGCCCACCACGGCGAACTCGCAGCCGAACAGCGCGGCGCGCACGCTGGCGAGCGCGAGCTCGACGGCGGCCGGGGTGTTGCAGTCGCGGGAGAGGTGCGTGAGGTAGACCCGGCGCCAGCACGGGCTCGACACCGCGGCCAGCAGCTCGCGCGCGCCCTCGTTCGAGAGATGGCCGTGCCGCCCGCTGATCCGCTGCTTCGTCGACCACGGGCGCCGCAGATCCGCCTTGAGCAGTTCGGGGCAGTGGTTCGCCTCGACCACGATGACCTCGCAGTCGCGGATGTGCTCGCGGATATGCTGCGGCACGTGGCCGAGGTCGGTCAGGTACGCCAGCGAGCGGCGCGGCGCGAACATATCGCC
>JAQGON010000131.1 GCA_028293565.1 Verrucomicrobiota bacterium | reverse complement strand
GGCCTGGACCTGGGCCTCCAGCATCTCGCGCGAGCGGGCCTGGGTCTCGCGCGCCTCGACGATGTCCTGAATGTCGGTGCAGGCGCCGAACCAATGTTCGATCGCGCCGGTCTCGTCGCGGATCGCCTCGCCCCGGACCTTGAACCAGCGCCATTCGCCGTCGTGGCGGCGCAGGCGATAGTCGATGTCATAGCCGTGATGGCCGGCGACCGCGCCCATCCAGTGGCTCCAGACCCGGTCGCGGTCGTCCGGATGCACCTGGGCGACCCAGGCGTGGTCCAGCTGCTCGGCCTCGGGCAGGCCGGTGTAGGCGACCCACTGCGGGCTGAGATAATCGCAGAAGCCATCGGGGCGGCACGTCCACACGAGGTGCGGCATCGCCTCCGCCAGCTGGCGCCAGCGATTCTCGCTGTCGCGCAACATCGCCTCGGTGCGGCGCTGTTCATCGAGCTCCCTTTGCAGCGCGGTATAGAGCTTGGCGTTGTCGATCGCGATCGCCGCCTGCGCCGCGAGGGCCGCCACGACATTCTCGGCCTCCGCGGTGAACATCCCCGGCTCGGCGTGGCCGAAGAAAAGACCGCCCAGCACCTCGCCCGAGCGCGAAGCCACCGGCACGGCGAGATAGCTGCGCACGGGCAGATGGCCCGGCGGCAGGCCGTGGTGGGGGGCGCTTTTGCCATACCGCGGATCCGTCAGCACGTCCGCGACGCGCACCACGCTTTCGCCGCGGAAGGTCGGCCCGAACAGCGCGGTGGCGCGCGGCATCGGGAATTTCTCGAACGCCTCGCGCGGCACGCCCGACAGCGTGAAGAGCATGTAGGAATCGCCCGTGGCATCGGCGACGTTGTAGAAGAACGCGCCGAAGTTCGCGCCGCTGATCTCGCGCCCGGCGTCGGTGACGGCCTGCACGATTTTTTCCAATTCGTGTTCGGCGACCATCGCGTTGCCGGCGCGGTTGAGGATTTCCAAGGTCCGGGAGCGCTGCTGGACCAGCTGCTGGTTGGCGCGCTGCTCGGTCACGTCGATCACCACGTTGATCACGCCGGTGCAGCGGTGGTTCTCGTCGAACATCGGCGTGGGATGCGGCGCCACCCACCGGCGGCTGCCATCGGGCCGGATGACGTAGGCCTCCTTGCCGAGCACGGCCAGTTCGTTCTCCAATGCTTCCGCGGCCGGGCAACAATCCAGCGGGATCGGGGTGCCATCGAGCGCCGCCATGGCGAAGGAGCCGCACCAGCGCTCCTCGTTGAGCACCGGCCGGCGGCCCCACATTTCGGCGGCGGCCTCATTGAAGAAGGTGATGCGGCCTTCCGCGTCGAGCGTGTAGCAGGCGACCGGCAGGCCGGACAGCAGTTCGCGGTGCCGCTGCTCGCTTGCGCGCAGGTCCCTCGCGGCCCGGGCGCGGTCGATGGCGGGCCAGACGCGCGCCGTGACGTTTTCGATCAGGTCCAGTTCGAAAGGAAGCCATTCGCGGGGCTGGCGGGTGCTGACCGCCAGCGAGAGCATGCGGCGGCCATCCCGGGACAGGGTGGACGTGGCGAGCGCCCGCATGTCGAGGGCGGCGTAGGCCGCCGTGTTGTCGCGGGTCACGGGATGGGTCACCACATCCGGGATCCCCGCGCGCGGCTTCGCAAGCCAGGCCAGGAATTCCGGCGAACCATACTGGTCGAGCGGATGATTGCCCGCGGTGGGCGGAAGCCCGGGGCGGCGCCAGTCGCGACGGACCACGGCGAGGTTCTCGCTCTGGATCATTTCAAAGAAATAGCACCGGTCGGCTTCGAGGTGTTCGCCGAGGGCGGCCTGCGCCACGTCCATGATCTGGTCGGGGTCGGTGAGTCCCGCGAGCTGGTCGCCCAGGGTGTGGAGGAACCTCGTCTGGAGTTCCGCCTGCTTGCGGGCCGTGATGTCGATGCAGCTGCCCAGGTAGCTCTGCCCGCCGTTGCTGTCCTGGATCCGGACCGCGCTGCCCTGCAGCCACACGACGCTGCCGTCGGGACGCCGGAATCGGAACTCGGTGGTGGAGGGCGCGCCGCGGGCCACGGCCTCGCCCCAACCCGCGAGCACGCGGGCCCGATCCGCCGGATGCAACGCCTCCGCCCAGCCTTCACCCCACGCCTGCGCAAGCGTCAGGCCGGACATTTCACGCCAGCGGTCGTTGACAAAAATACAGCGGCCGGAGGAATCGGAGAGGAAGATGCCGACCGGCGCGTGGCTGGAGAGAAGCCGGAAACGTTCCTCGCTGACCCGCAGCGCCTCCTGGGATTTTTTCCGATCGGTGATGTCGCGCGCGATTTTCGATGCGCCGATGATGCGGCCGTTCGCGTCCTTGACCGGCGAAACCGTCAGCGAGACATCGATCCGCGTGCCGTCCCGGCGCTGGCGCACCGTTTCGTAGTGGTCGATGCGGTCGCCCCCACGGATGCGGGTGAGGATTTCCGTCTCCTCGTCCTCGCGCTCCGGCGGGATGAGGATCGTCACCGACCGGCCGATCATTTCCGCCGCGGTGTAGCCGAACAGGCGCTGCGCCCCGGCGTTCCAGCTCGTGACGATGCCGTTGAGATCCTTGCTGAGAATGGCGTCGGCGGAGGACTCGACGATGGCCGCGAGCCAGCGGTTGGCGTCCGCGACACTGAAGGGCAGGGCGGAGGTTTCGTCGGCCGGTGAAACTGGGCGGGAGGGCGGGGGCATTTTCCGCGCTCCTAACGAAGGGAAATTTTCCGATAAAGCCCCGCGCCGATCCGTTCCAGCGGAAGTCCGTCCGCCGGGCGCGACGCGGGATTCGCGACGAGATAGCCGCCCGGCGCGAGCGCCGCGACGAGCTGGCGCCAAAGTCCGTCAAGCGCCGCGGGCTCGAGCGCGGTGAAGAGATTGCGCCAGAGAATGACCTGCCACGGCCCCGGCTCGGCGCCGGCGAACACATTGCTGACGTGCCAGGACGCGGCGGTGCGGAGGCGCGGATGAATGCGCATCGTATCGGAAAGCGCCTGGAAATTTCCGCGGCGCCACGCCGGGTCGAGCTGCATCACCTGTTCCAGCGGGAATTCGCCGAGCCGGGCCCGCGCGATCGCCTCGGGCCGGCAATCGCTGCCCCACAGCTCGCAGCGCTCGAGGAGATCCGCGTCGGCGAGCAGGTCCGCCTCCGCCAGCAGTGCCGCGAGCGTATAAAGTTCCTGGCCCCCGGCACACGCGACATTCCAGACGCGAATCCGGCCGGACAGCGGGGGCAGCAAGCGCAGCGCGAGCTGGTGCAGCACCTCGTCCTCGGGACAAAAGCGAAGGGCGCCCGGCAGCAGGAGATCGAGCAGGCTCCACGCCAGCGTGGGGCGCGCGGCGATTTTTTGCGCGGCGCGCTCGAGCGTGCGGACCCCGAGCAATTGCAGGCAGGCGGGAATGTGCCGGGCGAGGACGGACTGCCGGTAGCGGTCAAGCGGAAGGTTCACCCGGCCGAAGATGTCGCGGAGAAATTCGCGCTCCCCGGCCACGCGCGCGAGCGGCTCAATGACGTCGTAGCCAGGCGTGCCGGCGCTCCACGCGGGCGACAGTTGCGTGGGGTTGGCTGCCCCGCGGGACGGGCGGGCGGCCCATGGAAGGGACGAGGTTAGGGACGGGACGGAGGACACGGCGGGCGCGGACTACGGTGGATAACCCAGAGCTTATGGGTGCGGGGCCTCCCGGTCAAAAAATGGCTTTGGTGTTTAAACACCACAAAAGCTTGCGCTTGCGGCGACCCCGGAGGCGGGCAATGGTCTGTGAGGTAATGAAAATCGCGGTGATCGAAGACCATGCGCTGATGCGCGACCTGCTGCTGCGGGCGTGCCGCGAGGTCGTAAAGGGCGCCACCGCGAGCGGCGCCGCCGATGCCGGCTCCGGCCTGAAACTTTGCCGGAAGGAAAAACCCGACGTCATCATCCTCGATCTCGCGCTGCCCGACCGCGACGGTCTCGATCTCCTCGATGAACTCATGGCGGCCTGCCCCAAGAGCAAGGTGATCGGTCTCTCGGGCTACATGGACGAATACACCGTCTATCGCGCGCTCGGTTCGCGGCTGCACGGCTTCGTCGACAAGAACGACCACACCACCGCGCAGCTCGGCACGGCCATCCGCACGGTGATGGATGGCGAGCGATATTTTTCCGTCACAGCGCGGAACGCGTGGATGTCATTGCGCAGCGACCCGGCGGCTTTCGACAAGATTCTTTCGCCGCGCGAGCAGGATTTGCTGCGGCTGTTCGGCCAGGGACTCGGCAACGACGACATCGCGACGTCGGTCAACCTGAGCGAGCTCACGGTGCGCAATCACCGCTGCCGGATCATGGCGAAGCTCGGCCTGCGCACGAGCGCGGAGCTGATCAGCTACGCCTTCGAGAAAGGTTTCGTGCGCGTGCGCCCGAAACGCGCGGCCGTGAGCAACCACTGAGTTGGGAGGGGCGTCGCTTACGACGCGCCGGGCGTGGGCGCCTCGAAAAAGACGCCCACACCCGCGCTCCCGCATTCGGTCGTAATTTCCCCGGTGGGGCATCAGGCGGCGGCCTGATGGGTGCTTTAGTTCGATTCACTCCGGCCTCCCCCTCTCTTCTCCGTAGGTGGGGGGGGTGGCACCTTTTGGGCCCTCACCCCCTACGGCGAAAATGTGGAGGTGGTAGTTTATGTGCAGGTTAAATCACCACCGCACCGCAATGAAACTCCTCTTTGTCCACGATCGTTTTGGGGCTTGGGCCGGGGCCGAATCGAATCTTTTCGAAGTCGCCGCCGCCCTCCGCCGCCGCGGTCACGAACTCGCCCTCCTTCACGGCGCCTCCACCGGCAAGTCCGAGGGCGA
>JAQGON010000102.1 GCA_028293565.1 Verrucomicrobiota bacterium | reverse complement strand
CGAGCAGGTGGATTTTTTCTATGGCGCCACGCAGGCGCTCGCCGATATCAACCTCAAAATCGACAACAAGAAAGTCACCGCCTTCATCGGCCCGTCGGGTTGCGGCAAGTCCACGCTGCTCCGCTGTCTCAATCGCATGAATGACCTGATCGACGGCACGCGGATCGCGCGCGGTTCGATCAAGATTCGCGGCGTCGACATCTACCGGCACGACGTCGACGTGATCGAGCTGCGCAAGCGCGTCGGCATGGTCTTCCAGAAATCGAATCCGTTCCCCAAATCGATCTACGAAAACATCACCTACGGGCTGCGCCTACAGGGCATCGCGAATCGCGCGCGCCTCGACGAGGTGGTCGAGAGGTCCCTGCGCGGCGCCGCGCTCTGGGACGAGGTGAAGGACCGCCTCCAGACCAGCGGCCTCGGGCTCTCCGGCGGACAGCAGCAGCGCCTCTGCATCGCGCGCGCGATCGCGGTCGAGCCGGAAGTCATCCTGATGGACGAGCCCTGCTCCGCGCTGGATCCCGTGGCGACGTCCAAGGTCGAGGAGCTGATCCAGGAATTGCGGACGAGGTACACGATCGTGATCGTCACCCACAACATGCAGCAGGCCGCGCGCTGTTCGGACAAGACGGCGTTCTTTTACCTCGGCCGGCTGATCGAGTACGCCGAGACCCGGAACATCTTCACCAATCCCGCCAACCCCCAGACCGAAGCGTACGTTTCGGGCCGGTTCGGCTGAACGAACTCCTGCTCCCCATGACCCACTACAGCGAAGAGATGAACAAGCTGAAGGACACGGTCCTCGCGATGGCGAGCCACTCCGAGTCGGCGGTGGCGCGCGCGATGCGGTCGCTCGTCGACCGCGACGACGCGCTGGCCCGGCAGGTGGAGGAGGACGACAACATCATCGACCAGTTCGAGATCGAGGTGGACGACCTGGCGCTGCATCTGCTGACGAAGGCGCCGCTCGCGACGGAGCTGCGCTTCATCACCGTGGCGATGAAAATCTCGCAGAACCTCGAGCGGGTGGGGGACGAGGCGTGCTCGATCGCGCGCCGGTCGCATGACCTCAACCAGGAGCCGCAGCTCAAGCCCTACATCGATCTTCCGCGGATGGCCGCGATGGCGCTGGAAATGCTCCGGGATGCGCTCACGGCGTTTGTCGAGCGCAAGCCCGACCTGGCGCGGACGGTGATCCCGCGGGACAAGGAAGTGGACGACCTGAACCGGCAGCTGCACCGCGAGCTGTCGAGCTACATGGTGGAGCGCCCGACGACGATTTCGCGGTGCCTCGCGCTGATGGTCATCTCGAAGTGCCTCGAGCGCATCGCGGACCATGCGACCAACGTCGCCGAGGAGGTGGTTTATCTTTATGAAGCGCGGGACATCCGCCACGCCGGTCTGAAGGATCCCAATGAAGCCCAAAATCCTGATCGTTGACGACGAGCCCGACGCCCTCGAGGTGCTGGGCTTCAAGCTGCGGGAGGCCGGGTTCGCACCGATCTTCGCCGCCGATGGGTTGAAGGGCCTCGCGGCGGTGCGGGCGGAGCGCCCGGACCTCGTGGTGCTCGACCTGATGCTGCCGGAGCTCGACGGCCTGGAGGTCTGCAAGTTCATGCGGCGCGACCCCGCGACGGCCGGCATCCCCGTGCTGATGCTGACGGCGAAGGCGGCCGAAATGGACCGCGTGGTCGGGCTCGAGCTGGGCGCGGACGACTACGTCACGAAACCCTACAGCCCGCGCGAGCTGGTCCTGCGAATCCGGAAGCTGCTGAAGCGCACCAAGGCCGATGACGCGACGGAACAGATCCGCATCGGCACGCTGATGGTCGACGTGCCGCGGCATGTCGCGGAGGTGGAGGGGAAGGCGGTCACGCTCACGGCCACGGAGTTCAACCTGCTGGTGGCCCTCGCGAAGCGGCGCGGTCGCGTGCAGAGCCGCGAGCGCCTGCTGCAGGATGTCTGGGGCTATGAGACCGCGATCGACACGCGCACCGTCGACACGCACATGCGGCGGCTGCGCGAAAAGATCGGACCGGCGGCGGACTATCTCGAAACGATCCGGGGCGTGGGCTATCGTTTCAAGGCTGGCTCCTGAGGCGGCGCGCCGTTTTTTTGGGAGCGTGATCGCCTTCCTTGCCCTCCTCGCCGCGGTGGCCGCCGCCGGATGGTGGCGCGCCCGGCGCCGCGCCCAGGAAGATTCGCTCCGGCAGGCGCGCGTGCTTTCCGGGCTGCGCGAAAAACACACCCAGGCGATCGAGGAACACCAGCATCAGCTCGAGACCCTGCTCGACAGCATGATCGAGGGGCTGATCGTCCTCGACAACCATGGCCGCATCACCCTCTCGAACCGCGCGGCCGAAATGCTGTTCGGCTTTTCGCGGCAGATGGTCGGCGGCTCCCTGCTTGAGGCGGTGCGTCATCATGAAGTGGCCGCGGTCGCGGCTCGGCTCGGGGCGGAAGCGGCGATCCTCGACCATGAAATCCGCCTGGAAGGCCCGCCGCTGCGGGTCGTCCAGGTCAACGCCGTCGTGCTCCGGGATTCGGCCGGGACGGGCACGGGCTCGCTGCTGGTGTTCCACGATCTCACGCGCCTGCGGGAGCTCGAGGGCGCGCGGCAGGAGTTCGTGGCGAACGTCAGCCACGAATTGCGCACGCCGCTCTCGCTGATCAAGAGCGCGGCCGAGACTCTGCTCGATGGCGGCAAGTCGGACGCGACGGCCCTGGACCGCTTGCTGAAGATCATCGACCGCCATGCCGACCGCCTGACGCTTCTGATCGATGACCTGCTGCTGCTGGCGAAACTCGATTCCGGCCGGATGGAGCTGCATCCGGAGCCGACCGCGCTCCGCGTGGCGACGCAGGATGTGTTCGACGACCTTCTGCGGCGGGCGGCCGCGCGCGAGGTCCGGCTCGAGAACGCTGTGCCGCCGGGACTGATCGCGCAGGCGGATCCCGACCGGCTGCGGCAGGCGCTTTCAAACCTCGTCGACAACGGAATCAAGTACGGCCGGATCGGCGGAGTCCTCAAGGTCAGTGCCCGCGCGCTGGAGGACCGCCGCATCGAGATCTGCGTGCGCGACGACGGACCGGGAATTCCGCCGGAGGCGCTGGAGCGGGTGTTCGAGCGTTTCTACCGCGTCGACAAGGCGCGTTCGCGCGAGCAGGGCGGGACGGGGCTGGGCCTCGCGATCGTGAAGCACGCCATCCAGGCGCACGGCGGAGACGTCCGCGTCGAGAGCGAGCCCGGCAAGGGCGCGGCGTTTTATTTCACCCTGCCGGCGGCAGGATTCGGAGATCGGAGTTCGTAATTCGAAATTCGGAATTCGCAGTTCGGAATTCGCAGTTCGGAGCTCGCAGTTCGGAGCTCGCAGTTCGGAGCTCGCAGTTCGGAGCTCGCAATCGAGTCTGACTCGCTGGCACAGGGAAACATTGGCTTCAACTGCTTCTCCGAACTTCAACGCCGAATTCCGAATTCCGGAGGAACGCCGGCGGTTATCCCACCCCGAATGCGCGGAGGAGGTTCACGATCAGATAACCGAACAGGCCGGTGACGGGGAGGGTGAGGACCCACGCCCACACGATGCGGCCGACGAGGCCCCATTTGACGGCGCTGAAACGCTTCGTCGCGCCGACGCCCATGATCGACGTCGCGATGACGTGGGTCGTGGACACGGGAACGCCGAGCGTGGAGGCGCCGTGGATGATCAGGGCCGCGGTGGTCTCCGCCGCGAAGCCGTGGACCGGCTGGAGCTTCACCATCTTGTGTCCCATCGTGCGGATGATCCGCCAGCCGCCGGCGGCGGTGCCGGCCGCCATGGTGAGCGCGCAGGTGATGATGACCCAGTACGGGACCGTGAATTCCGGCGTCCGCAGGAACGCGGCCCATTCCGGCAGGTGGGCGAACGCGCCTTGGGTGGTGCCGGTGAACAGGGCGAGCGCGATGATGCCCATCGTTTTCTGCGCGTCGTTCGAACCGTGGCTGAAACCCATGAAACCGGCGCTGAGGAGCTGGGCCTTGCCGAAGATCAGGTTGACCAGCCGCGGCGTGAGCCGGTGCAGGATCACCGTGAGGAGGCCCATCAGGAACGCACCGCCGAAGAAACCGAGGAGCGGCGAGGCGATCATCGGCAGCACGACCTTCGGCCAGAGCCCGGTGGCCGCACCATGGCTGTCCTTGATCGCCCAGTGCAGCACGTGCCAGTCGCCGTTCGAGGTCCCGAGCGCGGCGCCGCAAAGTCCGCCGACGAGCGAATGGCTCGAGCTCGACGGCAGTCCGAGCCACCAGGTGAACAAGCCCCAGATGATCGCGCTGAGCAGCGCGCCCATCACCGTCGTCATCGTGACGAATTGCGTGTCGACGAGCCCCTTGCCGATCGTGGTCGCGACCGCCGTGCCCATCAGCGCGCCGAGCAGGTTGAAAAATGCCGCCCAGGCGATCGCCCAGCGGGGAGTGAGCACCTTGGTCGAGACGACCGTCGCAATCGCGTTGGCGGTGTCGTGAAACCCGTTGATATACTCGAAAACGAGCGCAGCCAGCAGAACGAACAGGAACAGCGTCATGACGGCGGGACGGCGCTCGGCTCAGGAATGCTTGAGCACGATTTGGACGACGATGTTGCCGGCGTTGCGGCAGCGGTCCACAGCCTGCTCCACCATCTCGTAAATTTCCTGGAGAATCACCAGCTCCTTGGCGTCGTACGGTCCATGGTAAAGGTCCTTGAGCAGCGTCAGCATCACCTTGTCGGCCTCGCCCTCGGCGTACTGCAGGCGGTCGTTGGCCTCGCGGATCTTTTCCATGTGCGTGCCGCCGCGGAGCTCCTTGACCATGAAGGTCACGGCGTCCGCCGCGAGGTTGAGCAGCTCCGCCTGCCGCTGGAAGGCCGCGTGCGGGACGCGTCCCGGGTAAATCGAGAGGCGCTCGACGATTTTTTCGACCGCCTTCGGGATCCGGTAGAGTGCGAACGACAGCGCCTCGATGTCCTCGCGCTCGAGCGGCGTCACGAATGTGCGGCTCAGCTGCTCGGTCATCTCGTGCCGGATGCGCTTTTCCTTCCGCCGCGACTGCACAAAGTCGTCAAGGTTCGCCGGCGGCCCGCCGGCGCTGAGGGTCTGGAGGTAGCTGGCGAGCAGGTTGACGCTCGTCTTGGCCTCGCCGGCCCCCGCCTCGAGCAGGTCGAAGAACTTGTCCTCTTTCCCGAATAGTTTCTTGAGCCAGAGCATGGTAGATTGGAGTAGAGGGGAGAAAAGAGCAGGGAGAAAGGAGAAACGGGAGGCGTGTCAGCGCCCCGCCTCCCATTTTCCCTGCATTCGCGCCCAGGTGATCCCGAGGCCCTCATAGATTGCCCAGGTGCTTTGCTCGAGGCCGGAGAGGTCGCATGACCAGTCGCCCGCGCGGAAGTCGGCATTGGCGCGGGCGAGGAAATCCGCCGGGCAGGGAACGGGATGGAGTCCCGCCCGACGCATCAATCCCATGGCGCGGGGCATGTGCCATGCGGACGTCACGAGCGCGAACGGAATGCCGGATCCGATCCGGCGCCTGATTTCCTGCACCTCGTCGTCGGTGTCGCGGGCGGTGTCGACCTGGACGATGCGGCCGGCGTCGACCCCAAGGGAAACGGCGGCCGCGGCGAGGACCGAGGCATGCGTTTTGCCGCCGCCGGCGGACGGGCCCGAGACGATCAGCGTCGCCCCGGGAAGGACGCGCGCCAGCCGGACCGCCTCGGTGATCCGCGCGGACGCGGAGGAGCTGAGCTTCGCGATCGCCGACAGCCCGGCGGCGTCGACATGGCCGCCGCCGAGCACGACGATCACCCGGCAGGCCAGGAGCTGCGGGGGAACCGGCGCGCGCGCGGGGAGTTCGGGAATGGCGGGATACTGGTCTTCCAGCGGGCGGAGCAGCGCGCCGCCGACCTGCTTGCTGCTCAGGATGACCAGCAGCAGCGCCCCGGTCGCGGCCAGGATTTTGCCGGTGCGCGGACGGCGTCCCCAGCGCAGCCACGCGAGGCCGAGAAGCATCAGCGCGAGGCAAAACGGCAAGGGCATGAGCCAGTAGGAAACCGCCTTCTTCAGCCAGAAGAGCATTTCTCAGGACTCCAGCGCCGCTTCGATCTGCCGGCTCGCGGACCGGAGCACCTCGAGGCGCGCGAACCGTTTGTTGTCCGCCGGAATGACATGCCACGGGGCGTGGTCGCGGTCGGTGAGCGCCAGCATGTCGCCGACGGCAATTTCGTACGCGGTGCGTTTCCGGCGGTTGCGCCAGTCCTCCGCGTTCATCTTGTGACGCTTGTGGGCCGCGGCTTCGCGCTCGCGGAAACGCGCCAGCTGCTCGGCATGCGAAATGTGCAGCCAGTATTTCAGGACGATGGTCCCGTGCTGCGTCAGCTCGCGCTCGAAATCGTCGATCTCCCCGAAGGCGCGCTTCCATTCATCGTCGCGGCAGAATCCCTCGATGCGCTCGACGAGCACGCGCCCGTACCAGGAGCGGTCGAAGACGACCATCCGGCCGTTCGCCGGGATGTCGCGCCAGAAGCGCCAGAGGTAATGCGCGTGCTTCTCCTCGTCGGTGGGTTTGGCCACGGGGACCACGCGGTAATCGCGCGGGTCGACGGCGCTTGTCAGCCGCCGGATCGCGCCGCCCTTGCCAGCCGCGTCCCAGCCCTCGAAGGCAAAGACGATCGCGCGGCGGGCGGCGAAGGCCGCGCGCACCGCCTGGTTGAGGCGGCCGAGCCATTTTTCCCGCAGGACGTCGTAGTCCTTTTCGGAAAGATGCTGGTCGAGCCGGAGCGCGCGCAGCCGGCGCAGTCCCGAGGGGCGGAGCGATTTCAGGCGCTGCGGCGCCTGGGAGCGCGCGCGGCGCCTGAGGCGTTCCTGTTGCCGCCGGACCTCCGCGAGCAGGAGCTGCCCGACGGAGAGGTCGCGGGCGCGCTCGTCCTGCGCGTCGATGAGGTGCCAGCGCGCCCCGGGCTGGTTCGTCTTCCGGCGAATATGGGCGGCGGTGGCGGCGAGGCGGTCGTAGATGCGATGGTGGTGCCAGTCCTCGTCGGTCACCCGCCATGCCGTCGCCGGGTCGGCGCGAAGGCTGCGGAGACGGCGCCCCTGCGACTCCTTGGAAAGGTCGAGCCAGACCTTCACAATCAGGGTGCCGCCGTCGGCCAGCAGTTTTTCAAAACGGCAGATCCGACCGGCGTCGGCGGTGATGTGGCTCAGGGCGCGCTTGCTCCGTGCCTCCTCGCGCAGCGTCTCGGTGTACCAGGAGCCGGCGTAGAGTCCGATGCGGCCGATGCCCGGCAGGCTCCGCCAGAATCGCCAGAGGTGCGGATGGGCCCGTTCGCTGTCGGTCGGCGGATGATAGGAAAACGTCTCGACGCCGCGCGGATCGAGCCACTCGGCGAGCGTGTTGAGCAGGTTCCCGCGACCGGCGCCCTCGGGCCCGGCGAGGATCAGCAGCACCTTGAAGGGCGCGCGCTTGAGCGTAAGCTGCAGCTGCACCAGCTGCTCGCGCAGGACCCGGGCGCGGGCCTGGTAGGCGCGCTTCGTCAATCCGTGCCTCGCTTTCGCCATGCGCCGCGAGGCTGCCGGGAGCGGAAGGGAAGTCGAGCCGGAGCTGGGCCGGGAGGATGATTTTCCGCCAAGGTTACGGTCAGGTTAAATTCCGGCTCCGGACGGGCGGGCGCCCGGTGGCGGCTTGCGGCGGCGGGCGGGCGGACTTCTATGGTTTGTCCCTCATGGCCCACGAATCCCCGAATCACGAGAATCAGCTCATCCGCCGCGTGCACCGCGAGCTGATCGACGACTACGACGAGGAGCTCGAGATGGAGCGCGAGGATTGGGAGCGGGTCGATCCGCATCAGCCGGCGCGCCCGGTGGAGGAGGATGCGTCGCACGCGGCGCGCAACCATTACTTCCGGGAGCTTTTCCGGCTGCAGGGGGAGCTGGTGAAGATGCACGACTGGATCGTGAGCAGCGGCCACCGGCTGGTGATTGTCTTCGAAGGCCGCGACGCCGCCGGGAAGGGCGGGGCGATCAAGCGCATCACGCAGCGCCTGAATCCGCGCGTGGCCCGGGTGGCGGCGCTGCCGGCGCCGTCGAGCCGGGAAAAAACCCAGTGGTATTTCCAGCGGTACATCGCCCATCTCCCCGCCGCAGGCGAGATGGTGCTGTTCGACCGCAGCTGGTACAACCGGGCGGGCGTGGAGCGCGTGATGGGGTTCTGCACCGATGCGGAGTACGAGGAATTTTTCCGCTCGGTGCCGGAGTTCGAGAAGATGCTCGTGCGCTCCGGAATCCAGGTGATCAAATATTGGTTCTCCATTCCCGACGAGGAGCAGGAATTCCGGTTTCGCTGCCGGATCAACGACCCGCTCAAGCAGTGGAAACTCAGCCCGATGGACCTGGAGTCGCGCAAGCGCTGGGAGCTCTACACGAAGGCCAAGGAGGTGATGTTCGACCGCACGCACATCCCCGAGGCGCCATGGTGGGTGGTGCAGGGCGCCGACAAGAAAAAAGGCCGGCTGAACTGCATCCATCATCTGCTCTCCCAGGTGCGCTACGCCGAGGTCGGCCACCTGCCGATCGAGCTGCCGCCGCGGGTGCACCATCCGGATTATCGCCGGGAGCCCGTGCGGCCGGAAATGATCGTGCCGGAAATCTACTGAACCGCAGACGGAACCGAGCCAGCCGTCTTCCTGGGCGGTTCCCTATTCCAAGGGTGAAACCGGCGGAAGCGGATCTGCCGACGGAAGTGGGCCTGTATCGGGCGCGGCCGGAGACGGCGGGAGAGCGGAGCGCCGGAGTTTTGGCACGGCCGGCGGCGGCGAAGCGCGTTTTCTCCGGACTCGCTTAACGGCCAGCGCGGCAAGCTCCTCCTTCAATTTGCCGACCGTCTTGCGAAGCTTCCGGGCGGTCCGCCTGGCGTCCTTGAATTTTTCCTTCGCCGCCTTGAATCCGGCCTTCGCGAGTTTCGCTGCTTTCTTTGCGGCATCCGCCTGCTTTTGCGCGAGGGCGATGCGGGAAATCTGCCGGGACCGGACGGCCGTGGAGGAGGAGAGGCTGGAGGGCATGGCGGGGGAGAGGGTGGACTGACGGCGCGGTAGTGTTACGAGAGAACCGGCCGGGTCGCAATGTTCGGAATGTTACATTTTACCCCCGACGCCTGAAGGGGCCGGGCCCCACCGCGTCGCGGCGGGCGCCGCATGCGCTCGATCAACTCTTTGGGGCGGGCTGAGTCATGAGCTCGAAATCCAGGGCATTGCCCAGGCTTCGGCGCGCATGAGTTTGCCGGATTGTCACCGGGACGCCACGCAAGCGGCACGCGTGCCGGGTAGATTTTGTGAATAACTTCGAACCCTTCCCGCCAATCCGCCGCCTGACGTGAAACTGGCCATCGTCACCGAAACCTTTCCTCCCGAGGTGAACGGCGTGGCGATGACGTTCGGCGTGATCGCCGGCGAGCTGGCCCGCCGCGGGCATGACGTCACGGTCTATCGGCCAAGGCGCGACGATCTGCCGCGCGATTCCATCCGCGGCGGGTTCGCGGAAGTTTTTCTGCCGGGATGGCCGATCCCGGGTTATCCGCTCCTCCGGCTGGGTTTTCCGGCCAGGGGAACGCTGCGGAAGCGATGGACGGAAAACCGCCCGGATCTGGTGCACGTCGTGACCGAGGGCCCGCTCGGCGCGTCGGCAATCACGGCGGCGCGTTCGCTGGGCATTCCCGTGACCTCGAGCTTCCACACGAATTTCCACGCCTACGCCGGAGACTATGGCTTCGGCCTGCTTCACCCTCTCGTCCTGGCGTGGCTGCGGCGCGTCCACAACCGGACGCGGCGGACCTTCGTGCCCACGCGCGAACTCGCCGGCGAACTCGAGCGCCAGGGCTTTCGCGACCTGGCGGTGCTTTCGCGCGGGGTTGACCTGCGGCATTTCGATCCCGGGCTGCGCAGCGCGGAGTTGCGCCGGAGCTGGGGGGCCGGGCCCGGCGATCCCGTGGTGCTGCACGTCGGACGCATGGCGCCCGAGAAAAATTACGGTCTCCTGTGCCGGATCTATGCGGCGATGCGGACGGCGAATCCGCGGACGCGGTTTGTGCTCGCGGGCGACGGCCCGCTGAAGGCGCGGCTGATGGCGGAAAATCCCGGCTGCGTTTTTGCGGGATTCTTTTTGCGGCCGGAGATCGGCCGCTATTACGCGTCGGCGGACATCTATGTCCACGCCAGCTTGACCGAGACGTTCGGCAATGTGCTGACCGAGGCGATGGCGAGCGGCCTCGCCGTGGCAGGCTTCGACTACGCGGCCGCGCGGCAGTTCGTGCGCTCGGGAGAAAACGGATTGTCCGTACCAAGCCACGATGCGGACGGCCTGACCGCCGCCGCCGTGCGCCTTGCAACCGAGCCTGTTCTTCGCGCCCGCCTCGGGGCGGCTGCGCGCGCCACTGTCGAAACGCAGTCGTGGGAGCGGGTGGTGGTCCGCTTCGAGCAGGACCTCTCCGAGCTCACCCAGATCACCTCCACCCCGAAACCCGCCTTCGCATGAAATCCCGAATCCTGATCCTGACCGCCGGCTTTGGCGAAGGGCACAACGCCGCCGCGCGAAACCTGGAGGAGGCGTTCAACCAGGTGATTTCCCCCGGCGCGGCGATGACCGCGGACATTTTTTCCATGGCCTCGCCGCGGCTGAACCGGGTGCTGCGGAAGGGCTACATCGGGATGATCAACCGCACGCCGCACCTGTGGAGCCGTTTCTATCAATGGGTCGACCGTTCGGAGATCCTGCCGTCCGCGCTGTGGTCCATGTGGCGGGAAATGGAGCTCCTGGCGCAAGTGATCCGGCGCGAGCGTCCGGTGGCGGTGTGCAGCACCTATCCGGTGTATGCCTTCATGATGGAGCGTTTGGCTCACCAAGGTCGGATCGCGCCGGTGCCGCATTTCAACATCGTGACGGATTCGATCAGCATCAATTCGCTGTGGTGGCGGGCGCAGTGCGACGCGTGGTTCGTGCCGAACGACGCGTCCGCGGAGATCATGCGCAGCGTCGGGGTCGAGGCGTCGCGGCTCCATGCGTGCGGTTTTCCGACGCCGGCTTTCTTCCGCGACAATCCGAACCTCACGCCTCCGCCGCTGTCGCGGCCGCCGCATCCGGCGCGGGCGCCCGGGGCGCCGCGGGTGCTTTATATCATCAACTCGGGCACGCGCGGCGCGGAACTCACGGCCCGCCTGCTGCTCGAGGAATCCGGCTGGGACATCACCTGCGCGGTCGGAAAGGACGTCGCGCTCCGCCGCCGTCTGCAGAAGCTGGCGACCTCCCGCACGCGGCCGACCTCGATCCTCGGCTGGACCGACCTGATCCCGCGGCTCCTGCTCACGCACCACGTCGTGATCAGCAAGGCCGGCGGCGCGACGACCCAGGAGGCGATCGCGGCGCGCTGTCCGATGATCGTGAACCAAATCGTTCCCGGGCAGGAGGAGGGCAATTACGAGCTGCTCCGCCGGCATGGAGTCGGAGCCCTGGCGGAAACGCCCACTGCCGTGCTGGAGGCGTGCCGGAGCGCGTTTGCCGACCAGGGTCGCGTCTGGAGCAAATGGCGCGGCGCGCTCGATCGGCTGGCGCGGCCGAACGCCGCCGAGGCGATTGTCGAACAGGTCCTCGAGCGCGTTCGAGTTGGAGCCGGGATCGGAGCGGGGGCGCTCGATCCGGCTGCGAACCGGGTGCCGCTTTCCCTCAAACCCGCGGCGGTCCGATGAAAACCTGTTTTGTCTTCAACCCGTGTTCCGGAAAAAACCGGCGCCGGCCCTGGCTGGTCCCGGCGATCCGGAGCTTCATCGCCGCCCACCAGCTGGACGCGGAACTGGTCTCCACCGAGGCGCCGGGCCACGCCACGCTGCTGGCGCGCGCGGCGATTTCCCGCGGCTGCGAGCGAATCGTCGCGGTCGGGGGCGACGGCACCATGAACGAAGTCGCGCAGGCGGTCACCGGGACGGCGGCCGCGCTGGCCCTGGTCCCGTGCGGCTCGGGAAACGGGCTGGCGCTTCATTTGGGCATCCCCACCTCGCCGCGCGCCGCGCTGATGCTGCTCGCGGGTCCGGGGCACCGGGACGTGACGATCGACACGGGCGTGGCCAACGGGCATCCCTTTTTCAACGTGATGGGGCTCGGCTTCGACGCCGAGATCAGCCGTTCCTTCAACCGGCTGGTGCGCCGCGGACTCCTGGCTTACGCGGTCACGGGATCGCGCGCGCTGATGAAACACCGGATGGAGCGGTGCGTCGTTCACGGGATCCGCCGGAAGTGTTTCGAAATGTCGCTCATCGCGGTGGCGAATTCCGACCAATATGGCAATCGGGCCTACATTGCGCCGGGAGCGACGGTCGACGACGGCGTGTTTGACCTGATCGTCGTGCACTCGGTCGGGCTCCTGTCGGCGTTGCCGCTCGCGGTGCGACTGTTTCTGGGGACGATTGACCGGAGTCGCCGGGTGACGCGCATGCGCGGGGATCGCTTTCTCATCGAGCGCGCGGGGCCCGGACTGATCCACACGGACGGGGAAACCCACGAGACCTCCGCCAGCATCGAGGTGGTCGTGCGGCCGCGCAGCCTCCGCATCACGGTGCCGTCGGGCTGTCGCGTACCCGCGCGGGAGCCGGAGAATCTGGCGGAAGCGGCGGCGGACGTGGGTGGACTGCGCGGACTTCCGCCCGTCGGCGCCGAGGCGCTGCGATTTTCCCGGCCATGAAAAAACTGCGCGTCCGCACGGTCATCATCTCGGACGTCCACCTCGGCACGCCCGACGCGAAGGTGCGCGAGGTGAATCATTTCCTGCGGGCGGTGCGTTGCGAGACCCTGATCCTGAACGGGGACATCATCGACGCCTGGCAGCTGCGCCGCGGCGGCAGCTGGACGACGAACGAGACGCGCTTTGTCAGGATTGTCCTCAAGAAAATGGAGAAGCAGGGGACGCAGATCATCTATCTGCGCGGGAATCACGACGACATCATGAGTTCGTTTCTCCCGCTGGACTTTGAAAACCTGCGGATCGTCGAGGACCACGTGCACGAAGGACTGCGCGGCCGGTATCTCGTGCTCCACGGCGACGTGTTCGACACGATCACGCGGAATTTCGTGTTTTTGGCGCATCTGGGCGACTGGGGTTACCGGGCGCTGCGCCGGCTGAACCGGCTGTACAATTCCTGGCGCGCCTGGCGCGGGCAGGAGTACTGGTCGTTGAGCCGGGCGATCAAGGCGCGGGTGAAGTCGGCGGTGAGCCACATTTCAAAGTTCGAGGTCCAGCTGGCGCAGCTGGCGCGCGACCGCGGCTGCACCGGCGTGATGTGCGGGCACATCCACACGCCTGCGGACAAGATGCTGGGGGAGGTGCACTACCTGAATTCCGGCGACTGGGTGGAGTCGTTGACGGCCCTGGTGGAACACTGGGACGGCCGGTTCGAGCTGGTGGAGTTCGGAAGTTTCCTCCGCGATTTCCCGTATGATCCGGAAGACGCCGGCGTCGAGGACGGCGGGCCGGAACGAGGAGCCGACGCTTCGCCTGCGCTCAGCCCGCAGGCGCTTGTGATGGCCGCGCGCCGGACGACGCCCCGGGTTGCTGTGACCCGTCGCTGAGACCTTAGGTCTCCCATAAACCGGTCTGACCAAGCCAAGCCCCGCTCAGCGCGGGCCGCCCGGAATTCCACGTGTTGGTGATCGACACCTAAGATGGGGCGGCCAACGGGACTCGAACCCGCGACCCCAAGATTCACAATCTTGTGCTCTAACCAACTGAGCTATGACCGCCGTAAAGAGCCGGCGAAGGTCGCGAGCCGGTCTGGCGCTGTCAATCCCTTCCTCCTTGGGAGGACGCGGCGAAAAATGTGCCCCTCCCCTGACGGACGCTTCCGGCTCGTCGGGTGAGTGCGCTGCCTCAACGCGCTGCGGAACGGCCCACTGGCAGATGGCCCCGAATTTTTTGAACAGAAGGCAATGAAGGCAACGAAGCGGTTCCGGTTTGATCGAAGCCTTCGTTTCTTTCGGACCACAGTCAGAGTGTTTGTTTCGAGCAGGCTGGAGGCACTTCGTTCCCTTTGCTGCCTTCTGTTCAAAATCCGAATGCTTCCTCCCACGATTCCATGCTGAGTCCTGTGCGACCACTTCCTCGTCTGTGACGCACGTCACGCTCGCGCGAATCAACTCCGCCGACGATTCCCGTCGCCGGAGTCTCGCGGTTCCAGTGCCGACAGGATTATCTCCGGCGCTTCGACGTCGCTGCGGCCAGGTCGCTCTCGGCTTTTTTCGCGCGGGCTTCCATGTCCGACGCCTTGTTGTTGGCTTCGGTCAACTGGCTCTGCAGCTGCGTCGCATCGGCCTTCGCCTGGTCGAGCTGGGTCTGCAGCGCGGTGGACGCGCCTTCGTTCGCCTGAACCTGGCTCTGCAGCTCGCCGTAGCGGCGGGTCGCCTCGGTGGCGCGGTCGTTCAGCGTCGAGTTTTCAGACTTCGCGGCGTCGAGCTGTTTCTGCAGGTCGGCGGAGGACGTCTTCGACTGGTCGATCTCCGCCTGGAGGTTCTTGGCGTTCGTGCGCGCGGCATCGAGTTCCTTTTGCAGCGAATCGGCGCTGGTCTTGGCGGCTCCGAGCTGCGCCTGGAGCTGGGTCGCTTCCGAACGGCTCTGCGCCAGCTGCGCCGCGCTTTCGGAGGCGGCGCGATCCCGGACGCGCATGCGTCCGCGACCGGAAATGACGATTGCGACCAGGGCGACGGCTAACAGGGCGACGACAATGGAAAGGACCGGACTGCGACGAGTCCGGACCACCACGTCGGTTTCTTTCATAAGTGGTGAAGTATTTGCATTCATGAGGATAGAAAGTTCCCGGTTATAGTGGGCCGCCCGGGGCCACAGTTCCGTGATGAAAAGCGAACGCACGCGATTGTGTTGTTCGGTAATGATACGGCTTCCGCGGTTGGAATGCGTTGTCGCAGACCCTGAGCTTGTCGAACGGGTCTCAACGCGTTGGACGCTCCGTCGACCACCAAGGTCCGCTCGCACCGCCAGCGCATTGAGGGCAATGCGCTCCACCTCCGGAATCGCCGCCAGCGCATCGAGGGCCCGTCGACAAGCTCGGGGTCTGCGACAATGCGCTCCACCTCCGGGCTTACCGCAACCCGCGAGTTTCTCGTTTTGCCGAATTCGACCAAACTCGGCGGTAGTTTTTACAGGAGAAATACCCAGGACAATCCGAGATCTGATTCGTTGTTCCCGGCGCTGCTTCTGCGAAAATCGGAGGGGCTCGCAGTGCGGAGACGCGCACCATCCGCTGATTACAACATGTTCGCGTCGCGGAAGAGGACCCAGCTGCCGTCGCGCTCCTTGCGGTAGATCGAGAGGATGTCGCCTCGCCGGCGGTGGGTGGCGCCGCCGTTTGCGGGCGTCATCGAGATTGCCAGATTGATCCAGCAGTAGGCGTACCCTCCCAGGATCTCGATCTCCTCGACTGTCGACTTTGCCGAAAACCGCGCGGAGCGCATCGCGGTCCTGAAATTCTTCGCAAAGGCGTCCCGGCCGCGCATCGGCGGGTGACCGGGCCGCAGGAAAACGACGTCCTCGGCCATCAGGGGCAGGATCTGTTCGACGCGCCCGGCGGACGACGCGCGGAGCCAGCGGGCGACGACGGTGCGGATTTTTCTTTTTTCCAAGGATGAATTCATGGGTGGGTTGAAGACCGGCTGCCGCGGCGTTCGTGCCTTTGCCGTTGCCCCTCCCGAACCGCGTTTCACGCTCCGGGTGTGCAGCGGGTCCGACTTCTTACGTTCAATATCGCCCACGCCCGGGGACTCAATCCGATCCAGGGACTGACCTCGCAGCGACGGATGCGGCTGAACCTCCGCGCGATCGCCAAGCTCCTCGACCAACTGAAGCCCGATATCGTCGCCCTGCAGGAGATCGACGAACGTTCGCGGTGGGCGGGCAATTTCGATCACCTCGAATACCTTCGGCTTCATTCCGGTTTTCCCCATGCGGTGTTCGGGATCAACAACCGCCGCAAGGGCCTGCTCAACCTCAGCTACGGAAACGCGTTCCTCTCCCGGCATCCGATCGCGGCGACGGAGACCATCGCGTTCGGCAAGGCGAGCGTGGGGGAGAAGGGATTTGTCTTCGCGGAGTTCGACATCGGCGGACGCCTCCTGCCCGTGGTCAATCTCCACCTTCATTTCAGCTCGCGCGAGCACCGGATTCGTCAGCTGGGCCGGCTGCTCGCATGGCTGCGCGAGAAACAGCTCGCGCGCCGCAACTACTGGCATGTGCCGCCGCTCATCTGCGGCGACTTCAACAATCCCGGCACGAGCCCCGATGCCACGGCAGCGCTGCTGAGCCATCTCTCGGATTATTGGGATTATGCGCTGCATCCGGTGGACGGATGCACGTTCCCGTCCCCGCTCCCGCGGTGGATGCTGGATTTTGTCTTCCTCCCGCCGATGTGTCATCAGCCGAAAAGCGAGGTGGTGAAGGCCTACCTTTCGGATCACCGCCCGGTGCTGGTCGATTTCGACCTCGTTTGAATTGTCGGGTGGAAAACGCGTTCCACCCGCATCGCCGATCTCAGAAGCACCGGAGGATCAAGCGGGTGGGGTTGGGAACGGGTCCGAACGGCGGGGGTCCATGACGCCTTCACCTTCCTCCAACCATGAATCATCTGTCGCTTTCAAATGGAAAAATCGCCCTGGCCATCGCCGGGGCTGCGCTGTTCGCCGGCTGCCGTCATGACAAAGTCATCGTCGTTTCGCCGCCCGCGGCTCAGAGCGCGCCGAGCACGAACACGATCGTCGTGCGCGAAGCTCCGCCGCCGCCGCGGGACAACACCCTGATGCCGCCCGAGCCGCCGCCGTCCGACAAGGCTTGGGAGCCGGGCCACTGGGAATACCGGGACAGCAGCTATACGTGGGTCTCCGGCCACTGGATCGACAAGCCGCAGCCCACCGCTGAATACGTTCCCCCGCATTGGGAGAACCGCTCCGACGGCTGGGTGTACGTGGCCGGGACCTGGAGATAACCGGACGCAGTTTGGCCGAGGCCACAGAGTTCCCGATCCCGGGCTCTGTGACCTCGCTTTTTTCTGTCGCTCCGCATTTCCGCGATAAACCCGGGTTCACGAAACCCGGGAGGGCGTAAGCGCGGGAATAATTTCGCGAAACGAAACTGCCGTTGCACCGGCGGCGATTTCGCTTTGAGGTGTGATTTCCATGTCACGCCTCGCCGATGCCTTTGCCCGCGCCCGGGCCGAAAACCGTGCCGCCTTCATTGGCTACGTCTGCGCCGGCGATCCGGAGTTTGAAACCTCGGTGGATGTCTGCCGAACCCTGCTGAAAAGCGGCGTCGACATCCTCGAACTCGGTGTCCCCTTTTCCGATCCCCTGGCCGATGGTCCCACCAATCAGCTGGCCGCGCAGCGGGCGCTGGAAAGCGGCATGACCGGCACCAAGGTGCTCGAGCTCGTGCGCCGCCTGCGCGCGGAATTTCCCCAGGCGCCGTTCGTTTTTTACACCTACTACAACCTCGTGTTCGCCAATGGCGTGGAGCCGTACGTCCGCGCGGCGGCGTCTGCCGGATTGGATGGACTGCTGACGCTCGACCTGCCGCCGGAGGAAGCCGGCGAGGTGACGGCGGCGTGCGCGAAGCATCGCGTCGACACGGTGTTCATTGTCGCCCCGACGACCCCGGACGCGCGCATTGCCCGCATTGCGGGGGTCACGACGGGATTCATTTATTACGTTTCGCGCGAGGGAGTCACCGGAGTGCGCGGCGATTCGGCGGCGAACATTCCGGAAGCGGTGGCGAGAATTCGCGCCCGCACGCGGCTGCCGGTGGCGGTGGGATTCGGCATTTCGACGCGCGCGCAGGTTCGCGAGGTTGCCCGGCACGCCGACGGCGTGGTGGTCGGCAGCGCCTTGGTGAACTGCATCCGGGATCACCTCGGAGATCCGCGCAAGATCGTCGCACGCATCGGAGCCGTGGCGCTGGATCTTTCGGCCGGCGCGAGCCGGAGCTGAGAGTACGCGTGGCGGCCCGGTCACGAGTGCCGTTCGCCCTCGGCGGGCGGTGATGCGATGCTTGCTTGCTCCGCCCAACGCGCGACGCCTACAGTTTCGAGCATGGCCAAGATTCTTGTGACCGGCGCCGCCGGATTTATCGGCAGTCACACGACGGACCATCTTCTGGCGGAGGGACACGTCGTGGTCGGAGTCGACAATTTCCGCTCGGGACATCGGGAGAATCTCGTGGGAGCGCTGCGGTCGTCCTCATTTTCCCTCCACGAGATGGATGTCGCCCAGCCCGGAACGGTGGCGGAACTCGTCGGGCGGGAGCGGCCCGACGCGATCCTCCATCTCGCGGCTCTCGTGAGCGTGCAGGAGAGCGTGGCGAACCCGGAGCTGAATTATTCCCTTAACCTGCATGCGACCCACCTGGTGGCCGAGGCGGCGCGGCGCCATGGGGTGCGGCGCGTGGTGTTCGCTTCCTCGGCCGCGGTCTACGGCGACGCCGCCGCGCTCCCGATCCGGGAGAACTCGGCCATGCGCCCCGTCAGCCCCTATGGCGCCGCCAAGCTCGCGTCGGAAAATCTCCTGCTCGGCCACGCGGCGGCCTACGGATTCACCGTACGCTGCCAGCGCTTTTTCAACGTGTTCGGCCCGCGGCAGGATCCGGCGTCGCCTTATTCGGGCGTGGTCTCGATCTTTGCCCGCCGTTATCGCGAAGGGCTGCCCGTGACGATCTACGGCGACGGCCGGCAGACGCGCGACTTCATCGCGGTGGCCGATGTCGCGCGGTCGAACGCCCTCGCCGCGACGCGTCCGGGTCTGGCGTCCGGAGCGGTCAACATCTGCACCGGCCGCGCGACCTCGCTGCTCGAGCTCGCGGGGCATTTTGCCCGGCATTACGGGAGCGTGCCGGCGCCGCGTCACGCGCCGGCGAGGACGGGAGACGTCATTCATTCCCTCGGCGACCCCGCCGCCGCCGCGACCCAGCTCGGCTTTGCGGCGCGCACGACGGTGGCCGAGGGGCTGGCCGGACTTTTTTCCGAAGTGCCGGCGGCCGTTTCCCCATGAGCCGCAAAATCCTCATGATCGACGATGACCGGATGCAGTACCGGCTCACGCAGGAGCACTTCAAGAATTTCCGCGGCGAAACCTTTGACCTCGAGTGGTCGCCGACTTACGAGGACGGGCTGGCGAAGCTCCTCGAGGGAAAACACGCGGCCTGCCTGCTCGACTACCAGCTCGGCGAACACAACGGCCTCGAGCTGATCCGGGCGGCGGTGGAGGCGGGATCGCGGATGCCGATCGTGTTTCTCACGGCGGAGTCGTCGGAGAGCGTCGACATCGAGGCGATGAACGCCGGCGCGCTCGATTACCTGGTCAAGGGCGAGATCAGTTCGCAGACGCTGGAGCGCTCGCTGCGGTACGCGCTCAAGCTCGGCGAAACGCTCGAGGCGCTGCGCCGCCTCGCGACGCGCGACCCGCTGACCGGGCTGCTGAACCGCCGGGAATTCGACCGCATTCTCGCCGAGGAGCGGGAGCGGTCGCTGCGCTTCGGCCATCCGCTTTCGCTCGTGCTGATCGACATCGACCATTTCAAGGCGGTGAACGACACGCACGGCCATCCGGTCGGCGATGCGGTGCTCCAGAAAGTGGCGGGGCGCCTGGTGGGCGGCCTGCGCGACGTCGACCGCGCGGCGCGTTTTGGCGGCGAGGAGTTCGCGCTGATCATCATGCAGGCGGACCGGAAGGTCGCGATGGAGACGGCGCGGCGGGTCTGCGCGGCGGTGGAAGCAGAGACGGTGAAGATCGAGAACGGGCCGGAGCTGCGGATCACGGTCAGCGCCGGCGCGGCGGCGATGCCGTTCGACGCGAAGAACTGCGCCGATCTCGTCGCCGCCGCCGACAAGGCGCTGTACGGCGCGAAGGCGGGCGGCCGCAACCGCGCCGTGGGCTACGATGACTTGTGACGGCCGTCGGGTGCCATCACCCTGAGGCTCAGCGGACGGATGACGAACTCGACGCGCGGGCCGGCCGCGTGAACCTCGCCATCGGTGTGGATCAGTCCGGCATTTGAGCGCGTGACGGCAAAACGAGGGCCGGTCAGCCGGCAGACTCCGTGGGCGCCGCCGATCGTGCCGTTGAACAGGCGCAGCAGCAGGGGCAGGCCGTTGACGAACGACACCGGCGGCACGGCCGTCAGGTTGAGCAGGCCGTCGTCGATCCGCCCGCCCGGCGCGATCCGCGCGTTGTTGCCGTACTGGTCGGCGTTCGCGATGGCCACGGTGAATGCCCGCACGGTCGTCACCCGGCCGTCCTGTTCAATCTGGTAGTCCTCCGGCTCGAACGTCCGCCACAGCGCCGCGCTGGTCGTCAGATAGCGAAGAAAGCCGCGGCTGGAGAGACGGTTGAAGCGCGCCGAGACCTCGGCTTCAAAACCGACGCCCGCCGCGGTGAAAAAGGGGTGGCCGTCGGCCAGCCCGGTATCGATCCGGCGCGAATGGCCGGAGCGCAGAATCTCCAACGCGTGCGAAATCGTGCCGTGGATTCCCAAGTGGCGCCCGAGGCCGTCGCCGGAACCGCACGGGACCAGTCCGAAGACGGCATCCGTGCCGACGAGAGCCGTGGCGACTTCGTTGAGCGTGCCGTCGCCACCGACCGCAACGACGAGCTCGCAGTCATCGGCCAGCGCCATGAGCGCGAGTTCGGTGGCGTGCCGCGGACGGGCGGTGAGGTGCACCTCTGCGCCGCTCGCCGCCGCGTGGGCGCGCACCCGCGCCAGCGCGCGGGAGGCGTGGCCCGAGAAGGGATTGACGATGAAGCGCGTCTTCAACCGTCGAAGCACGGCGGACCTCGGGCGCCGAAACAAACTCTTTTTCCCGCGCCCCTGCGCCCGGGCCGAGGCGGCCGGGGAACGAGCGGGCGGAACGCGTTGGCCGCGCCCACGCGTTCCACTCATGGATCCGGAGAGTTTGATTGCGGCTCCGCGGGCGGGTGGTCTGTTTGATGACCGTCATGAAACCCGCGCTTCACGTCCTCACCGGTTGCACGGCGGTGGGAAAAACGGAATGGGCGCTGCGATGGGCCGCGACGAATGAGGCGGAGATCGTTTCGTGCGACTCGCTGCTTTTTTACCGCGGCATGGACCTTGGCACCGCCAAGCCGACGCCGGCCGAGCGGATGCGGGTCCGGCACCATCTCGTCGACATCTGCGGATTCAACGAACGCATGGATGTGACGCGTTACATCGCGGAGGCCCTGAAGGCAGTGGCCGACATCCAGGCGAGGGGGCGGCGCGTGCTGGTGGTCGGCGGAAGCGGTTTTTATCTGAAGAGTTTTTTTGCGCCGGTGGCGGACGACGTGACGGTTTCTCCGGAAGTGCGCACGGAAGTCACAGCCCTGTCCCCGGCCGATGCGCTGCGGCGGCTGCATTCGCTGAACCCCGGAGGACTCGGTTCGCTCGACCTCGCGAACCCGCGGCGAGTGGCGCGGGCCCTGGAGCGCTGTCTTTCATCCGGGCGGCCGGTCGCGGAACTGGCGGCGGATTTCGCGCGGCGGCGCGGGCCGTTTTCCGAATGGGAAATTCAATTGGTCCGAATCGATCAGCCGCCGGCCGTGCTGAACGAACGGATCGAAAGCCGGGTGTCCGCGATGCTCTCCGCCGGCCTGATCGACGAAGTGCGAGGCCTCCTCGCGGCGGGATTGAAGGACAATCCCAGCGCGGCGCGGGCGATCGGATACCGGGAGGTGATTTCGTTCCTCGAAGGAACGCTGCCGGGGCAAAAGCTGGCTGCGGAGATCGCGAAAAACACCCGCGCGCTGGTGAAAAAGCAGCGGACCTGGTTCCGGACCCAGCTGCCGGCACATCGCGTCGTGATGGCAGCGGAGGCAGGGGCGGAGGGGCTATTTTCCGCCCGCGAGGGTCCCTGAGATCGTCGGAGCATTTTGAATAAAAGTGTGTGTCCGCTAGAAAACCGAGAACGGCCAAATTCGGTCCGGAAGGATTGACCGCAAAAAATGCACAAGGGCTCGGCGGCTTCGGCTCGAACCTCCCGTGCGCCGATGGGCGCGATGGCAGCTCCTTCGCAACCGCGGAGCCCTTGCGCATTTTTGCGGCCAACCCCGCCCCGGAATTTCAAACGCCCTAGTTGAGCTGGGCGCCGTCCGACGCTCGGACTCGCGCGAAGATCAGCACGTGGCTCGCAATGATGAGCGGCACGAGAAAGGTCGGGAGCAGGCTGAGCGGCAGGTAGGTGAGGGCGCGCATCGAACCGGAATCCGCGAACCCGAGGCGTCCGGCGGTGAACACCACCATGAGAATGTCGAGCAGGCCCACGACATTCCAGATGGAGATCGCGCGCAGGCGCATCGGCGCCGGCATGGGAATCGCGACCAGCCCGAGGGCGAGCGTGGCGACCACGATGTCGCCGAGCCCGCCGGGAACGGCAAACGCGAAGGGGAGTTCTCCGCGCCGGTAAAGGACGATGAAATAAAATCCGACGAACCGGCTGACGTGCAGCAGCACGATCCAGCGGAGGTCGATGGCCACCAGCCAGGAGTGGAAGTTCCGCGAGAGCCGGTACGCCGCGAGCAGCGCCACGGTGAGGGCCGCCAGGATCCCCTGCACCGCAGGCATCGGCAGGCGCTGCAGGAGGAGAAACCGGCCGACGAGCAGCGCGGCAAACAACCAACCCCACAGGACAGCTCGGATCACGAGGGTGGAACGCATGGGGCGATGAGTTTTGACGGACTTCTTCCCCGGGATGACACCGAGGTGAAGCGAAATGAATCCGTGATCCGCAGCGCGCACAATCCCCGTCTCGCGTCGAGCGGACGGAGGCGCGGCGCTACTCCGCGAGCGCGATGTGGTAATGCTCGAGCGAGCTGCTTTCCAGCTGGTGGAGATTCGCCAGCGCGATGCGGAGATTGACCTGGGCGAGCAGTTCGTTGACGCGGGCGGACTCGAGGTCGTCCTGGGTCTCGAGCACCTGGCGGCTCGTCGAGAGCCCCGCCTTGAAGCGCGCGAGCTGAAGCTCGTATTGCTTCACGGCGAGCTCCGTGGACTTGCCGAAAATCTCGACGCTGAGCTGGTTGGTTTCGACGGCGCGCACGGCCGCTCGGACCTGGACGATGAGATTCTGGTCGATCTGCTGGAGGTGCGCCTGTTCCTGGCGAAGGCCGGCGAGCGCGCTGCGATAACGGGCGCGATCGGCATGCAGGCCCCATGGCACGGACAGCGCGAGGTCGAGCTGCCAGTTCCGCCCATCCCCGTCGGGGAGGCGATTGATCGCGGAACGGTAGGAGGTGTCCGTGCCGTTGTAGCCGACGGCGCCGCCGAGATTCAGCGTGGGCAGGGCGGCGTTCTTGGACGTGCTGGCGTCGAGCTCGAATTGCTTGATCGTCGTTTGGGACGTCATCAGGTCGGGCTGGTTTTCGCGGGCGAGCCGGTAGGAAACATCGAAGGACGGCGCGGAATCCTGGTTGGGGGGAAGAACGACCGTGCCGACGGCGATGTTGAACTGGGTCTGCCCGATCAGCGCCAGCAGCGCGTCCTCGCTGTTGTGGACGAGCTGGTCGGCCGTCACGACGCCGTTGCGGGCGGTGGCGATGCCGACTTCCGCGGTGAGCACGTCGAGGTCGGTGGCGACTCCCGTGATGCGGCGGGCCTTGTTTTCGTCGTAGAGCCTTTGGGCGAGCTCGAGGCTGTGCTGTTTGACGGCGAGCTGGCCGCGGGCGAAGACGAGATTGAAGTAGGCCGCCTCGGTGTCGCGCACGACGCGGAGGACGCTGCCCTTGTAGCTGAGGTTCGCGATGTTCAGGCCGAGCTTGCTGCGCTCGATCGCGGCGCGATTGACGGCGCGGCCGCCGCCGCGGAGCAGCGGCTGCACGACGGACAACGAAACGTCGCTGTTATAGGCCGGATTGGGCGTCGTGATGATCGGGACGTCGCCGGTCCGGTTGAGGCTGGCGCTGACGTCGACCAGGGCGCCGGACGTAAGGGTCTGCGCGACCCCAACGCGGGTGTCGGTGGTGTCGGTGCGGACATTGGGCGAGAACTGCACCATCGCGCGCTGGGTGGAGGCGGTGAACGTGGGATCGAACGCCGCCTTCGCGATGTTGACGGACTCCTTGGCGATGTCGGTCGAGAAACCCTGGATCTTGAGCGCGAAATTTTTCTCCAGGGCCCGGGCGATGCATTCCTCGAGGGTCAGCACGGGCGCCGGCGGAGTCGCGGCGTCGGCCGCCGGCGGGGGTCCGACGACCGGGGGCGTGGGCTGCTGCGCGCGGAGCGGGACCAGTGAAAGGAGACTCAGGCTGAGCAGCAGGGCGCGGAACGATGGGCGGGACATGATGGAGTAGGCGTGAGGCGAAAGTGAAAAGGAGAACACGGAAGCTGTCGAAAAGTTACTGACGGCCGCTGCTGGCGGTATGACGAGAGCAACCCGCGGAAGTTTCATCAAGGTTCGAAGTCAGGCCCGCTGCGGCGACGGTGCGGCATGGTGCGACCATCGGCAGCTCCCTGCGCCAGTTCGAGGCGAATGAAGTCAAGCGGTCCGCCCGGTGGATAAGCGGTTTTTTAACCGCAAAGGTCGTGAAGCCCGAAGGGAAAAGGCCGGGGGCGCCGCCCCTTTTTTCCTGATCGTCGCGGCCCTTGCGTTCTTCGCGGTGGACGATCCCTCGTGCCCTCGGGCCGGTCCACGCCGTCAGCGGACGGCGGGCTCGGTTTTCTTGAGTTCCTGCTCGACGAGCGCGGTGAGCTGGGCGCTGGCCCCGATGCGGGCGTTCGCGCTGGCGATCTGCGCGCGCATCGTCGCGAAGGCGGGGCCGGTCTCGCTCAGGTTGGGAAGCTTCTTGTCGACGGCGTAGACGAACAGACCGTGCTCCTTTGAGATGATCATGTCCGAGACCTGGCCCTTTTCGAGGCGCTCGAGCGCGCCGGCGACGGAGTAGTCGAGGTCGCGCGGCGGGTTGCGGCGGGAGAACGGCGGTAGGGTCTTGCTCTCGAGCTTGACCGAGCTCGCGCTGCCGGCAGAGGCGACGGCTTTTTCGAAGGAGTCGCCCGCCTTGAGCCGGTTCTCGATCAGGCTTCGGAGGGTCTTGCCGAACTCGACGAAGCGCTTGCTCTTCTCGTTGGCGACGTAGTCGGCGGCGACCCTTTGGCGGACTTCGGCGAAGGCCGGCTGGCGCGACGGCTGCGTTTCCTTCCAGAAGAGAACGATGGCCCCGCCCGGGGCGGCAACCGCGTCGGAATAGGCGCGGGTCGCGCCGAGCTTGAAGGCCTCGTTGGCGATCTCGGGGGAGCCGCCGAATTCCGCGGGGCCTTCCTCGCGGCCGAACGGCGCGATCGTCTTCAAGGCGACATGCTGCGCGGCGAGGAGCTGGTCAAAGGCCGGCGTGCCGGGAGAAATCTTGCCGTCGTAGAGCGCGAACGAAAGGTCCGACGCGGCCTTCGCCGCGAAGCGCTGGGCGCGCTCGAGCTTCAAGGCCGCCTCCACCTGTGGGCGGACCGCGGCATAGTCGAGGGCGGGCTCGGCCGTGGCGCCCGGGAGCTTCGGCGAGGGATTCGGGAAACGGCCGGGATTGCTGTCGTAGAAGGCCCGCACCTCGGGTTCGGCGACCACCACCGCTCCGGTGTACGCCGAGGCGGGAAAATAGGCGGCGGAAACGACCACGCGCGGCGCGAGGGTGTAGCGGAACGAATTTTCCGCGAAAAACTTCGTCAGGACCGCGTCGGTCGCCGGAATCGACGGATTGAAACTGGCGTAATCGGCCGTCGCCGTGGCGAGCGTCCAGACCGAGTCGGCCCGCTCGAGCTGGGATTTGACGTCGCTCGGCAGGACATATCCCGGGCCGGCGATGATCTTCTGGACCTTGTCGGCGCGGATGTCGTCCGAGAGGATGCGGCTGACGTCGGCTTCCGACAACCGGGGATTTCCCTTCAGCGTGTCGCGGAAGGCGCCGTAGCGCTTGGCGTCGAACTGGCCGTCTTCGCCGAGGAAGATCCGGAGGCCCTTGATGTAGTCGGCGACCTCCTGCTTGCTTGGGGCGGGAACGTGAAGCTGGTCGGCGAGCGAGAGGGCGGCAACGCGCTGGAAGGCGTAATTCTGCAGGTCGGCGCTCTCGAGGGAGTTCGTGCCGGACTGCAGGTAGACGCTCAGGCTGGCGTCGCCGATGAGCCGCGACTGATCGGCCTGCGATCCCAGGTTGTAGCCGAAAAACGGCCGCGCCGCCGACCGGCGCTCGGAGCGTCCCAGGTTCGAGCCCGGTCCGAAGGCGATGATGAACGAGATGATCGTGCTGATCAGAATCAGCGCGAAGATAATGCGGAAGTGATGCTGAAAGTACCGCTGGATCCAGGAAATCATGGGAGAAAACCCGCGACGCTAGGTCGCAGGGGTGGCGAGGCAAGGCCGGATTTTTTCCCGCAATGGGCACGGATCGAGGCCGATATTTTAGCGGGATCCGGACCGATCCGTATCATTCGCGGGGGACTCGATCAGGTGGCGGCGGGGCCGGGTTGCGAATGACCCATCGCGAAGGGCGGACGCGAGCCGTCGAACTCGAATTCCGCGAGCAGTTCTTCGAAGCTTTTCTTGAGGAAATCCTGCTCGAGGAGCTGGTTGAGCGCCGAGGTGTAATGCTGGAGGACCGGGTCGATCTGCTCGAGGGTCTGCCCGACGGGGTCGTCGCCGAGATTGTCGTCGAGACGCTTGAACTGCTGCAGCGTGATGTGGCTCAGCGGGCGGGCGGGCTGGTAGAAATAATCGGTCGGGGCCTGTCCGGCGGGGGGAGGAATCGGCGTCAGCAGCTTCATGTCGACGAGCCGGTTCAGGCACTCGTTCAGGATCTGCGTGGGGACGCGGAGCAGGTCGCCGAGATGCGAGGCGGTGACGGCCGGCAGGCAGCTGCGGAAGCGCCGGCAGATGGTGAGGAGGACGATGAGCGAGAGGCGCTCCCGCATCGATTCGCTGAGGTGCCCCCACGCGGCCTGGCTGTTGCGGAAATGGGCGTTCTGGACGGCGTAGCTGATTTGCCCGCCGATCAGCACGAACAGCCAGAAGACATACAGGCCGAGCATCAGGATCGGCAGGATGCCGAGCGACCCATAGAGGCTTTTTTCGAGGTAAACGCGCTTGAGGTAGAGAAACGCGAGAAAGTTGTTCAGCAGGAGCAGCGCGGCCACGACGATCGCGCCGGTCAGGGCGGCCCGCCAGTAGACGCGGGTGTTCGGGGTGAAACGGTAGAAGAGGGTGAGGAGGCAGACGACCACCGTGGCGGAGAACAGCGGCAGCAGCCAGCGCAGGCCCCCGAGCAGCTCCTTGCCGAAGGGCAGGCGCTCGAGGAAAACGTTCACGAACGCGCCCGCGCCCAGCAGGGTGAGCGACGCGAAGAAGAGCACGGCGCCGAGCGTCAGCACCGTCCAGTAGAGCACGATCCGCATCGCGACCGACCGGCCCGCCCGCACGCCCCAGATTTCATTGAAGGTGTCCTCGATCGTCTTGAAGAGCAGCAGCACGATGATGATGAGGGTGAAGGCGCCGAGCGCGCCGCCGGTGCTCGAACGCGAGCCGGCGATCATCCCCTTGATCAGGTCGGCCAGCTCGGCGTTGGGCCCGCCGGGGTTCACCGGGTTCATGCTCTCGAGCTGCTGCAGCTGCGGCGCGACCCGCTTGATGAGGATCGCAACGCGGTTCGCGAGGACGGTCGGGTCGCTGTTCTGGCCGAGCATGAATCCCCCCACGAGCACGGCCACGCCGATCAGCGGCCCGATGCCGAGCAGCGAGCTGAAGCTCAACGCGGCGGCGCGGCTGGCGGCGCGGGTTTCGTTGAAGACGGTGAACGTGATCGAGATCACGCGCAGCACGGCGTACGAGTAGCCGCGCAGCGACCGCTGCTTGATGTACGCCGGATCCCAGATCTCCGTCCGGAACAGATGCCGGAGCCGGTGGCCGCGCTTGACGGTTCTGGCCATGGCGCCCCCCGGCCTCAGGAAATCAGGAACCAGGAAACCGCACCCAGACCGCACAGCCCGAGCAGCGCGCAAACGGTCACCGGCAGGTAGCTGACGAAGACCGTGCACAGATAAAGCCCCGTCGAGCCGGCGGCGGCGGCGAGCAGCGGCATCGCATGCCCGTCGACCCAGAACAGGAAAGCCAGGAAGCCAAAGCCCAGCGCGGCGCGGAAACGCACGAGCGGGTAAAGCGCCACCACTCCCAGCGCCAGCATCGTGATCAGGAAAATGTCGAAGGCGCCGAGCGCGACCAGCGGATGCGTCATGAGCTTCGGGACATCCATCGCCATCAGCGCCTCGACCGACGGAAGAATTTCGCCGGCGGCGGCGACCAGCAGCATGAGGACCACGGACCAGCGCCCGATCGCCGCGGCGCGCGCCATCGCGATCATCGGATCCTGCTTCCCCGCGGTTTCCGCGGTGCGGCCCTCGGCGGCGGCGAGCATCTCGTCAACGGTGATGGGAGCCGCGCTGTCGGTGTCCTTGTTGAGCTTGTCCATCTTCACCGTGTTCTTGATCTTCAGCTTTTTCCGCTGGGGAAAAATCTGCGCCATCAGGTCGGGATTGGATCCGACCGCGGCCCACTGCTCGGTGGTGGCGTCGTAAAAAAGCGTCTCGGCGTTGAGCTGGCCGGTGTCGGCCAGCGAGACAAGCTGCTCGAGATTGAAGGGCCCGCGCGCCGCGGTCTCGGCTTCGCTGCGGATGTAGATTTCCTCCGTGGCCATAGGCGGGGAATCTGGCCGCAGGCCGCGAACGCAGCAAGAGTTTATTGGGCGCGGGGTTCGGAGTGTCGCCGGGGCTCGCGCCGCTTTCTACATCTTCGTCAGCGTGCGGAGGCCGAGCAGATGAAGGCCCGTCTCCAGGATCAGCAGCGTCCGCGCGCAGAGGAGCACGCGGCGGGCGCGGATCGCGGGATCCTCGACCGCCACCTTGTCGGCGGCGTAGAAGGCGCTGAATTCCCCCGCCAGCTCGTAAAGGTAGAGGCAGAGATAATGCGGGCGCAGCGAGTCGGCCGCGAGCCGGATGGCGTCGGCGAACTTCACGATTTTCCGCGCGAGCGCGAGTTCGGCCGGCGTCGAGAGTTCGCGGACCGCGTCGCCAGTCAGATCCGCCGTCGCCGGATCGAGACCGAGGCGGCGGAAGATCGAATGGATCCGCGCGCCGGCATAGAGCAGGTACGCCGCCGTGTTGCCCTCGAGGGAGATCATCTTGTCCCAGGCGAACACGTAATCGCTGGAACGGTTCTGGGAGAGGTCCGCGTACTGGACCGAGGCGATGCCGACGACCGACGCGATCGCGCGGCGCTCGGCCTCGGGCAGTTCCGCGCTGCGCGCGCTGACGAGCGCATAGGCGCGCGCCTCGGCCTCGGCGAGCAGCTCCTTCAGCTTGATCGTGCCGCCGTCGCGCGTGCGAAGCGCCTTGCCGTCCTCGCCCGTCACGGCGCCGAACGTCACGTGGTGCAGCTCGGGCAGGCGATAGTGTCGCGCCGCGAACCATTTTCTCACGGTCAGGAACAGCTGCTCGAAATGGTCGGCCTGCCGGAAATCCGTGACGACCACGATGCCGTCGGCGTGGAAGTGCTCGGCCCGCCAGAGCGCGGTCGCCAGGTCGGTCGAGGCGTAATTGCTCGCGCCGTCGCCCTTGCGCATCAGGAACGGCTGGGTCTTGAAGCGCGGATGCCCGGGATGAAACACCACGAGCGCGCCCTGGCTTTCCTCCGCGATGCCGGCCTCGGTGAGCTCGCGGTAAACGCGGTCGACCTTGTCGTTGTAGAAACTCTCGCCGTGCACGGCATCGAACCTGATCCCGAGCTGGTCGTAGATCTGCTGGAACGCGCCGAGGCTGACGTCGTTGATTTTTTTCCAGATCGCGAGGTTTTCCGGATCGCCGGCCTGCAGCTTCACGAGTTCCTGGCGCGCCTGCTCGAGGACGGCGGGGTCCGCCTCGGCGGCGGCGTGGCCCACCTTGTAGAGACGTTCAAATTCCTCGAGGGGATCCGCGGCGAGGGCGGCGGGGTCGAGGTGGCGCTGGTAGGCCCAGATCAATTTCCCAAACTGCGTGCCCCAGTCGCCGATATGGTTGTCGCGAATCACTTTTGCGCCGCTGAATTCCAGCAGCCGGCAGATCGCCTCGCCGATCACCGCGGACCGCAGGTGGCCGACGTGCATTTGCTTCGCCGTGTTGGGGGACGAGTAGTCGACGACCCAGGTTTGGCCATGGCGGGCGGTGGCGGCGTTGGCCCGCAGGTGCTCGATCGAGTCATGCGCGCGCAGCCAGGCGAGCAGCGCAGAAGGTTTCAGCGTGAAATTGATGAAACCCGGGCCGGCGATCGTCACGTCGTGGGACGCGGCAACCTCCGCCGGAAGGGCCGCGACCAGTTTTTCGGCGACAGCTCGCGGGTTTAGCTTCCGGGCCTTGGCGTAGCCGAGCACGCCGTTGGCCTGAAAATCGCCATGTCGCGGATCGGCGGTCCGCACCTCGGCGGCGAAGTCCGTCACGTCCAATCCGGCGGCGCCCGCCGCGGAGGTGAGCGCCGCGTTGAGCGCGTCGGCGAGATTGAAGGAAACAGGCATCCGCTCACTTCACAGCGGCGGCGCTGGCACGCGCAAGCGTGGAGTTGGCGCGGGCCCGTGTTTTGACCTGCAACGGTTGTTCAAAACGGCAATCGCCATCGGGATACGGAATGACGGCGAGCCCGTTTGCGTTCTCGATGCCATCGGGTGGACGTTTTTCGGAACCGCCAACGCGACAAAATGACCGTCAGAAGACACTGACGGGGGTGGTTTCGGCTCGACAAATTCCGGGGAGCGGGTGTGATGGCAAACTTTTCCGCGCCGCGGCACCGCCTCGGCAACCATCTTATCCACATGAGCAAACGCAACATTCCCACCCGCCGATTCATCAAGCCGACTTTCGAGTTTCTGATCGAGAAGAAGCGTGACGGCGGGGAGTTCACGCAGGAGGAAATTCGCTACATCATTGATAGCACGCTGGATGGTGAAATGCCGCAGCACCAGCTGTCAGCGCTGATGATGGCGATTTACTTCTCCAACATGTCGGCGCAGGAGACGGCTGACCTGACGGAGGAAATGATGCTTTCCGGCGAGGTAATCGATCTTTCAAGCATCGCGAAGCCAAAGATCGACAAATACTCCACGGGTGGCGTGGGTGACAAGACGGCGCTCGTTCTCGTGCCGCTGGCGATGGCGAGTGGCGTCGTGGTGCCGATGATGTGCGGCGTCGAACACGATTACGTGATCAACACGCTGGACAAACTGGGCTGCTTTCACGGTTTCAAGAGCCACCAGTCGATCGAGCAGTTCACGTCACAGCTGGCCCGCATCGGCGGCGCGATTGTCGCCCAGAGCGAGGCGCTGGCGCCGGCGGACGCGAAATTCTATGCGCTCCGCAAGGAGACCGGCACGATCCCGAGCCTTCCGCTCATCACGGGCAGCGTGCTCTCGAAGAAACTTGCCGAGGGCTCCGAGGGCCTCGTGATCGACGTGAAGTGGGGCAACGGTTCCTTCATCAAGGATCTCGAGCAGGCCAAGCAGCTGGCGCGCTCGATGACCCGCGTCGGCCGTTCCATGAAACGGCGCTGCGTCGCGCTCGTGACCGACATGAACCAGCCGCTCGGCGACACCGTCGGCACCTCGCTCGAGGTCAAGGAAGCCATCGCGCTGCTCAAGGGCGAGGGTCCCGAGGACATGAAGGAACTCGTGCTCAAGCTCGGCATGGAAATCGTCCGCCTCGCGGGCGTCGCGGGCTCCACGCTTTCGGCGAAGCAGACCGTGCAGCGTCACCTGACGGATGGCTCGGCCCTCGCGAAGTTCAAGGACCTCGTGAAGGCCCAGGGCGGCGACACGACCTTCATCGATCATCCCGAGAAATTCCCCGCGGCGAAACATATCCGGAAGCTGCCGGCGCCGAAGCGCGGCTACGTCCATACGATCAACGCGGCGATGATCGCGCGCGGCGTGCACCTGCTCGGTGCCGGCCGCGAGACCCCGCACGACAAGCTCGATTACGCCGTCGGCGTTTCCGAGATCAAGAAGGTCGGCACGCAGGTGAAGCAGGGCGAGCCGCTGATGATGATTCACTACAACGACGAGGCGAAGCTCGAGCAGGCGCTCGATCATTTCAAGAACGCCTACCGGCTGGCCCCGAAGCGTCCGACGCCCCCGCCGCTGATCGTCGAACGCGTCGCCTGACGCCCCGCCTCCTCAACCGGCGGGAACGCACGGCCTCGTGCGTTCCGCCGCAGCGGTGAGTGGAGTCAGGCGTGCCGCCGGGTCGGATTTTTGCCGGTGAAAGACCGGGCGGTCCGGCGGAAAACGCCTCAATTCCAGTAGCCGCGGACGAAGACGTAGCCGTCGTTCCGGTTTTCCCAATGCGCGGCGACGTAGCTGCGGCTGTTCTGCGGGGGAATTTCCCAGTGGCCGCGCATCCAGTTGTAACCGCTGCCGTCGTAATCCCAATAGCCCGGGATCCAGAGCGCATCGGGCGCCGGTGCGGGGCCGACGAACTCCGCGGATTCCGGCGGCGCCGGCATGGAGGGCGGAGCCTGCCGATATCCGGTCGTGCGATAGGTGCGCGCCGGCTCGCCGGGATACCCGTAGGCGGTGCCGTTCTCGTGGTCGACGCTGTTGCCGAGCGCGCCGCCCGCCATCGCGCCGGCCGCGGCGCCGATCAGCGCGCCGGCGCCGGC
>JAQGON010000088.1 GCA_028293565.1 Verrucomicrobiota bacterium | reverse complement strand
CGCGCGAGATCGCGCAGCAGCTCGGGCTGAGCACCAAGACGGTCGACGTCCACCGCGCCAACCTGAAGGCGAAGCTCGACCTGAAGGACACCACGGCGCTGGTCCGCCACGCGGTGCGCTGGGTCGAAACGCAGGGCGCAGGTCCCTAGGCGGGCCGGCCGGGCGGGGATTGCAGGACGATTCGGGCGCTGAGCCCCAGCAGCTGGCCGCCGGCCACAATGAGCGGCTGCAGGTTGATTTCCCGGATCCCGGGGTTCGCCGCGAGCAGACGCCGGAAATTTTCCAGCAACTGTTCGAACTGGATGGCCTCCGCGGCGGGGAGTTCGCGCAGGCTCCACGGGTTGGCGGCGCCGCGGTTCGCCGGGTCCCGGCCATAGCGCAGCGCCGGGCCGGAATTGGGGTGCGACTCGCCGTGCACGAAAAATTCCCGGCCGTCGCTGGTGATCGCCGGCTGGACGGTGACGCCGAGAAAATGCTGCCGTCCGTGTCGCCCGATCACGGCCTCCCGGATGGCCTGCCAGCCTTGGCGCACCCCGGCGGCGTCGCTCATGACAAGCCATGTTCCCCCCGAATCATCCTGTAGGGTGTGGGAATGGAGTTTCAGCAGGACCGGAAATCCCAGCAGGGCGGCCGCGAGCACGGCTTCGTCCTCGTTGTGCGCCAGGCAGGTTTCGACGCAGGGAATGTCGTGCAACGCCAGCACCTGCTTCGATTCATAATCGGACAGGATGGTGCGGCCGGCGCGGCTGACGGCTTGCAACAGGGCACCGGGGTCCGCGGGCGCGCCGGCCGCGCGCGGGCTCAGGGCCGCAAGGCGATTGCCGGAAAACCTGCGGATGGTTCGATGCATGGCGATGGGGAATCATGGCATGAAGCGGGGGCGGGGTTCTCCTCACTTCCGGAGAAAGGCTCCGCATATTTTGCCCCTCCGCAACCGCCGCGGCCGGACCTAAAGGATTTCCCTAGGCGGATACCGCCCCCGTCCCAATTCCCCGCGGGGGGTGCAACTGGTATCGTCAGGCATGGCAAGCACGACACCTCCACTCCGCCGTTTCCGGGGGCGGGTGCGCCCGCTCCGGCCGGGCGATGAGGCGCGGCTGCAGGACTTCTTCCGCTCCCACACGCCGGACACGATTCACGACCGCTATGGTGGTGTCGTTACGACGATGTCGGAGGAGCGGGCGCGCGAGCTGGTCGGGGTGGACCAGACGCGCGATTGCGCCCTGGGCAGCTTCACGCGGGATGGCCAGACGCTGCTGGCCGTGGGCCGCTATTGCCTGGATCCCGCGGGCGACGCCGCCGAGCTCGCGTTTGTCGTGCGCGAAACCGTCCGCCGGCGCGGCGTGGGCACGAGGTTGTTGCAGTTGCTCATGGCCGCGGCGCGCGCCCGGCGGCTCCGCCGGCTGTGGGCCCAGGTGGACGTGCACAACGCGAGCATGCTCGGCATTTTTCGCCACCATGGTTTCACGCTGACGCCGCAGCCGGGCAGCGGGGACGTGCGGGCAACCCTGGAGCTTTCCCGGGATCCGCGCGGCGTGCGCCCGGCGGCAGCCTGAGCCCGGTCCGCCTCAGAACCGGCGGCTGTGCAGCACCCGGATGTAGTTCGCACGCTCGTAGGCGCCCGGATCCGGACAGCGCGCAAGGTTGAGCCGGCCGCGGAACTCCCCGGGTTCGGTCAGGCCGCGCTGCTGCATCCAAAGTTCGAGCCCGCGCCTCAACGTCGTCAGCACGTGCGGACCATGCCGCAGCAGCACGGACACCAGCTGCACGACGTCCGCGCCCGCGAGCACGGCCTTGATGGCGTCGGCCGACCCGTGAATGCCGCCGCTGGCGGCGAGCGAGCCCCGCAGCTGCGGCGACAGGATCGCGAGCCAGCGCAGCCGCAGGAGCAACTCCGCCGAATCGGACAGCTGCAGCACGGGGCGCGCGACCAGGTCCTCGATGTCGATGTCAGGCTGGAAAAAACGGTTGAAGACCACGATGCCGTCCGCGCCCGCGAGTTCGAGGGCCACGGCGAGCTGCGCGATGGAGGAGTGAAAGGGCGAGATTTTGACCGCGAGGGGAATGCGCACCGCGGCCGCAACCTCGCCGACGGTGGCGAGCATCGCGGTCTCCACCTGGTCGGCGGCGATGGCGGGGTCGGTCACGACTTGGTAGAAATTCAACTCGATGGCGTCCGCGCCGGCCTGTTCGAGCAGCCGCGCGAATTCCGTCCAGACACCCGGCTGGTGGCCGTTGAGGGAGGCGATCACGGGAATCGTTAGCGTCTCCTTCAGATTCTCCAGATGCCGCAGGTAGCCGGCGGGCGAAAGCTGGTAGTCGGCGTATTCCGGAAAGGCGGGCGCGGCGTCGGACGCGGCGGGAGGGGGGCGCGGTTCCAACTGTTCCTCGAAGAACGAGCGCATCACCACGGCGCCCGCGCCGGCATCCTCGAGCTGCCGCGCTTGGTGCGGGTCGTCGCACAATGGTGAGGCTCCGACCACGAATGGACTGCGCAGGCGCAGGCCGAGATAGGATGTGGTCAGGTTCATTGCCGGAGGGAATCAGATGGTGCGCGAGTGCTGCCGCGCGGCGCCGGTGGCGGCCGGATCGAAGCGCATGGCTATCACCCGCAGCAGCGGCACGCCCGGGCGCGTCACCTCGAGGAGGCCGGCGGTGCGGTGGACGAGGCCATCCGTTTCGAGATCATCGAGCGAGGCCAGTTCGGCGGCGTAGGTCGCGGTGAAATCGAGGCCGAGTTCACGGGACAGTGCATGGAAATCCAGGCGGCGGTCGCACATCAGGCGCATGATGATGGTGCGGCGGCGCGCATCCTCGTCCGTGAGCCGCAGCCCGCGTTCGACCGGAAGGCGGCCGGCCTCGAGCGCCGCGCGCCACTCGGGCAGCGTCTTCGCGTTCTGGCGATAGGTGTCGGCCGTCGCGGAGATGGCCGAGATCCCGAACGAGTAGAGCGAAGCGCCGCCGCGGGTGCTGTAGCCTTGGAAATTCCGGTGCAGCGTGCCGGCCCACAACGCGCGCGCGAGTTCGTCGTCCGGTTTCGCAAAATGGTCGAGGCCGATGTCGAGATAACCGGAGGCGGTCAGCATCGAATGCGCCACGGCGAACATGCCCAGCTTTTCCCCGGGGCCGGGCAGCGGCGCGCGGTCCTCGAGGATTTTTTGCGCGGGCTTGATCCAGGGCACGTGCGCGTAGCTGAACACTGACAGCCGGTCGGGATCGAGCGCCAGCACGTCGCCGACCGTCGTGGCGAACGAGCCGGGCGTCTGCAACGGCAGGCCGTAGATCAGGTCGACGTTGATCGATTCGAAACCGGCGGCGCGCAGCCAGGCGAAGGCCGCAATGTTCTGGCTTTGCGGCTGGAGGCGGTGGATCGCGAGCTGCACGGCCGGGTTCGTGTCCTGCACGCCGAGCGAGGCGCGGCGCGCGCCGATGTCGCGCAGGGCGAGCACGTGCTCGGGCGTCAGGCGACGGGGGTCGACCTCGACGCCGAATTCGCAATCCGGCGCGATGTTGAAAATCCCGCGGATCAAGCCGCCGAGCCGGCGGAGTTCCTCCGGCGGAAAAAACGTCGGGGTGCCGCCGCCCAGATGGATCTGGGTCACCGGCCGCGTGCGATCCATTTTCGCCGCGGTCAGGAGCATCTCGCGCGCGAGGTCATCGAGGTATTCGGCGGCCGAGGCGCGACGGCGGGTGATGACGGTGTTGCAGCCACAGAACCAGCAGCGGCTTTCGCAGAACGGCAGGTGAAAATACAGCGACACCGGGCCGGCGCCGGGATGGTTGTCGTCGGCGATCGCGTCCTCCAGCCGCAGCGGGGCGAGGTCCGTCGTGAACCGGGTCGCGGGCGGGTAGGAGGTATAACGCGGGCCGGGAATGGAATATTTCCGGATCAGGTCGAGGTCGAGCGCCTCGGCGGGGAAGGTGGATTCGACGGGCAGGATCATGGCGATGGACGAGTATCGCAGCGCCGCCCCGATCGGGCTGCGCCGGGATTGTCCAACACCGCGCAGATCTTGACCGGAAGGAGGCGGGAGAGGCCGCGAGTCAGGATGGTGGAACCTGCACTCCGTGCAGGTTAAGCCCGCAGGGAGTGCGGGCTCCACCTGTGTTTCCCGGTCAGGCGGGGGCGGCGGCGACCGGACTGCGCCACCAGCTGCGCTCAAGGCCCGCGCAGCCCATCACGACCACCTGGCTGGCGGCGAAGGCGATGAGCCACCAGAAGGCGGCATCCATGAAACCATAGCTGTGCAGGCCGACGCCCAGCATGTTGACCCCGAACCAGCTCCACGCCGTCACGACATTGCCGAACAGCGCGAGTGCCATCAGCCCGCGCTGCCGCACCAGGCCGCCCCAACGCGCGTGGAGGATGAGCGAGTTCCAGAGCACGATGATGAGTGCGCCGTTCTCCTTCGGGTCCCAGCCCCAGAAGCGGCCCCACGACTGGTCGGCCCAGATGCCGCCGAGGACCGTGCCGACAAAACTGAACAGCGTGGCGAAGCACACGATGCCGTAGACCATCCGCGTGAGCGCATCCGCCGTGGCGGGATCGAGCGACTTGGTGAACACGCCGCGCGCGACGTAGATCAGGGCGAGGAAGCCCGCGAGGAAGGTGGCGGCGTAGCCGACGGTCACGGTCACGACGTGCGTGGCCAGCCAGAAGTTGGAATCGAGCACGGCGCGCATCATCTCGAGCGTGTCGCCGCCGAGTGCCAGGTGATGCGCAATCAGCAGCGTCGCGAATCCGATGAGGCCCGCAGCCGCGCTGCCGATGGCATTGCGGTAAATCCATTCCAGCACCAGACAGAGCGCGACCGCCATCCAGCCGACAAAAAGGGCGGACGAATAAAGGTTGGTCACGGGCGGCCGGCCCTCGAGCCACATCCGGGCGAGGATGCCCGCGGTGGCGAGCGCCCAGGCGAGGACGACGAGCCAGCGCGCGGCGCGGCCGAGGGCGGCGGGCCACCGCAGCCACGAGAAGATCGCAAGCAGGAACGCCACGACATAGAGCGTCATGCTCGTGTAGAAGGGCTGGACGGCGTTGAAGCGCGCCTCGAGCCGGCAGCGCCGCAGGTCCGCCGCCCAGCGCGGTTGCAGGCTGGCGGTGCATTGCGCGAGCACGCGGTTGAATTCGGCCGGGCGGTCCTGCCGCCACTGGCGCGCGAGATCGGCGAGGTTTTGCGCGACGGGGTCGACGCGGCCCGCCTGCAGGCTCGCGACGAGCGCCGCGCCGGCGGTTTGCCACTGGGTGGCGCCCGGCGCCGGGGGAATCAGCGCGAGGTTGGTCGCGCCGGCCATGACCATCGCGTGTTCGAGCGTGGTGCGGGTCGCGGCCGGGCTGGCGGAGGCCTGCTGCAATTCCGCGAGGAAGTCCGGCGAGTCCGGCGAGACGAGCGCGATCTGCAGGTGCTCATAGGCGAGGACGTTGTCGCGGAGCTGGAGCACCGCGCGCTGGAAGGCCGTGCGCACGGGGGCCTCGGTGGCCTCCGCGAGGTCGGACTGGCGTTCGAGTTCGCGCAGGCGGGGCGCGAGCTGCTGGAACGAGAAACGTTTTTTGCCCGCGCCATTCTCCGGCGTCAGGTTGAAAACCGTCAGCAGGTCGGGATGAACGATCTCAAAAGTCTGGCAGGCGTCCGCGACCGCGGGGCGGGCCATCACCTCGAGCAGCCATTCCAGGGGCGCGAGCGACCGGCCATCGGGTCGCACGACCCGCTGGCGGCCCTGCAACTGGAGCAGGGTGCTGCGGGCGATGGTATCGAGCGGTTTGATGCGGCCGTTCATCTGCACGGGCAGGCGGCCGAATGCATCGAGGTCGAACTCGCTTTTCGTTTTGCCCGGAAAGAGCGAAGCCAGAATCCAGAGGCCCGCGAGCGCCGGCGCGAGCAACGGCCAGAAGCTCCGCGCCGCCGCGGCGGAGGCCGGCATAGATTGCGGGGCGGCAGCGGGCGTAGCGGTGCGGGAGCGGCGCCCCATGAATCCGAACAGGTGGAGCCCAAATTGCACGACCAGCCCGAGCGCCATCAGGGCGCACGCCACGTAGGGCAGGAGCCAGCTCGGGTTGCGCACGACCTGCAGCACGGTCGTGCGGTCGTTGTTGGCGAAGCCCGACTGGTAGAACGTGAGGCCGCCGTAGCGCAGCGGATTGTTCATGTAGATCAGGACTTCGCGGTCGTCATGGCCATCGGGCGACGTGAGGCGGAGGCGGCTGGAAAAGTTTTTTGGAATGTCCGTGCCGGCGTAGCGGTCATGGCTGAATTTCAGGAGCGTGAGTGAAAACGGCTGGTAGCGCCGCGCCACGCGCAGCGCGATTTCCCAGGTGCGGCCGGCGTAGTCAAAGCGCTGCGGCTCGACCAGCGCGAGGCCGACGAGCCAGGTGCCGAGCGAGCCGTCGGCGCCGAGCAACTCGACCCGCGCGACGGACTGGTTCCGTTCGTCCTGCTTGTAGGTCGGCGGCAGGACGCTCACGGTGATCTGGGCGCCGAAGCCGCGCATGGGGGCCGGGGCGGTGGCGGGGGAGCGGAAGAGGGCGGCGTTGACGTGATACTCCTGCGGCACGATGCGGAACGGGAGCTTCGGGTGCTGCACGGACCGGCTGCCCGCGAGGTAGGATTCAGGAATGGCAACGACGTCGTCGAACGCCGGATCGGTGACATCGGTCACGACGAGCTCGGTGTCGCGGTAGCTTTCGGCGTAGCTGCGCGTCTGGCCTTCATCGAGCCGCATCTGGTAGTCGCGCTGCCACAGCCCCGACAACAATTCGCCCGCGAGCAGCAGGAGGAGACCGGCGTGGGTGAGCCACAGGCCGGATTTTTTCACCGAAAAGGCGAAGCGATAGAGATGGGCGGCCAGGAGGTTGGCGAAGAAGATCCCGCCCAGGAGATAGCCGCCGGGAAAGACCGGCAGGTTCAGGCCGCGCACGGGAAACCAGACGAAGAAGCTGCGGAAATATTTTTCCTGCACGGCCCAGACGCCGAGGTTCACCTGGTCGAGCGTGGCGGCGAAAACCAGCACGATGCCCAGGGCGATCAGGAGGACGGTGAGGCGCAACGAGACGAGCACATCGCGCAGCCGACGCAGGAAGTTTTTCATGGCGTCGCGGGATGCACCGTCTGCAGGAACTCGAGGAAGGCCGGCTTCGCCGCGGCGAGGGTGGCGGCCGGACCGCTCAACTTGAAGAACCAGGTCACGTCGCCCGCGGGCACCATGGCGCCGAGGATGCCGGCGGGGTTGTCGCCCGCGGCGGAGAGGTCGACAATGGTGAACTCCAGGCCGCCGTGGGTTTCACGCTGCACCGAGC
>JAQGON010000046.1 GCA_028293565.1 Verrucomicrobiota bacterium | reverse complement strand
CCATGATCAACACGGGCCAGCCGCGGGCCTTCGCGCGCTCGGACGACGGGTAGAAATCGTCGTCCTCGGGCTTCCTGCCCTTGTCCACCGTGAGGATGTAGGTGCCGGGAACTTTGGCGCCGGCGGGATTCTTGAGCACGATGGGATCCGTGAAAGTTTTCATCGGGTGCGGGACGTCCTTGGGCGGCAGCTTGTCGGGTTTCACCCAACCCGGGATGATGAAGCCGTCCTTCGCCATCTTCGCGACGTCGAGCGCCCCGGTCTTGCGAATCGTCATGACGCTCTCACCGTCCTCGGGCAGGAACGCATCGAGATAGATCAGCCGGCCAATGCGATCGGGAATCCGGTCGGCGACCCCGGTGATGACCATGCCGCCGTAACTGTGCCCGAGTAGGATTACGTCGTGCAGGTCCTCGAAGAGGATGAAGTTCACGATGTCGTCGATGTGCGTCGCGAGGCCAATGTCGGCCGAGGCCGTGTTGAAGTGTTCACCGAGCCCGCTGAGCGAGGGCCGGTAAACCTTCCAGCCCTTCGCCTCCAGCAGCACGGCGGTTTTCTTGAACTGCCAGCCACCGGCCCACGCGCCGTGCACGCTGACGAGCACGGGTTGTTTCGCGGGAGCGGTTTCGGCCGCGGGGAGGGTGGCGAAGCTGAACAATCCCAGCAGGACGAGGAACACGCGCAGTTTCATGGGAGTTTTTTGGCGAGACAACCGCGCGGGGTCAACCCGGCCGATATGACAGGGCCGCGGCTCACGAACGGATGCCCGTGGCGGGCGGCCTTGGCCCGGCGGATGATTTTTTTCCCCGCGCCTGCCGCGCCACCTTGAGATAGCGGCTCCGGATTTGGTCCAACTCCTCGCCCTCCAATTCCTCGAGGTCGAGCAGCGAGTTGTCGGCGGCGTCGATCTTTTGGATGAGTTCGTCGAGCTTGATGTGCAGCGCCTCGCTGTCGCGGTTCTGGCTGTTCTGGATCAGGAACACCATGAGGAAGGTGATGATCGTCGTGCTGGTGTTGATCACCAGCTGCCAGGTGTCGCTGAAATGAAACAGCGGCCCGGTCACCGCCCACCCGAGGATCAGCAGGACGGCCACGACAAAAGTGGCGGGCTTTCCCGCGTAGTTGGAAGTCGACCGGGCAAAGCTCCCGAATCCCGTGTGTTTGGGAGCGGAGCGGTCGGGCGCAGACGGCGGCATGTCTCTTGGACAGCGTGTCCGCCCACCGGTGCCCGGACGAGAGCGTGTTACTTCGCCTGCTCCGGCGGCAGCGCGTGCAGCTTCAGCTCGGGATTTTTTTCCGTGAAGTAGCGCGTCGTCCACTCGTTCGGAAAGAGGGCGACCGGATTGTCGAACTTGTCGGCACCGAAACTCACGCCGGTCGCCACGACGAGCCGTGAATAGTCGAACGCCTTGTTCGGCGTCTTCATCGATTCGGGGATTTCCAGCCAGCGCAACACGGTCCAGGGCGTCGGCGTCAGGCGTGACTCGGCATTGTATTCGCTCTGCAGGCGCCATTGCACGACTTCGAACTGCAGCGGTCCAACCGCCGCGAGCAACGTGGCGCCGGACGGGGCGTTGCGGGCCGTGAAGGATTGGACGACGCCTTCCTGCAACAACTGCTCGAGCCCGGCGCGGTATTTCTTGGAATCGCCGGTGTTGGGATTCGAGATGTAGGTGAAGACTTCGGACGGGAAGCGCGGGATTTCGTCGTAGATGATCGTGCGATCCTGCGTGAGCGTGTCGCCGATGCCGAACTCGCTGTGGCCGACGAGGCCGATGACATCACCCGGCCAGGCGACATCCACCGTCTCGCGTTCGCGGCCGAAGAGTTTGTGCGAGGAGGACAGACGAACCGATTTGCCGGTGCGCTGGTGCGTGACCACCATGTCGCGCTCGAATTTTCCCGAACACACGCGGCAGAACGCGATGCGGTCGCGGTGCTTCGCGTCCATGTTCGCCTGGATCTTGAAGATGAAGCCGGAAAACTTCGGGTCGGTCACCGGCACTTCGCGCGCGACGGTCGGCGCGGCGAGGCCCGGCACCATCACGCTGACGGATTTGCGCGGCGCGGGCGGCACGGAGTCCTTCAAGAAGCCGTCGAGCAAAAGCTGGATGCCGAAATTGTTCACGGCCGAGCCGAAATAGACGGGCGTCTGCTGGCCGTGCTGCACGGCGTTGAGGTCGAAGGGATGGCCGGCGCCATCGAGCATCGCGAGCTGTTCCTTCACCTGCTCATAGGTGTAGTCGTCCAGTTTTTCGCGGACCACCGGGTCCTCGAGTGAGGAAACGCTGACCGGCGCCTGGAACTTGCCGCCCGGCACGCGCTCGAAGAGATGCACCTCGCGCGTGCGGCGGTCGAACACGCCCTTGAACGACGGGCCGTTGCCCAGCGGCCAGATGACGGGCGACGATTGCAGGCCGAGGACGTTTTCCAGTTCGTCGAGCAAATCGATCGGGCTGCGCGTGGGCCGGTCGCACTTGTTCATGAACGTGAAGATGGGCACGCCGCGCCGCCGGCAGACCTCGAAGAGTTTGCGCGTCTGCGTTTCCACTCCCTTGGCGGCGTCGATCACCATCAGCGCGGCGTCGACCGCGGTGAGCACGCGATAGGTGTCCTCGGAGAAATCCTTGTGGCCGGGCGTATCGAGGAGGTTGACCGCGCAGCCCGCGTAGTCGAATTGGAGGACGGTGGACGAAATCGAAATGCCGCGCTGTTTCTCGAGCTCCATCCAGTCGGACGCGGTCGCGCGCTGGTTCTTGCGGTCCTTCACGGCGCCCGCGAGATGGATGGCGTTGCCGTAGAGCAGGAACTTCTCGGTCAGCGTCGTCTTGCCCGCATCGGGATGCGAGATGATCGCAAATGTGCGACGGCGGGCGATTTCCTGGACAGGCGACATGTAGGAAGTGACTAGTGGCGAGCGATAAGTGACGGGCGGAGAGGAGGTCGGACAGGAAACGCGCCCGGAGGCGGGGAGGGAAGCCTTTTTTGGCCTACGGGGTTCCCGTAGCCGCGATTACGGGGCGGGCCGCATAGGCGGAAAGGCCGGTTTCGCGTAGAGTGAGCCAACTTCCAAACACCCATGAACCTCCTCCTTCTTTCCCTGATCATCCTCACTTCCTTTATCGGCCTCGGCAGCCTCTTCCTCCGGTTGCAGAAGGACCTGAACGGTTGCGTCGGCACGATCGCTTCGCGGGACAGCGACAAGTTCCAAAAAGACCGCACCTGCGAGTTCTACAACGCCTTTGCGGATCGCCAGCCCAAGGGCGCCCGGACGGTGCTGCCGCGCGAGGCGGCCTGATTTTAGAGTGATGTGCTAATTTTTGACACGTCATCGCGAGGGGCGCGAAGCGCGCCGTGGCGATCCATCCAGCTGGATTGCTTCGTCGTCCCGTCAGACGGGACTCCTCGCAATGACAAATCAGGCCACTACCGATTTTAGCTTCCCAGCGCCGGCAATCCCCGGGAGAGTCCGGCATGATTGCCAGCCTCAAGCTCAAGCCCACCGCCAATTCCCGTGTCCTCGCGGGCCATCCATGGGTCTTCGCGAACGAATGTGTGGAGTTACTGCCTGCCACGAATGACGGCGCCGTGGTGGAGTGCCGGGATGCAAAGGGACGTTTCCTCGGCAGCGGAATCTATAACAGCAAGTCGCAGATCGTCTGGCGGCGGCTGAGCCGGGAACGGGTTGAGCTGGACGAAGCCTACCTGCGCGCCGCCCTGACACGCGCGCTGGCGCGCC
>JAQGON010000030.1 GCA_028293565.1 Verrucomicrobiota bacterium | reverse complement strand
GCAGTTCAAGCTCGCCGCCGATTCGGGCGCGAAGCTCGCGCTGATCTACGGCGACGACGAACTCGCGAAGGGCGTGGTGAAAATCCGCGATCTGACGGCGCGCACGGAGCGGGAAATCGGCCGTGCGGAAGTGAAGGAGACGGTGCGGGATTTTTTTAGCGGAGGGTGATTGCTGCGCCGGAACTGCCGGACCGCCGGACGAACTTCGAACTTCCAACGCTCAACTTCCAACGTCGAATTCCGATCCGGAGCCACGAATGTCAGCGCGTGGGCCTTGGACATCGCTGTTCCACTCACTCACGCACGCTGTCACCGGTTCAATCGAGCGATTCGTTGGATAGGATAGTCCGGATCGGCATTCGACGTTGGAAGTTGGGCGTTGGAAGTTCGATGTTCGCCCGGATCGCCCTCCGGCCGGACTCTTTCAGGATGACAAATACTTCGTTCGCGCATTCATAGGAGCCTGCTCTCGTTGATGCTCTGGCTCTACCGAATTCTTTTCGTCCCCGCGCTAGTGCTGATCGCGCCGGCGTACCTGTGGAGAATGCGCCGGCGGGGAGGGTATGCGGGGAATTTCTCGCACCGCTTCGGCGCCGTTCCCGGCTTGCCGGCCCGCCGCGCAGGAGTGCGGCGCATCTGGCTGCAGGCCGTGAGCGTCGGCGAGGTTCTTGCGATCGCGCCGCTGCTGGAGGCGCTGGTGAAGGCGGACGGCGCCGAGGTGTACCTCACCACCACGACGAGCACGGGCTTCAGGCTGGCGACCGAACGCTACGGGACGCTCGTGATCGGCGTCGGATATTTTCCGCTGGACGGGTGGTTTTTCTCGCGCCGCGCATGGCGGACGGTCGCGCCGGATCTCGCGATCCTGACCGAGGGCGAACGCTGGCCGGAGCACATGCGCCAGGCAGCGCGGCGCGGCGTGCCGGTCCTGTGCATCAACGCCCGGCTTTCCGACCGCAGTTTCAGCCGCATGCGAAGGTTCCCGGCGGCGTCGCGTCTCATGCTGGACGGAATCACGCGGCTTCTGACCGGGTCGAACCATGATGCGGAACGCTTCCGCGAATTGGGCTATCCCCCGGCGCGGCTGACGAACACCGGCAACCTCAAACTCGATGTCGAAATTCCGCGCTTGAACCCCGGCGAACTTGCGGCGCTCCGGCGCGAGCTGGGATTGCCCGACGGACTGGTGCTCATGGGATCGTCGACCTGGGCGGGCGAGGAAGCGGCCCTGGTTGCGGCGCTCCGGCACGTGCGGGCGGCGGGGCATGGCTGCTCGCTGCTCATTGTGCCGCGGCATGCCGAACGCAGGACCGAGATCGAACGCATGCTCCGGGAGACGGGGCTGAGGCATCATTTCCGCTCGAGGGGAGCCGCGAAAACGGAGGTGGACGTCGCGGTCGCCGATACGACCGGCGAAATGCGCCGGCTGCTGCAGCTGGCGGATCTGGTCTTCGTGGGTAAAAGCCTTCCGCCGCACAGCGAGGGACAGACGCCCGTCGAGGCGGCTGTGCTGGAAAAACCGATCCTGTTCGGGCCCGGCATGGGAAATTTCCGGCTGATCGCGCGCGATCTGCTCGAACGGAAGGCGGCGGTGGAGGTCGCCGATGCCGCGGCTCTCGCGGCGGAGGCGGGCGAGCTGCTGGGTGATGCCGGACGCCGCGCGCAACTCGCGCGGGCGGCCGGCGAGTGGCATCGCGAGAATTCGGGTGCGCTCGAGCGCACCCTGACGGTCATCCGGGAAGAGATGCGCAAATTGGAAGCGACTGGCATTCGTTGAAAACGCCGGAATTCGCGTTCGGAGGGATTGCCGCGTGACAAGCGCGAAGAATTTTTGGGCCTAACTATTTTTATTGCCCGACCCGGACCGCGGCCTACGGTCGGTTCTTTTAACTGGATGCAATCGCACGGACCCAAGCGGGTTTACACTCCACATTCGCTCGAATCCTGGTTTGGCCGGCTCGAAAATGACTGGGCTGGCGCGTTCAGCGAAACGCAGCTGGAGGAAGGGCGGCGGATTTATCGCGATGGCGAGGTGCGGGAACTTGAGTTGACCGCCAAGGATGCGATTATTCACCGGCGGGTCGAAAAGAAGGACGAATATGTCGTCATCGAGTGGGAGGCCGGGGTGTTGGCGGTGCGCTCGTCGACCACTGATCTCGATGTCGCCCATGCGCTTGCGGTTGCCGGACTCCATGAGATCGAGGAGCTGGTCGCCGACGAGATTTCGCCGCTTCCGGGGGATCCGCCCAAGACATTTCGGACCGATGGAAACGCGTCCGGCAACCATCACGTTGGTGCAAATGGTTTGACGAACGGCGCGGCCAAGCCGGCGGCCCCGGCTGGAACGGCTGCGACTGGGACCGCCCCGAACGGCGCCTCGCGTCCGCTTTTGCTGGTGTTCAAGACCAAGACGTCCGGTCTCACTTTTCAGGCCTACTGGTCCGAGTCGGCCGGAACGGTGCGTCATCCGGCATTGGGGAATGCCGCCCATGCGAACGGGAACGGCCATGTCACGTCCAGCGAGCGGGCCAAGCTGATCGGATTGGCGGCCTACGCGCGGAAGGCGCATTTTCATTATCATCAGGACACCGGGCTGTACGTGATGGAATCGCTGGTGGAGATTCCGAATTTCCTCAAGACGACCCTGCCTGCCTGGCGGAAGATGTTCGCGGTCGAACTCGACGAGCGGTCGGCCCACCTGCTCAAGGGCACCCGGACCGTCGAGATCGAGGCCGTCGCCGAGCGTTCGGCGACCAGCGCGAATGGCGGGGCGGCGGAGGGCACGGGACTCAATCTCCGGTGGATTTTCCGCGCGGGCGAACGGATGCTCACCGACTCGGAGGTCAACACGCTGCTGCGCCGCGGGGGTTCGCCGGTGATCCTGCCGAACCTCGGCATCGTGTCGCTCGCCGGCGAGCGCTGGGAATCCTTCAGCGCGTGGCGGCGCAACCTGGCGGAGACGCATGCCGACGGCACGCTTTCGCCGTATCTGGTTTTTTCGCTGTTCAACGACTCGCGGCTGAAGCTCACGCTCTCGCCGGAGATCGAGGCGTGGCGTCAGCGCGTGCTCGCCGCCCCGCCGGAACCGCCGCAGCTCCCGGCGATCCTGCGCCCGTACCAGCGCCGCGGCGTGGAATGGATGATGCACCTCTGCGACGTGGGCTGCCACGGCCTGCTCGCGGACGAGATGGGCCTCGGCAAGACGCTGCAGGTGCTGACGGTGCTCTCGACGCGCCGCATCGCGGACAAGCCGACCCTGATCGTGTGCCCGGCGAGCGTGGTGCCTGTCTGGCGCGAGGAGATCGCGAAATTTTTCCCGGAACTCGCGGTCGACGTCCTGAAGACCGGCCACGATTTCAGCCTGCACCCGGAGCCGATCATCTGGCTCGCGAGTTACACGCAGCTGCGCAAGCACCGGCATCTGCTCGAGGCGCACGAGTTTGGTTATGCGGTGCTCGACGAGGGCCAGTTCATCAAGAATCCCGACGCCAAGATCACGCAGACCTGCTTCGCGGTGCGGGCGCGCCACCGGCTGGTGCTGACGGGCACGCCGCTGGAGAACCGCCAGCTGGATCTCTGGAGCATTTTCCGCTTCCTGCTGCCGGGCCTGCTGGGATCGCGCAGCGGCTTCGAGGCGGCGCTGACGGCCGACCGCGCCAACACGCTCGAGCGCCTGCGCGCCCAGCTCGCGCCCTTCATCCTGCGGCGCACGAAGAACGAGGTGGCGACGGAGCTGCCGCCCAAGGTCGAGATGGACCTGCTCTGCCCGATGACGGATGTGCAGCGCGCGGAGTATGCGCGCATCTGCACCGAAGGTCTCGAGCGCCTGGGCGACGACGTCGGCGCCGCGATGCGGGAGAAGTCATTCGGTTTCCTCGCCCTGCTCACGCGCCTGCGCCAGACGTGCTGCGATCCGGACATGCTGCCGTGGCTCAAGGCGCCGCTGGCTGACTCGGGCAAGATCAACCTCCTGGTCGAGAAGCTCGCGGAGATTGTCGGGAGCGGACACAAGGTCGTGATCTTCTCGCAGTTTGTGATGCTGCTCGACCGCGTGCGGACGGCGCTGACCGCGAATTTTCCGGAGCTGCCGCTGTATGAGCTGACCGGAATGACGCTCGACCGCCTCAAACCCGTGCAGGGCTTCCAGGGCGCGGCGGGGTCGGCGGCGATGCTGGTGTCGCTGAAGGCGGCGGGCACGGGCATCACGCTGCACGCGGCCGATTACGTTTTCCTGCTCGATCCGTGGTGGAACCCGGCGGTCGAGGCGCAGGCGGTGGACCGCGTTCACCGGATTGGACAGAAGAGCACGGTCTTCGTTTACCGGATGGTGACGGCCGGCACGATCGAGGAACGCATCCAGGCGTTGAAGGCCTCGAAGAAGGATCTCTTCGACAAACTGATCGGGGGACTGGGCGGCGACTTCGACCTGAGCCAGCATTTCACGTCGCTGCGCGGGCTCGTGCAGCTGACGGCGCAGGTGGTGCCGGAGCTGGTGCCCGAAGTGATCGAGCCGGCGCCGCCGGCGGCGGTCCCGCCGGTGGCAACGATGCCGGCCGCGGCGCTGGACGACGCGGAGTCCGAAGGCGAAGCGTCCTGACGCCGCGCGGTGCCGGGCTCCGGCAGCGCGGGCTTGTTTCGGAGCGGACGACGGATACGGTGACGCGCAGTGGACCTGCCGTCTCAATTATTGGGAAAGCCTGACGCGCTCATCCTCGACCTGGTCGCGAACTCGCGCGAAGCGGCGCTCTGCACGCTCCACGCGCAGCTGGCCGCGAGTCCCGCGGTGAAGGACGCGCCCCTGTTCCTGCACGGGCTGCTGGAGCGCGCGATGCTGGCGCCGGTGTGCATCGCGCCGGAGGTGGCGTTGCCGCACGCGCGCACGACGGCGGTGGAGCGCGTCGTGCTCGGCGTCGCGCGGATCGCGGCGCCGGGGGTGGGGTTCGACGCGGAGCACCCGCAGGTCCGGCTCGTCTTCATGGTGGGCACGCCGAAGCAGCAGGTGGAGGAGTATCTTTTGTCGGTGGCGGCGATCACCCGGCTGCTGAAGACGGACGGCGTGCGCGCGGGCCTGCTGACGGCGCGGACCGAGGCGGAGTTTCGGGCCCTGCTGGCGCGCGGCGCCAAGCGATGAACGCGCCCGCCGACTCGAAAACCCAGCTGCTGCAGCGCCTGCAGCGGCTGTTGCGATGGCGGCTCTGGGTCCAGGAAAAGCTGCAGCTGACGGAGTGGCAGGTCACGCTGCTGTATGCGGCCCTCGCCGGATTTCTCGGTGCCGGCGCGTCGCTGATTTTTTCGGCGCTGGCCGAAGGCGTGCACGAAATGCTCACGGGCTCGAGCGCGGGCGTCGTGGAATCCATGCGGCAGCTGCCGTGGTGGGGCTGCATGCTGGTGCCGACGCTCGGCGGCGCCGCGGCCGGGCTGGTGCTGCTTTACGGGCAGCGCCTGACGCGGACGCAGAGTTCGACCGATTACATGGAGGCGATCGCGATCGGCAACGGCCGCGTGCCGGTGCGCGCGAGCCTGGTCAAGAGCACGGCGGCGTTGTTCTCCATCGGCTCCGGCGGGTCGATCGGGCGCGAGGGCCCGATGGTGCAGCTGGCGGCGGTGGTGGCGTCGCTGCTGGGACGATGGCGCCAGTTCACAGGCCCGCAGCTGAGGCTGCTCGTCGCCTGCGGCGCCGCGGCGGGGATTGCGTCCGCGTACAACGCGCCGATCGCCGGCTCGTTCTTCGTCGCGGAGATCATTCTCGGGTCGATCGCGATGGAGAGCCTGGGGCCGCTGGCGGTGTCGGCGGTCGTGGCGACGCTGACCATCCGCGTGCTGACCTCGGCCCAGGTGATGTACCGCGTGCCGGCCTTCCAGCTGGATTCGCCGTGGGAGATGGGCCCGTACGTCGTGCTGGGGCTGGTCACCGGCACGCTGGCGCCGATGTTCCTGAAATCCCTGAAGCAGTCGGAGGATTTTTTCATTTCGCTCAGGCTGCCGCTGGTCCTTCGCCTCTCGTTGGGCGGGCTCGCGGTCGGCATCATGGCGATCAACGTCCCGCAGGTGTGCGGGAACGGGTACAGCGTCGTCGTCCAGATCCTGAACGGGCCCGTGGTGTGGAAGGTCCTGCTCGGTGTCTTTGCATGCAAGTGGCTCGCCACGATGGCGTCGTTCGGCTCGGGGGCGCCGGGCGGCGTGTTCACACCGTCGCTCTTCATGGGCGCGAGCGTGGGTTATCTTTTTGGCGCGCTCGTGCATTCCGTCTGGCCGGCGGGCGCGGTCGACCCGGGGGCGTTCGCGCTGGTGGGGATGGGCGCGTTCCTGGCGGCCGCGAGCCGCGCGCCGGTGATGGCGATCATCATGCTGTTCGAGATGACGCTGAGCTACGACATCATCCTCCCCCTCATGATGTGCAGCGTGATCGCCTACTACACGGCGAAGGGAATCCAGGGCGCGACCTCGCTCTATAGCGAATCGCTGAAACGCAAGGCGGCCGAGGAACCCGCGCCTGCGCTGCCGGCGGGCCGCGTGCGCGATCTCATGAAGCCGAATCCGCCGCTGCTTCCGCCCGGGGCGCGTTTTGCGGAGATCGCGCAGCAGTTCCTGACCGTGCGCGTGAACAACCTCTATGTGTGCGACGCCGAGGGGCGTTTCCTCGGCGCGGTGTCGCTGCATGACATCAAGCCATACCTCGGCGACGTCGACCTGGCGGAGCTGGTGATCACCCGGGATATTTTGCGGGAGGATTTTCCGCGGATCAGTCCCGAGCAGTCCCTCAGCGACGCACTCGGGCTGTTTCTCGGACACCCGATCGAACGCCTGCCGGTGGTCGACCCTGAGACCGGCGGCCTCCTCGGCAGCCTGTCGAAAACGGATTTGCTGCTCGCGCTCGTCGAAAAACGCCGGACCCCGGCCGGGTGAATCGCCCCCCGGGGGGCGATTGCGGAATTCGGAATTCGGGATGCGGAGTGCGATCGTGCGTGCCGGAGGTGCGCACTGGGTGGCCGGCGAGAGACTTGGCGTGGGTGAAAATGGGTGCGGCTCTCCGCATTCCGCAGTCCGTCGTTGGCGGACGCCCGGCGTCCGCTTTTGCGGGTTCGTAACCGGGCCGCCACACGATCGTAACATTCGGAGTACATCATGCACGCGTTTCAAAAACCTAACTTAGAACGCATTCATCATGTTCAACCCGAAATCAAAATGGCTCGCGCTCCTGACGACCG
>JAQGON010000022.1 GCA_028293565.1 Verrucomicrobiota bacterium | reverse complement strand
ATGATCGCCTCAAGCGCGGTGATGGGATGATCCGTCGTGATCTTGCCCGGATGGATCACGGCCCCGCTCACAAAAACGGCAAACGACGACGAAACGACCGTAATGGAGATTTCCTTGGTGATGAGGTCGGCGCCGTAGCGCTGGAGAAGCTCCTTCTCGAGATCTGCCGGAGTCTTTCCTGATGCTTTCATTTCGCCAACCATCGCCAAGGTAATGCGGCCATCTCGGCGCACCTGCTGGGTCGAATCCAGATTCGGTGCCCCAGGAAATGCGATCTTCAGCACATCGCCTTCGCGAATGGTCTGGGGCTCCGACACGCTTGATTCGCTCATGGCCGTCGAGGGCGTCGCCTGCGGCGATTGGCAACCTGCGCCGAACATCAGCAGCCCAGCCATCATGCAACCGGCCAAAATGCGAATGCGGGCATGCCGCTTCGCCGAAGGTATCGTGTGCGAGAAATTAACCGCGTAGTTTGTTTTCATCTGTTTGAAGCCGTGAAGCTCGCCGTTGCAGCAGAGGGTGACTCCTCGGTGACCACCGTAGGACCCACCCAATGATGCCAGCAAGCCGAAAGCTCCCCCATGGACCGCTTCCAGATGCAAAAGTTGCAGCGCCGCACGAGTTACTGCGTCCCTATGTAATCCATTCGTTGAACCAATACGCCTGAACCAGCAGGAAAAAGCCGCAGCAAAGCACAGCGATACCACCAAGCCATTTCCTCGCCAGCAGACAACGCACTCCGACAATAAGGCCAATTCCAGCGCAAACAATGTGCGCGATGGAAATGAAGCGGTGATGATGTCCGGCGCCGGCAGACAATGCGCCAGAACTGCAAATACCAGCGCAAACCCCGTAGCCCATAAACTTACTTTCAAGAGAGATTTCATTTTCGTTCGATCCGTACCCATTCGTCGACCTCCGGCCAGATGTTCTCCCAGTCGTCGCAGGTTTTTTTCCCGTTCTTTCGTTCCGCAAACATACGGAGCTGCTGGTAGGTCCGCTCTGCCATATTGAGCGCGAGTTCAGGACGCAGATAGGTCTGATCGCGTGAATGCCCGGCGAATAGATGCCCCAGGATCCAGCCATCCGGTTCGCCGTTGCGATCAGTCAGGCCGTCCTGATGCGAAAAACTGTCCTGCTCCGCGTGCAGATAATAACCGAACGACGAGAGATCGCCGCTTTCGTTGGCCTCACGGAGCATCTCCTCACGCCGCTCGGGGGTCGTGAAATGAAATTTGCGCCGCGCAAACGGATTCAGGAACGGTCCCGCCATCAGGCTTTCGTCGAGCGCCTGGTCAGCCCCGGCAATGATCTCGGCGTCCTCCGGGGCGAACCCAGCGCGCACCGCCAGCGAATAGGTCAGGTCGCGATGGACGTCGCTGTCGTAATTTCCCGACGGATCCATAAAACCAATCGGATTGCCCCGCGTGTAGGCGAAGCGATTCAGGGTCGCGGGAACCTCGATGCCTCCCGCGTTTCGGTCCTGATTCAGGAATCGACGCAGTCCCGGGTGATAATACCGCGCGCGGTGATAGGTCAGGCCATTTCCGTCAGTTTGGACTCCCCATCTTCCGTTGAATAGAAACGGAGTGCCGGTCTTCCCCTCCCTTGATATAACTTCGCCATAAGGACCATAGCCCGCACGATCGGTGACGGCGCCATTGTTATCCGTAAGCGCGATGGTGTCGCCGCGCCGGTTGTAATGATAGTAGGCTACCGTCGCACCCGTTTCCTCATGCAGGAGGCCCGAGCCATAGACATAATAGGTTTTCGTGCCGTCCGGCGTTACGCGCATCAGGACTTGGTCGAGCGGTTCGGCCGGATTCACCACATAACGCGTCGACCCCGACGGGCCCGTCTGCGAAATCCGGCGATTCTCAGCGTCGTAGTTATAGGTGATGTCGCCAGCGCTCGTCAGACGATTCCTCGAGTCGTAACGAAATACCGCGGGAGCCACACCGGCGGCGACCGAGAGCAGATTGCCATCGTCATCGAAAGCTACCGGCGCGCCATTGTGCGTCGTCAGGCGGTTGTCGCGGTCGAAGGTTTGCGCGGTTTCAGGCACGGGAGCATCCATCGCAGGAATGACCGTTTCCCCCGTCAACCTTCCGCCAGCATCGTAACGAAATTCTCCAGCATGTATCACCGTGCTCCCATCAGGGGCCAGCTCCGTCAACCGCGTCAGCTGACCCGCCGCATCGTACAGGCGAAGCTGCTTCGTTCCGTTCGGCCGCAAAAGATCCGTCACGCGGCCTGCGGCATCGTAGGCATACGTGGTGATCCGGCCCGCCCAATCGGTGACCACCGCCAGGCGACCCGCAGCGTCATAGCCGTAGGAAACCTTTCTGCCATCTGGGTAAACCAACTCGGTGAGGTTCCCGCTGGAATCGTAACTGTAACCAATCGACTCCCCTTCACCGTTCGAAGAGGAAATCAGCCGGCCCAAAAGATCGTACTTTCGGGAGAGGGTCTTCCCGTTTTCAACCGTGGTGAGGACTCGGCCCAAGGCATCCCGCGAGAGCGTGACGGCACCCGTCGCATCGACAAATCCGGCGAGTCTTTGTGCAGGATCATGGGAAAATGTCGTTGTCTCACCCGATGGTTCACTGGCGTACAAGATGAGGCCGCGAGCATCATAGGCGAAGCGCGAGGTTTTTCCCTGAGGCGTCGCCCATCCCGTAATCCGCCCAGCGGCATCATACGTCGCGTTCGTTGCGTTTCCCATCGAGTTCGTGACTGAAATCGAGTTTCCGTCAGGATCGACGGCTCGCTCAGCCGACAGCCGGCCCGGATCAGTCACCCGAGTGATGCGCCCCAGCGGATCCCAGCCAAAACTCGTTTCACCGATGCCATCCCGAGACACGAGCACGCGGCCGAGATCATCGTAATCGTACGCAGTCGTGCGTCCCAACGGATCGGTGACCCCATAAGGGAGTCCCTCGGCATCAAATGCCTGAATCGAGCGATGACCGAGTGCATCCGTGCGCGAGACCAGTTGTCCTGCGGCGCCATACTCGAACCGCGTCACGTTCGACGCCGGGTCGCTCTCCGACTTCACCCGTCCCGCAACGTCATAGCTTCTCCGCCAAATGCGTCCTTGTGCGTCGGTCACTCGTTCGAGCCGGCCTTCCCCATCGTAATCGTACGTGACCGAATTCCCCAGGGCATCCGTCGCCGAGAGGAGATTTCCACTGTTATCATAGGCCAACGCAGTGACGGCGCCCAGCGGGTCAGTCGCTTTGACCCGACGATTGCGGTGATCGTAGACTGAGACGGTCGCTTGGCCAAGAGGGTCCGTCGTGGTGAGAACATTGCCGATCGCATCATAGGCATAGCTCGTCCTGCCTCCTTGTTGATCCTCGCGAAAAAGGATCCGGCCGTCGGCATCGTAATCGGCTTTGGTGACGACTCCGGCCGGGTCGGTGACCTGGGTGACACGCCCGAAGGTGTAGTCAAAATGGTAAACGCCGCCCCTCGGCAACGTCATCTCGATCGGAAGCGATGCGGCATTGTAGCGCCAACGCGTGACCTGCTCCAGTGCGTCGGTGCAAGTCAGAAGGTTGTTATTCGAATCATAGGTACGCTGCGTGACATTTCCGGCCGCATCCGTGGTCGCGACCAGATTTCGACGGGAATCATAGGCGTACGCCGTGTTCCGGCCACGCGCATCCGTCATAGAGATCAGATTCGCCGCGTCGTCGTGACCGAAGCTTGTGATCCGGTTTCCCGCGTCGACCATCGTGACGAGTTGGTTGCGAGCATCGTAGGAATACCGCGTGGTCTCGTTGAGGGGATTCGTGCACGACAGCAAATTGAAATCTGGATCGAACCGGTACGTGGTTTTGGCGCCGACGCGGTCAGTCGCCGTTACCGTGATTCCTTGGGTGATCGGCGTCGATTCTCCGGCTGGGTCGGTGACGGATACTGGCGTGCCTTGAGCATCGTAATTCAACGTGGTAACCTGCCCGCCGATCGTCGCCGAAATTAGGCGTCCTTCGTCATAGGCATAATCGATGGTCTGGCCATCCGGACGAGTGAAGCTTGTCAGGCTGGCTGTCTGCGGAACCGGCAAAGGAAGCGGGACTGTTTTCGCCGTGTCGGACGCGGCGTAAACATTGCCCCCGGGAAGCCCCTCCTCGACATACGAAAAGCGCAGGGGTTGATGTCCCGTTATTCCGTCTTCCTGCGCGATGACGCGGCCGTGCTCGTCGTAGGTGTTGGAAGAGAGTACCGCGCCATAATGGTCGCTGGTTGTCAGGAGCCCGCGGTCCGCGTTGTAGGAAAAATTGATCTGCTTTCCGTTTTGATTGGTGATCTGCGTGAGCATCTGGGCCGCGTTGTAAGCCATGCTCACCCATACGCCGGTGGCGTCCGTCGCCGCGTACAGGCGCGACGAGCCGTAAAGATAATTCATCAGCAGGCTGGTGCCCGAGATGGGGTCGGTGATCGTGTCCATTCTTCCGCTTCCGTCATACGCGATCACCAATTTCCGGCCGTGCACGTCGCGGTCCTCGATCAACCGGCCCGCCGAATTGAAGAGGCGTGCCGACTGGTCGCGGTGGGTCAGCAGCCAGCCGCCGTCCGGCTGGACCGCGAGGACGTCATGTTGGGTGCGATCCTCACTCGACGTGAACCGCCCAGGGCTGCCGGCCTGTGGCGTGAACAGGTTCGATTGAGAACCGTTTTCCTCCAGGACGAGATTCGGACCGGACGTCTGAATGCGCGCTTCAAAGTTGTGCGCCCAACCAAATCCGACCGCTCCGCCGTCATTTTGCGCGGCAGCGAGAATCGAATTATATGTCAGCTCGAATTTCCACGGCCGCGCGCCCGAAAAACTGAAGAGCGTTCGCTCCGCCGTCAGCGCACCCGTGCCCAGCTGGACAGGATCGCCCTTGGTGGGAAGCCGCCGTTGGTCGAGCTGCTCGAGTTTTATCGCCGACGGATTCCCGGTGTTTTCGGCGGTGCCCGTCACGTCCTTGCCCAGCCACGCTCCATCCGCCCGGCCATTGGTGAAATGAACCGCCGCAACAGTCCGGTACCGGTAATGCCCGGGAGAAGTGGAATAGCCCGCCTTCAGGATAAAATCCCCCGTGTTAAAGAGCGGATTTCCGTAACGCCCATCGCCCTGCAACGGGACGCCGGCGGGATCGATCCAACTTAATCCCCCGCTCGCGGGAATCGTCGACGACGCCGCGAGGAGGTTCCCAAACCGGTTTACGAGGGTCTCGATCGTCGCCGTGTAATCGTAGCGGTGAACTTCGTTGGGCCCCGGCCGGTCGATCACGGTTCCCTTGAACTCCAGGGATCCGGCGACTGCCGGAACCAAGAAAACGGAAAGAAACCCGAGCCCAAGCAGACCAAACCGAACGCCCAGGGCAGGCCGAACCGCGCAGCAGCAGAAGTTTTTGGAATAGATCATTGGTGAGTTATTTTTTCTGGATCTTGAGACGCATCCGGCGCGCAGCACCCGATTCGCTCAATGGCGTCGCGTCACGGACCGTGACTGCGGCAATTGCCTGGTTAACGGTTGTGCCGACGGCTACGGTTGTCCCCGAGCCCGATACCCAGGTGGCGCCGTCGGTCGACACTTCCACCGAAAGAACCACGTCCGTGCGTGCCGGGTCCGGCCGGAAATAGGTCAGCGCACGATAGGCCAAACCTCCCTCCAGAATTCGCGAAATCACGGGACAGTCCGCCGACACCTTGATGGACGGATCCATTCCCAAGCCGTACTTCGCCAAATTCGGCAGGCCGTCGCCTGCCGGGTCCGCCATGTCCGCGCCGGGCCCGCTTCCATCGGACGGCAGTCCATGCGCGATCCGCCAGTCGACGATCGGACTGCGTCCTGTCGTTGCGACTCGGGTGACGTTGCTCGCGGCGTCGTGAAAAAACTGCACGGATGCTCCGCTTGGATAATCCGCCCGCGTGAGGCGACCGGAAGCGTCGTACGAATAAGTGATTTCTGACGGCGAAGAAGAGGACGCCACGACAACCAGAGCACGGCCATTATAGAAGTCCTCCGGATTGGTTCCGGCCAGGAACTCCTGCCGGTTCGATGCGCCATCGCCGTCGTCGTCCCGAAGGGCATCGTCCCCCGACATGGGGTTCAATCCATGCGTTAGCTCCCAACCGTCCGGCATTCCATCATGATCGCTGTCGGGATTGTTCGGCTCCGTGCCCAACACGAGTTCGTCGATGTTCAGGATGCCATCGTGGTCTGCATCGCCGCGACGATCGTCCATCGTTGAGTTCAATCCCCGCTCCACTTCCCAGGAATCATCCATCCCGTCATGGTCGGCATCCGGAGCCACCGGGTTTTCACCGGAAATCAAAAGCCCATCAAATCCAGTCGCCTGGGTGGCGTGCCCACCCAAAGTCAGAATCTCAGGAGCAGCAGGACTGGAGTGAACAAATCCCATCTCCGCTGCGACGACTTTGCCGTTGACGCAGAGATCCCAACATCCCGCGGGACGATCCAGCCGCACCGTCACCCGCGTCCAATCCGCGGCGGATCCGGAATTCGTCAAGGCGACCGGCTCGCCAATACTCCTCCACGCACCACCGCCGTTGCCATCGCCATCGAAAACATGGAAGCGTCCGTGGTCCCCGGATTTCGCGAGCGAAATCCGCGCGCCCGCGGTTTCAAAAAATACCCCCGCGTCAGGCGCATCCGCCGCCGCCGGCAACGCGTAGAAATCGACAAACGTCACACCTGCCGTGATCGTCTCGATGCCCCGGAGTGCGAATGACGCGGGACTCCCTGCCTGCACCGATATCGCCTGGGTTCCCGCATAGACCGGCGTCGCGACCACGTCGGCGCGACCAGTGACACTCCAGTTGTTTTGGCCATCGAGCGGGCCGAGCTGATAACCGTCGATCGCCTCGAATCCGTCCATGGAGGATTTCTCCGGCAGAACCACCGGGAGGCCGGCGCTAAAGTCGGACCAACGTCCCGTATCATCTTTCGCTCGCACCCTCATCAGTTGCGTCGAACCCGGCGCCAGTCCGGCAATCGCCATGGAGGTCGCCGCCGTCATCCCCATCGAGACAGCGTCCCGAAAAACCTCGTAGCTGATGGCGCCTTTTCCGGCTGACGGCATCCACGCCAAGACAAACCCGCTCGACGTTACGTCGCTGCCGACCAAACCTCCGGGCACCGAGGGAGCGGGCGGCTCGCCCACGGGTGTCGTGATCTTGAGCGCGGCACTGAGCCCGGACCAATTCCCCGCCGCATCGCGCGCCTTCACTGCGACCGAATAGGAGGTCCCGGGCGAAAGCCCACCGACCCAGAATGACAACCCAATCGTCGATCCGATCGAAACGCCGCCCCGGAAAATCTCGTAGGCCGTCACACCCACATCGTCCTTCGAGGGACTCCAACTCACCCCGAATCCCGCCGCGGTCACCACTCCCGCCGCGAGCCCGCGCGGCGCGGATGGCTTGTGCGTGTCCGACGCCGTCTTCACGACCAGCGGCGCACAGGCCGGCGAATGATTTCCGGCGGCATCAAACGCCTTCACCGTCATCGTGTAGGAGGTCGCCGGATCCAGCTGGAGGATCCGCCGCGACGTCCCCGTAACGCAGCCGAGCGAAACCCCATCCTTGAAAATTTCATAACCCGCCACCTTCATGTCGTCATTGGCTGCATTCCACTTGAGCAGGAACCGGGTCGTGGAAACGGCCGGAGCCCGCAGATCCTCGGGCGTCGACGGCGGCGTGGTATCCGCCAGCGTCCGCACCCTCAGCACCTCGCTCGCGGCCGACCAGTTTCCCGCGGCATCGCGTGCCCGCACCGTCGCCGAATAGCTCGTTCCTGGAGCCAGCGACGAAACTGTCTTCGATCGCCCGGCGACGACGCCCAATGACACGCCATCGATCCATACCTCGTATCCCGTTGTCTTCACATCGTCCGCCGATGCCGCCCACGTTAAGGTGAAACTCTTCAGCTTGATGTTCTCCGCGCGGATCTCGCCGGGGATGGTCGGCGCGGAAACATCCGCCGCAGTCGAAACCCGGAGCTCGCGGCTGGACGCCGACCAGTTGCCCTTCGCGTCGCGCGCGCGGACCGACACGACGTGCGACGATTCCGGCGCAAGCGAGGTGAACTCCTTGAACAGCTCCGGCGTCGGCGCCGCCGGCCTCCCGTCGAGGGAAACCTCGTACGCGGTGACGCGCACATTGTCGGTCGATGGATTCCACGCCAGCGCGAAGCCGGTCGGCGCCACCCGCGTGGCCGACAATCCGTTCGGAACGGAAGGCGGTTCGGTGTCGGACGCCCCGAATCCCACGATGGGAATCAACCCCAACAACACACCGGGCAGGATCAGCGCCGAGGAGCGTGCCGGCCGGAGGGTCCGGCAGCTCGCGCTTCCAACGACTGAGCACCCATTGCGGAACGGTTTATTTTCCTGAATTTCGCCGCGGATCATTTTTCGATATTATCGAAAACTCCGCCGCTCCGCAGCTGACACTAAGCTCAGCTGTCACATTGGGCAGGTTCGGAGCGGCGCTTCGCTTCCCCCCCGAGAACAAAAAATCCGGCTCGCCTCCGGCGGCGCGTTCCGGCGTGGTTGCGGGCGGTGCCTCCGCTCGCGACCGACCTGTTCGATTATGACCTGCCTCCGCACCTGATCGCGCAGGCTCCCGCGGAGCGCCGCGACGATTCGCGGCTCCTGGTCGTCGACCGCGCCGCCCGGACGCTGGCGCATCGCCGGTTTCGCGACCTCCCGGAATTTGCGCAGGCCGGCGACACGCTTTTCCGAAACAATGCGTCGGTCCTGCCCGCGCGGCTGCACGCCCGACGGCCGTCGGGCGGACAGGTCGAGTGCTTCCTCCTGCGTGTGACGGCATCGCCGGAGACCTGGCGCTGCCTGATTCGTCCCGGAAGGAAACTTCCCGTCGGCGCCACGTTCGCCCATCCCACCGGCGCCTTCGCCGGAACGATCGTCGCTCGCGAACTGGACGGCTCCGCCGTCGTGCGCTTCACGACCCGCGACCGCCAGCCGATCGTCGAGATCGCCCGTACGCTCGGAGGCGTTCCCCTCCCGCCCTATATCCGGCGCGATGACGAATCGCAGCGGGCGAACGATCTCGAGCGTTACCAAACCGTCTACGCGAACCCGGCTCGCCAGGTCGCCGTCGCGGCGCCGACCGCCGGGCTCCACTTCACCCCGCAGCTCCTCGACATTCTCGCGGCGAAGGGCGTTCTCACCGCCGAAGTCACGCTCCACGTCGGACTCGGCACGTTCAAGCCGATCCTCACCGACACCATCGATGCCCACGAGATTCATCGCGAACTCTACGAGCTTCCCGCCACCACCGTACACGCGCTCCTTCACCCGCCGGGCCGTCGCATTGCGGTGGGCACGACCACCGTCCGGACGATCGAGGATTTCCTGCGGATCCCATCGACGGACTCTGACGTCGCCCAATCCGGCGAGGCGGGCATCTTCATTTATCCTCCCTTCGAGTTCCGGGGCGTCGACGCGCTCATCACCAACTTTCACCAACCCCGCTCAACCCTCCTGTGCCTTGTCGCCGCGTTTCTCTCTCCAGGCTCAACCGACGGCATCGCATGGCTCCGGGAGATCTACGCCCAAGCCATCGCGCGCGACTACCGGTTCTTCAGCTATGGCGATGCGATGCTGATCCTGTAGCGGTCCCGGCGCCGTCGCGCCATGCGCAGGTTGCACTGTGGCGAAACATCGCTTCAATCCCTCCACCTCCCATGAAAAAAACCTGTCACCTGCTCCTTGCTTCGATCCTCGCCGTCGGACTCCTCGCCTCGGCCCGCGCTGCCGTTGAAACCTACGCCATCGACCCGGTGCACTCGAGCGCCGTCTTCAGCGTCCGCCACATGGTCTCCAAATTTACCGGCAGCTTCACGAAGGTGACGGGCACCGTCACCGTCGATCGCGATCACATGGAGAACAGCTCCGTCGTCGCCTCGGTCGACGTCGGGTCCGTCAACACCGCGAGCGAAAAACGCGACAATCATCTCAAGAGCCCCGACTTTTTCGACCTGCCGAAATTTCCCACGATGGATTTCAAGAGCAAGTCCTGGAAGAAGACGGGCGACGACACCTACGACGTCACGGGCGACCTGACGATCAAGGACGTGACCAAGGAAGTCGTCCTCAAGGTCACCGCCCTCGGCTTCAGCCCCGGGATGAAACCCGGCACGACCGCCTCGGGTTGGGAAGCGACGACGACGATCAAGAAGTCCGACTTCAACCTCCCGGGTCCCGCCATGCTCGGCAAGGTCCTCGGCGACGACGTCGCCGTGACGCTGAACGTCGAGGCGAATCACCAGCCGTAATTTTTCCGCAGCGTCGCGCCGCCGCGTCTCTGACCGGCGGCGTTTTGCTCCGGTGGAGAAAAAATCTCCGTCCGTCGGCGTCGCCGCTATTCGTTGCTCCATGAATCAAACCCCGCCCCGATGGCGCTCTCGGCCATGACCGACGACGAGCTCCAGACCCTGGTGGAAGACGGCACCGCCGATTTCGCGCTCGGCGAGAACGAGGCCGCGCTGGCAAAACTGACCCGCGCCGCCGAAGCGGCGCCCGAGTCGTTCGAGGCCTGGCATGCGTTGTCGGAAGTGCTCTTTTCGCTGCGGCGGCTCGACCCTGCCCTGGCCGCCGGCGAGCGCGCGCATGCGCTCCGCCCGGACGATCTTTTCATCAACACCACGCTGTCCCGGATCTGGATGGAGCGCGGCGACAAGGCCCGTGCCGAGCACTTCGGCGCGCAGGCCAAAATTCTCGGCTGGAAGGATCAGCTCAAGAATCCCGCGGCCCCGGGCGGCATCGCGTGACGGGCTTCACCTCCGCGGCCCTTGCGCGGCCGCAAGAGGGAACGCGGCGGGGCGAACGCTGAGCTTGTCAGACGGGCCTTCTGCGCGCTGGCCGCCCGCTGGGCCGTCAGGGTCCGCTCACGTCCCCAGCGCGTTGGGGGCAACGCGCTCCACCATCCGCGTCCGTTGACACCTCCCTTCCCGCGCCGGTAGTTTTTCGGGATGGAAAAGCCGGCGTACGTGCTCGAATTCGAGAAGCCTCTCCGCGAACTGACCAAGGAACTGGACTCGCTCCATCAGAAATCGCTCGAAAACAACCTGGACCTTTCCGCCGAGGTGCGGGCGATGGAAAAAACAATCGAGCAGGCGCAGCGGGAGATCTATTCCAACCTGACGCCATGGCAGCGCGTCCAGATCGCCCGCCATCCGAAGCGCCCGTACGCGCTGGATTACATCGGGATGATTTTCGAGGGCTTCCAGGAGCTGCACGGCGACCGGCAGTTTCGCGACGACCGCGCCCTGATCGGCGGGACGGCCTTTTTCAACGGCGAGTCGGTGATGATCGTCGCCCAGCAAAAAGGCCGGGACACGAAGGAAAACATTCTCCGCAACTTCGGCATGCCCCAGCCCGAGGGTTACCGGAAGGCCCTGCGGCTGTTCAAGACGGCCGAGCGGTTCCGGCTGCCCGTGATCACGTTCATCGACACGCCGGGAGCCTATCCCGGCGTCGAATCCGAGGCCCGACATGTTTCCGAGGCGATCGCCGTCAACCTCCGTGAAATGGCGATGCTGCGCGTCCCGACGATTGCGATCGTCGTCGGCGAGGGCGGATCCGGCGGCGCGCTGGGCATCGGCGTGACCGACCGCGTGCTGATTTTCGAGAACAGCTATTATTCCGTGATTTCGCCCGAAGGCTGTGCCGCGATCCTGTGGAAGGACCGCGCGGCGGCGCCGAAGGCGGCCGAAGCGCTGAAGCTCAACGCCGCGACGCTGGAAGGCCTCGGCGTGGTCGACGAGGTCCTGCCCGAGCCCTTTGGCGGCGCCCAGAACGATCCTGCGCAGGCGGGATCGGCGCTGAAGTACGCGCTCCAGAAACACCTCAACGATATCCGCGGCCTCGCACCCGAGCAGCTCGTCGCCATGCGCTACGAACGCTACCGCCACCTCGGATCCTATCTCGAAGCCGGCGTGATCAACGCCTAGCCCCGCGGCGCCGCTCACTTCCTGACGGTCAGCAGCTCGATCTTTTCCGCGCGCGCCATCGCCGGGCTGATTTCGATCAGCGCGCCGGACAGCCGCACATCCTCCGTCGCCACCTCGAAGCGGCGGGGCATGCCGTCGATGAACCGCGCCACCACCGGCTCGATTTCGCGGCCCAGCACGCTCTGGTAGGGCCCCGTCATCCCGACATCCGAAATATAACCGGTCCCCTTCGGCAGGACGCGCGCGTCGGCGGTCGGCACATGGGTGTGCGTTCCCACCACCGCCGTCACGCGTCCGTCCAGATGCCAGCCGAGCGCCTGCTTCTCCGACGTCGCCTCCGCGTGGATCTCGACGACGATCGCGTCGGCCTGCCCCTTCAGCCGCTCGATCATCCGGTCGGAGGCGAGAAAAGGGCATTCCGCCTTCAGCCCCATGTAGGTGCGCCCGAGCACGGTGAAAACGGCCACGCGAAAGCCGCGTTTTTCGAGCACGAGATGATCCCACCCCGGGTTCGACGCCGGGAGGTTCGCCGGCCGGCAGACGTGCTCGATCTGCGCGATCTCGTTTTCCCAGCCGCGCTGGTCCCAGACATGGTCGCCCAGGGTCAGCGCGTCGATGCCCGCGGTGAGCAGCGACTTCGCGATCACACCAGTGATCCCGGCGCCGGCCGCGGCGTTCTCGCCGTTCGCGATGACGAAGTCGATCGCATGCTCGCGCCGGATGCCCTCGAGGCGCTCATTGACGATGTCCCGTCCCGGGCGCCCCACGATGTCCCCGATGAAGAGCACCTTGATCATCTGCCCAACGTGGTTTGGCCCCCGGGGACCGCCAACCAAATAGTGAGGGCGCTCCCTCCCCTAAACCCGGCTTGCCTCCTGGCGCCAAATTTGTGTTATCTCGCGGCCCTTTCCGTCCGCTTTTCGCCATGAAAAAAGACCACACCTCCCCTGCCGCGTTTCCCAAGGCCGAGATCGGCCCCGAAATGAAGGGCTCCGACGCCGTCGTCGAATGCCTGATCCGCGAGGGTGTCGACGTCATTTTCGCCTATCCCGGCGGCGCGTCGCAGGAGCTGCACCAGTCGCTCGCGCGCACGGACAAGATCCGCACGATTCTCCCGCGCCACGAGCAGGGCGGCTCGTTTGCCGCCGAAGGTTACGCGCGCGCCACCGGCAAGGTGGGCGTCTGCATGGCGACCAGCGGCCCCGGGGCGACGAACTTGGTCTCGGCCATCGCCGACGCCTACATGGACTCGGTCCCGCTCGTGGCCATCACGGGCCAGGTTTACTCCAAATACATCGGCAAGATGGCGTTTCAGGAGACGGACTTCTACGGGATGACGCTCCCGATCGTGAAGCACTCGTACCTCGTCATGGACGTGCATGAACTGCCGCGCATCTTCAAGGAAGCGTTCTATCTCGCCCGTTCCGGCCGTCCAGGCCCGGTGATCATCGATCTGCCCAAGGACGTGCAGCAGGCGAAATTCCAGCCGGTGTTTCCGGCGACGATCGAGTTCCGCAACGCCTACGCCACGGGCGCCGAGGTGGCCTCCGACGAGCAGCTCAAGCAGGTGCTCGCGCTGATCGCCGACGCGCGGAAACCCGTCCTCTACGCCGGCGGCGGAATCATTTCCTCCGGCGCCCACGACGAACTGAAGGCCTTTGCCGAGAAGACCAATGTGCCCGTGGCGACCACGCTGATGGGACTCGGCGGCTTCCCGGAATCCCATCCGCTTTCGATGCAGTGGTTCGGGATGCACGGCGCCGCCTATGGAAACTGGGCGGTGGACCAATGCGACCTGCTGCTCTGCGTCGGGGCGCGTTTCGACGACCGCATCACCGGCGACACCGGCAAGTTCGCGGCGAACGCGAAAATCGTCCACATCGACATCGACGCCTCGGAGCACAACAAGAACAAGCGCGTGCTGCTGCCGATCGTCGGCGACGTCCGCCCCGCGCTCGAGCGGCTCAACGCCCTCGCCGCTTCCAGCAGGTTCAAGGCGCCGGACACCTCCGCCTGGCACGCTCAAATCGCGACGTGGAAAAAGGAAAGCCCCTTCCGCTACGAGCCCAGCAAGCACATCCAGCCGCAGGAGGCGGTGGCCGCGCTCTACGAACTCACGAAGGGCGACGCCATCATCACGACCGGCGTCGGTCAGCACCAGATGTGGGCCGCGCAGTTTTACCGGTTCAACGAGCCCCGCCGCTACATCAGCTCGCTGGGTCTCGGCGCCATGGGCTTCGGCTACCCGGCGGCACTCGGCGCCAAGGTCGCCTTTCCGG
>JAQGON010000018.1 GCA_028293565.1 Verrucomicrobiota bacterium | reverse complement strand
CGCGACGACTCCGGCCGGCGTGCGAATTTCCCGTCGGACGCGCAGCAGTGTCGCCGGAAAATCGCCGCCCGCATTTCCGAAAAACGAGAAGCGATGCCCCGCGGTTCCGTCGATGGACCATCCCTGCCCGACGAGGCAGAGTTCCGGACGGTGAATCGAGGTCCGGTCCCGCCCGCTCAAAACCACCGACAGGAACACCCGCTGCCGCGCGTCCGCCACCGCGACATAATCCCGGCGGGCGTAACCGGTGTCCGCCGGCAGGATCTCCCGCTCGACCGGGCTCACCTCTGCCCGCCGCCCGATCCATTCGGTGCCGAGAAAAACCGGGAGGTCCACCGGGTTCCGCCCATCGGCCGCCAGCCTGACTCCCACCCGTCCGCGCGGCGGCAGCGCGTTCAAGTGCGAGAGGAAGAGCATCTCGGCGACGGCCGCCGCGCCGACGACCGCCGCCGCCGCAAAAACGAAACGCCGCGCAGTCATCCCCTGTGTCTTCGCGTTTCCGCCGGGGGCAGGCAGGATGCCTGCGCCACTCTGATCGGCAGTGTCCTTTGATGGAGGACTCTGCTCCGGCCACCAGCGCTGGATCCCTTTCACCGCGAGCAGGAGTCCGCCGAGGACCACGACGAACACGCCCCAGCCCATGACATCGTGCGCGCCTTCGCCCCAGCGTTGTCCCCGCCAGTGCGCCGCGAAGATGATCGACGTGATGCGCAGCACATTGCCGAGGTAAATCAGCGGAAAGCAGAGCAGGAACAGCAGCGTCCGCCGCGGCCAGGAGCCAAAATTCAGGTAACCCGTCAGGAGCGCGAGGGCGAGCAGGGCCATCAGCGAACGCACGCCCGAGCACGCGGCGGCCACGTCGTACTGGTAACTGCCGTCGGGGGCGACGAGCTGCGTCCCGCTCTGCAGCACGCCGATGCCCGCGGCGTGCGCGAGGCCGGCACTCGCCTTGATGACCCACAGCCGGAGCCAGAAGCCGACCGAATCGAGCGCGTTGAACGGAATCGCGAACACGAGGAAACCCAGCGGAAACCGCGCCGCGTCGCCCCACCGCCGTCCGCCGCCGAAGCGCAGCACGCCCCACGCAAAAACCAGCAGCGCAATGATCGACAGCCGCGTCTGCTGCGCCGCGAAACCGAGCACGTGAAGCGCGAGCCCGCCGATCATCGCAACGACACCGATCCAAGCCGAATTTCGAATTCCGAATTTCGAATTTCGAACTCCGAACCGCAGGTTCCTGACCATCAGCCCGACGGCAAGGGGGACGATGAGGAGTCCGTGTTCCGTCTCCGACTGGGGATTGAACCACTGCCGGCCCCACCAATAGAACAACGACGCCGTGTCGATATAGCCGCGCGTCGCGTTGCCGAAGAACTGGAACACCGTTGCACCAGCGAGGGCGCATGCAGCCGCCGGGAGTGCCCGCGCGAACCGGGTCGGCTGGCGGCTTGCGGTGAGTGTGCCCATCCCCTAACGCTGCAGCGTTGCCTCCCGCCGCCAAGCTCAACCCTCTGATCAAACTGCTGGTCTTCGCGCATACGCCGCCGCCGCATCACGGACAGAGCGCAATGGTCCAGGCGATGGTGGAGGGCCTCCGCGGCGATCGCGAAATCGAAATCCTGCACGTCAACCCGCAGCTTTCGCGCGACGCCGCCGACATCGGCCGCTGGCGTCCGGGAAAATTCGTCCGGTTGCTCGCCGCCTGCGGTCAAGCCCTACGCCTCCGGCTGCGTCACGGTCCCTGTTTCTTCTATTATGTTCCCGCCCCCGGAAAACGCGGCGCGCTTTACCGTGACTGGACCGTCATCCTGCTCTGCCGGCCGTTCTTCCGCGGACTCGTCCTGCATTGGCATGCGGTGGGGCTGGGAACGTGGCTGCAAACTTCGGCCACGGCTCCCGAGCGCTGGATCACCCGTTGGCTGCTCGGCCGGGCGGAACTTTCGCTCGTACTCGATGCTGAGCTCGCCGCCGATGCGAAACTCCTCGCGCCACGTCGAATTGAAGTCGTGCCCAACGGTGTCGGCGATCCACTCCCATTCGCGCCTCCCTCCGCACCGCGTCCGGCGGGGCGCTGTGAAGTGCGCTTCATCGGGCTGGGCAGCCGGGAGAAAGGCCTCCTCGACACGCTGGCCGCGGTGGAAATCCAACAAGCTCGCGAACCCGGTTCGGTCCATCTCGTAGTGGCCGGAAGTTTTGCAAGCGCGCCGGACGAGCGCGCCTTTCGCGAGCGCATCTCCCGACTTGATCGCGGGCTTGTCGAGCATGCCGGCGTCGTGGACGAAAACGGAAAACGCGCGCTTTTTTCGTCGGCCGATCTTTTCTGTTTTCCCACACGGTATCCGCACGAGGGACAGCCACTCTCGCTAATCGAGGCGATGGCGCACGATGTTCCCATCGTGACCACGCGGTGGCGCGCGATTCCCAACATGCTGCCCGCGGACTTTGTCTGGTACGTGGACGCGGACCAGCCCGGGCAGATTGCCGAGATCATTTCCGCACGCCGGCGGACCGGCGCGCCGCATGGCCTCCTGCGTGCGCATTACCTCGCGCACTTCACGCTTGAACGCCATCTCGCAGCGCTGCGCTCAGCGCTGCGGTCGCTGGGGTGACAGCACAGACGCGTAGACCTTCGCCCACTGCGCCGCAACCATCGGGCTGGTGAAGGGCTGAAGGTCGCCGGGCTCGATGCGCACCTGCGCCAGGCAATCCGTGGCCGCGAGCCGCGCCAGCGCACGCGCCAGGCAAGCCGCGGCGCCCGTGCGGAAGAGCCATCCGGTCTTTCCGGGGCTCACCGCATCTCTGGCCCCGCCGGAATCGGCCGCCAACACGGGCACCCCCATTTGCCATGCCTCGATCATCGCGATTGAAAATGGCTCGTTGGTCGAAACGATCAGGAGACAATCGATTTCAGCGAGCAAGCCGTCCGCCGAACCCTGAACCCCGCGCCATTCGACCACAGTGCCCAAGGCGAGCTGCCTCGTGAGGTCGACCAGTTCCTGCGCATATTTTTCGGAATCGGAGGATCCATCAGTCCCGCCGATCTGGCTGAAACGGAAGCGCTCGCGCACGTCGGCGGGCAGCTGTGCCAGCGCCTCGAGCACCAGGCCCCAGTTCTTCCAGCGCACCAGCGAGCCAACGCCGCCGAGGCGGATGGGATCGCCGGCCACCCGGCGCGCCACGGGTGCTGACCTCGGGGGAATGCATCCCGGAATGCATCGTTCCCATGAAACGGGTGAAAGCCCGTAGTACCGTTTCATCTCTGGGCTGAGCCAGAACAAAGATCCCCCCAACCGCCGCGCCGCCCAGCGGTAAAACCAGCGGTGTCGTCCATAACAGTGAACGCTGACCACGACGCGTTGATCACCCCATTTCCACAGCCAGAGCGCGACGACCAATCCGGCCCGCGAGTGTCCGTGAAACACGCGGCGGCCATCGGCAGAGAGCCATGCCTGCACCTGGCGCGCCACGCTTCGCGCGCGAAACACATCGCAGCCACCGATGCGCTCGCCGCGTACAGCCGGAAATTCCACCGTGGCGATTCCAGGAGTTCCCCGCTGGGTGAATCCCGGATTTACGCCGAGCCGGGAGGAAAACAACGGCGACGCCGAAAGGGCGCGCACGACTGCGAGGATTCCGCCGCGATCCTCGTCGTAGCCGACATAATGCAGCACTTCGGGCAATGGAGGCGCGGACATCGCTGAATCCAAGCGAAAGGGCCTCCCGCGGGAAAGCACCAACCGCGAAACGCTGAGGTCACGTAATCCGTGACACCAGGGGAGTGCGTTGCCTTCAATGCGCTGGGATTTAAACGAACCTTGGCGGTCGACCGAGTGCCCGCCGCGTTGAGGGCGATACGTTCCACCCGCGGCGCGCGGCCGTCGTCGCGTCGCGCGTGACAACGCGAGGCGCGGCACCGGCGGCTTGCAGCCGCCGCGCCGGCCATGCAGAAATTCGCCGCCGGCATGCCTTCCCTGTCTGCTTCCTCACGGCTGCGTTTGATCCCGATCCTGCTGTCGCAGGGCATCGGGCTTGGATGTGGACTGGCCGCAGTGAAGCTCAACTCGCACCTCATTCCGCCCGCCACTCTTGGCTTTTACGGCGTGTTTCTGACGTTTGCCCCGATGGGAATGTGGGTGGTTCATGCAGGTCTCCTCAAGTTCGTCGGACGCAACTGGGCCGCTGCGAATGACCGTCCGGGCATGACCCACGAAATCCTCGCAGCGTGGACTCGCCGGCTGGTTTGGCTCGTGCTGCTGGCCTTGGGCGCCGGGATCGCGATGGCCAGGACCACCGACATCAGTCCGCTCCTGATCGGAACGGCGCTGTTTATTTCCGCCGCTCTCCTTTCGCTCGGAGCCCTGGCGCAAAGCGCGCTCCAAGCGGAACGTGCGCACTGGCGGGATTGCGCTGTGGCCGCGAGCGGTTCGCTCAGCCGGTCCTTCCTCCCTCCCCTGCTTTACGCCGCCGCGAACGGCGCCGCGGTGGCGCTGCTCGCGGGCTTCACCGTGCATGCGCTCATCATGGCCGCCGCCGGCGCCTGGGCCCTCGGCGGGATCATCGTGGCCGGCGTAGGCAAAAAAATCCCCGCCCGGACCCTGACGGCAGTGTACGAGGGTCCGTTATTTGTGGCGCTGACCCTCGCGTTGTGGACGCTGACAGGCGTGAACCGCTGGATTGTCGCCTGGTTTTTCGGCGACATCGAAGCCGGTTACTTCACGCTCGCCGGCGGCGCGGCGATGATCGTCGCGTCGATGCTGGGAACCGCCGCCATGCAATACGTCCAGCCAGGGCTGTTCGCCTTGGGCGACGGACCGGAGACCGCGCGTTCGACCCTTGCGCGCCGGGTCGACTTGGTCGCCTTGGCCTACACCGTCGTGGCACTCGGCGCACTGGCGGTAATCACCGCGTTCGCCTCTCGGCTGGTCGGACCGCTCATCAGCGTCAAGTATGTCGAGGCGTTGAAATGGCTGCTGCCGGCCGGATGCTTCGGCGTCGCCACGCTCGTCGCGGCGTATTACCACACCATGCTGCTGGCGGGGCGCCGCGAACGCGCCTGCGCGCCGGTCGATCTTTCCACCGCGGCGGTTCTCGTCATCGGCTGCCTCGGCGCGGCGAAGCTCGGATCGGGATGGTTGGCGCGCTGGCTGCTCGTCAGCCCGGTCGTTCCCTGGATCCTGACCCGCACGCTGGCCCGGCATTATTTCTTCAAGCCGGACCCACACCCAGCGCGCGCACCGGCCCAGACAGGTACATCCGCGTGATATTCTTCCGGTCCGCCGGGGCAGCCTGTTTCCGCGCCGTGGCGAAGAGGCGCAAGGATTTGATCGCCGTTATCGGCGAGCGTTGCAGCGCGAGCATCCGCCGCGCGAAATACGCCGCCAATTCCGCGAATCCTTCCGCGCTCGCGAGCCCGCACAAGTGAGCGCAGAAAGCCGCGGCGCTCATCGATCCGCCCAGCGTGATCAGGTCATCGAGCCCCTCCCGCCGCCCATTGCGGCGGCGGGCCGCCAGCAGGCTGATGATGCACCGGCTGCGCACGATCGCGGACGATTTATCCTGGGTGGTCTGGGTGCGATAAACCCGGTATTTCACGTGGACTTCGCGCAGCACTCCCATGCACGCGTGTTCCGCGAGCCGCGACTGGAAATCCAGATCCGCCGCAAAGGGGAATGCGGGCCGATATGGATGTGAGAGAAAAACCTCACGCCGTCCCATTGCGGCGGGCGTGATGACCGGTGCGGCATAGAGCGAATATGGAAGATGGTCCTCCGCATCGGGCAGGCAGAAAACGCGTCCGATTGGGCGCCCCATCTCGTCCATTTTTTCGGCGAAGCTCGATACGAGGGCCAGGTTCGGATCGGCCCGCAATGCCGTCACCTGCGCCTCGATTCTCCCGGGCAGCGCAAGGTCATCGTAGTCCAGCAGCGCGCAGAATCCGCCCGCGGCCGCAGCGACTCCCGCATTGTGGCCAGTTGGAATTCCTTCATTCCGCGGGAGGCGAACCCAGCGGATTCGGCGGTCGTCACCGAGCGGACCCAGTGTTTGCGGGGGCAGACCCGTGCCGTTGTCGACCAGCACCAGCTCGAGGTCGCGAAACGTCTGGCCGAGAACGCTCGCAATCGCGGGACGCAGGTGGGGCGTATCGCGATGGAAAACCATGATGACCGAAACCGCTGGCACCCGCCCATTCAACCGCGCCGCCGGCACAGGGCAAGCAAGGCGGCGTTCGCGCCAGGTCCGAATATTACGCTCGGCCCTCGGCCACGCGGGACCTACGCTGACCGCATGGACTGGGAGTATTCCCGACACTACGCGCGATTTCATTCTGACACCCCCGAGCACGACCGGAACCTCCGTCTCCTGTTTGAAAACTGGCTTCGGCCCCATCTGCCCGAAAGCCGCGCGGCTCGAATCCTCGATGTCGGATGCGGGCGGGGCTACGCGCTCGAATGGCTGCGCGACCTCGGTTACACGCGGATTGCCGGGATCGACACCGATGCGGCCCAAGTCACCTTTGCCAAGGGACGGGGGCTTGACGTGCAGCGCGTGGAAGACTCCGCGGAATTTCTGCGCCCGCACTCCGTGGAATACGACTTGGTGCTGATGATGGACGTGCTGGAGCATCTGCCGCGGGAAGATGACCGCCGCCTGCTGCAGGCGATCCGGGATGCCCTGACTCCCGGCGGTCGCCTTCTGTGCACGACACCAAACGCGAATTCCCCGCTGTCGAATCACTGGCGTTACCTCGATTACACCCACGAGACGTCGTTTACGGTTGAGAGCATCGACTACCTCCTCGCGCACGCGGGATTGCGGCTGGTGGCGGCCCGTCCGCTGGAATTCTGCCTGCGTCCCCGTCTTTGGTTTCTCCCGGGCCGCTCCACGCTGCGCTGGTGGTTTCTCCGCTTGAGCCGTGTGCAGCCGCGCCTCGCGTGCATCGGTGAATTCGGTTGGAAGGAAGGGCGTCGCGTGGCGCTGTCCCCGAACCTGCTTTCTCTTTCCGTCCGCGATTGAGCATGCGACTGATCAGCTTCGATGTATTCGACACGTTGCTGATTCGCCGCCGCGCTGCGCCGCATGACGTGTTTGCGAGCTCCGGCATGCGCCTCCGCGAGGCCGGGATCATCGCAGACCGCGCGGCGTTCGCCCATCGACGCATCGAAGCCGAGCGCCGAGCGCGGAGCCAAGTTCCCCATGGAGAGGTCACCTTGTCGGCGATCTATCGCGAGCTGGCCGCAGTTTACCAATGGAGCGACGCGGCGGCGCAGGAGGCGAAAACCATCGAGATCAACGTGGAAACCGCCGAACTTCAACCGGTCGGATGGATGCTTCCGGAAGTCCGCGCCGCGCGAAAGCGCGCCGGTCGCGTGCTTTTTATTTCCGATATGTATCTTCCAGCGGGCGTCATCCAGGACTGGCTCCGCCGCGCCGGATTTTGGGAAACCGGCGACCTGCTCTATGTTTCGAGCGAAGCGGGCCTCACCAAGGGAGGCACAGGAGCACTCTTTGGAAGAATCCGGAAGGACTTGGGGGTGGAATTTCAAAACTGGACACACCACGGCGACCATGCCCAAGCCGACATTCTGCTCCCCCGGCGGCTCGGGATCGACGCGCAGCCGCGGACCGCGGCACAATTGACGGCGCGCGAGCGAAGTCTGCGCGGCACGAATCGTCTCGCGCCCGGTTGGCGTTCGCTGCTCGCCGGTGCGGCGCGACTCGCCCGACTCGACCAGCCCGTCGAAACTTCCGGTGATCCGGTTCTGCGCTCGTTTTGGGAAACGGGCGCGGACGTGGCCGGCCCGCTCTTCCATGCATTCGTGGAATGGGTCCTAGCGGAGGCGGAGCGACGCAATATCGGGGATCTTTTTTTCCTTTCCCGCGACGCATGGATTTTTCTCCGGATTGCCGCGGAAATCCAATCCACCCGGCCGCGGCCGGTTCGGCTGCATTACCTGCACGTATCGCGCCTTGCCCTCGCGGGGGTCGATCCGCTCGATCCTCTTTCAGACTGGCGAATGCTGGCGGCTCCGCCGGTCGCATTCCACTCGGCCGCACATGCATTCGCCAACCTTGGGGTCGACGAAACCAACATGATGGCCCCGTCCTGGCTGCCGCGATCAGAATGGAAGCGCAATCTCGCGCCGGCGGAGCGCGCGACATTGGCCGACTGGCTGGGTGATTCCACGCGGCGTCCGACGATCGAACGAGCCCTCGCCGGTAGGGCTCTTCGCGCACGAAATTACCTCCGCCAGGAAATCGGGAAAGCTGGTCCGCGTTGCGGGCTGGTCGACACCGGCTGGAGAGGAACGTCCCAGCGGGCCATCGCCGCCGCCTTGGCCGATGGCGGAGCAACGCCCGTGTTGACTGGCTTCTACCTTGGGTTGAATTCGCGTGTACTCGACGAGAACAAGGTCGGCTATTTCAATTCATTTTGTCCGCTACCGCTTCGGCGTGTGGTCACGCATTGCGTGCTGCTCGAAATCATGACCAAGGCGGATCACGGACAGGTCCTCGATTACGCTCCCGCTGCCGACAATCGCTCCGCGCCGGTACTCGACGACGCGATGGCGACCCCTGAACGCAGCCCGCTTTTTCATGAGGGCATCATGGCCTTCGCGCGCCGGGCCATCAGCCTCGGGCCGGAGCTGAACTCCGCGCCAATGGCCGAAGTGGCCGCCGTCGTGATCGGCGGCTTTCGGGCATTCGTCGACGCCCCTAGTCGCAGCGAAGCTGAGGTTTTCGGGAAACTCCCCCATTCGGACCAGCTGCGAGAGCAACACCGGGCCGCACTGTGTCCTACCCTGACGACCGGCCAGGTCTTGATCGCCATGATTGACTGGCGCCGCCGACCGCCGGGATGGTGGCTCGCGGGGCAGGCGCGGTTCGGACATGCGCCCTTGATTAGACTCTATATCTGCGCGAGAAAAGTGAAGTGGCTGTTATTCTCGATGTTTGGCCGGCTAGGTGAAAGCGCATGAATCCGCGCCCCCGGCAGTTTATTGTGGTCGCGATCGGAGTCATCCTCGCCGTCTGGTTCGGGCGAACCGTAGCGGACCAGGAATTCTTATGGCCGGCCTTGGGCGCCATGCTGGTCGGCCTGATGGTGGTGCAGCGGTCGGCACACTCGCTCAACACGATCCTGCTCGGCATCGCGCTCCTCGGCTACATCGTCGGCAACCGCGGCTTCGCTCAACTCTCGGTCTCGAGCCTGCTGCCGATCCTCCCGGCGGAATTTGTGATCCTTGTGTGTGGTTCCGTGGTGGCGGTTCAAAGCGCATTTCGGGGGGAGCTTCCCTTGCGCCGGGGCCCGTTGAACTTCGCGATCATTGGCTGGATTGCGCTGGGTGTGGTCCGCGGCGGGTTCGATCTCAGCACGCATGGATTCCTTGCGCTGCGCGATCTCGCGATGGTGTATTATGCGGCGTTTTTTTTCCTGGCCCAGGAAGCCGGACGCGATCCGCGCAGCCGTCGGTTCCTCCGCAACGTCATCCTCGCGGGCTGCCTCATCCTCCTTCCGCTTTACGAGCTCTATGAGCGTTATCCGGAATTTTTCCTGAGCGTCCTAACCGTCCGCGGCGTCCCATTGATCTATTACAAGGGCGACTTGGTGGGCACCTTCCTCGCGGTCGGGGCCGTGCTCTTTTTCCTGCGTTACGAGGCGGAAGGCCGGATCCGGAACATCGCCGCCAGCCTGCTGCTGGCAGCCGGCGCGATCGCGACGAACAACCGGGCGTCGATGCTCGGGCTGCTGGTGGCGACGGCGTGGCTGGCCCTCGGCGGACGCTGGCGCTTTGCCGTGACTCAGGCGGCGGCCGGAGCGACCGCGATCCTGCTGATCCTGATTGGGGCCACGATCATGAATATCCCGTTCAAGCAAACTCCGACATATGGGCTTTATGAGCGGACGCTCTCCCTCGTCGATTTTCGCGGACAGCGGGTCTACGAAAGCGCCGACAGCTTGAACAAGGGGGACAACAATACATTTCGCCGGGTGTGGTGGCAGGCGGTGTTCAACGAAACAATGGAAGGCAACCCGATCGTCGGCCTCGGGTTCGGTTACAACCTCGCCGACCGGTTTGCGCGAGAATACTATGCCGAAGGCGCCGAGGAGTTCGCGACACGCAGCCCGCACAACTTTCTGCTGACGATTTTCGCGCGTATGGGAATCGTTGGGCTCGCCGCGTTCGTGGTCGTCCTGGCCATCGTCGCCCGGCGGACGTGCCGGGCGATCCGAATGGGACCGGCGGAGGCAGCGCCCTGGTGCAGCATTTGGGTGATATTTTCGGCGGCCTGCCTCGGGGTCGTGCTGGAGGGGCCGATGGGGGCCGTGATTTTCTGGACGCTGCTCGGCTTGGCCAACGCCGAGTACCTCGATGAAAACGAGGAAGCCGTGGGCGAAGCGGCTGCAGACCTCATCCCCCAGGTGACGCCGGATGAAGTCCCGTCTTCCCTGTGAACCTCCCCTCCCCCACCGACTACATCGCGGTCTTCAAGCTGACGACGCGCGGACGGTGGGATTGGATCAGCCCGTTTGCGCTCGCGGGGCTCAGCCTGTTCGGCGTCGCCTTCATCTACAGCGCGCAGTACTCGGTCCATGGCGTCAACTGGATGACCCAGCTCGTCTGGTTGACCGCCGGCGCGGCGATCTATGTGGGCGTCTCGCTGGTGGACTATCGTTTCTGGCTCAGCGTGACCCATTGGTTCTACGCGCTTTGCCTCGTGCCGCTCGTGCTCGTGCTGCTCCCCGGGATTGGAAGCGAGGTCTATGGGTCGCAACGGTGGATCAATCTTGGCTTCTTTTCCTACCAGCCTTCGGAAACCGCCAAGATCGCGGTGCTCCTGATGACCGCCAGCCTGCTGATCCGGTCGGAGGTCGGCACCGTCCGGCAGTCGCTGGGGGTCCTCGGGAAATTGGCCCTTGCCGTGGGTGCACCCATGCTCTTGATCTTGAGACAACCCGACTTGAAGTCGGCGATCGTGCTGCCCCCGATGGTCTTTTCCATGCTCTATGTCTCCAAGCTCTCGACGCGCTTTTTCGCGGCCGCGTTGGGGGCTTTTCTGCTGATTCTTGGGGTCGTCGCCTGGGATACGGTGAACTACAAGAACTTCATGGACGAGCACGGCTACTCGTACATGAGCGACAAGGGGAACTACGAGGCGCGCTCCTGGGTTCCGCTCCACGATTACCAGCGTAACCGGATCGTTTCATTTGTCTGGCCCGACAAGGTCGATCCGATGGGCGTGGGCTGGAACCAGCGCCAGTCGCTCATCTCGGTCGGCTCCGGCGGACTCGCCGGCAAGGGCTGGACCGAGGGCACGCAGGCCCAGCTGGGCTACCTGCCGCGGTCGGTCGCGCACAACGATTTTATCTTCTCGGTCATCGCCGAGGAAAAAGGATTTTTGGGAAGTCTCACGGTTCTCGGCCTCTTCGGCTTGGTCCTGTTCAACGGCATTCGCATCGCTGGTCTCGCCCGGGACCGCTACGGCACCCTGCTCGCTCTCGGCGTCACGGTGCTGTTTGCAGTGCATGTGTTCGTGAACATGGCCATGACCATCGGGCTGGTGCCCATCACGGGCATACCGCTTCCCTTTATCAGCTACGGCGGTTCCTTCGTGCTCAGTTGCTGCTTGCTGCAAGGACTGGTCCAGAGCGTCTATCGCTTCAGGAAGGATTTCATATGAAATCACTTCTTCGCGCTACCGACCGCCCTGCCGGAATTTCCTGCGCCGCAACCACCACAGCCGGGACCGCCGTGATCACAACCCACGACACCCACCATGAGCGATTCATCGCAACCCAGCCCCGGCGCCCCACAGGACGTCGCCCAAAAATATGACGCCGAACTCGTCAACCCTCCCGCCTCGCTCGACGCGAAGCCCGTCACCGCCGTCGAACTGAGGGCCGGCGCCGAACAACGCGCCCAGCAGCGTCCGTTCCTCCAGAAGATTCTCGCAGTGTTCCAGAAGGACAAGGGCTCGTACCGGGAGCTCATCATCAATTCCGAACCGCTGGAAAAGCGCGTCGCCCTGCTGGTCGACGGACGCCTCGAGAAGTTCGAGATCGAGCGCGAGTCCGACAACCGGATGGTCGGCGGCATCTACAAGGGCCGCATCAAGAATCTCGACGCCGGCCTGAAGGCCGCCTTCGTCGACATCGGCTACACCAAGAACGCGTTCCTCCACTACTGGGACATGCTCCCCGCCGCCGCCGACTCGTCCGTCGAGGTCGTGCGCGTGAACAAGAAAAAGAACGCCCCCGCCCGCGGCGCCGAGCCGACGGTGAAGGACATCCCCGGCCTCTACCCGCCCGGCACCGACATCGTCATCCAGGTCACGAAGGGCCCGATCGGCACCAAGGGCCCGCGCACCACGACCAACCTCTCGATTCCCGGACGCTACCTGATCCTCACGCCCTTCAGCGACGGCTGCGGAATTTCCCGGAAGATCGAGGACCCGCAGGAGCGCAAGCGCCTCAAGCAGCTGATCAACGAGCTCACCATCCCCGAGGGCATGGGCGTGATCGTGCGCACCGCCGGCGAGGGGAAAAAGGCCCGCTATTTCGTCCGCGACCTGCACATCCTGCTAAAAACCTGGCAGGAGATCACGACGAAGATGCAGAACGAGCGCGCGCCAGCCTGCCTTTATCAGGAGCCCGATCTCGTCGAGCGCACCGTCCGCGATTTTCTCACCGAGGAGGTCGACCGCGTGCTGATCGACAACAAGGAGGACCACCTCCACACGCAGCAGCTCGTCGCGCAGATTTCAAAGCGCTCGGCGGGCAAGATCGCGTTCTACAACGACAGCATCCCGATCTTCGAGCGGTTCAACATCGAGCGCCAGATCGAGCAGACCGGCCAGCGCAAGGTGCCGCTGCCGTCCGGCGGCGAGATCGTGATCGACGAGACCGAGGCGCTTATCTCGATCGACGTGAATACCGGCTCGCACAAGTCGCGTGGCGGCGACGAGAAGAACGTCATCTACGCCGTCAACCTCGAGGCCGCCTCCGAGGCCGCGCGCCAGATCCGGCTCCGCAACCTCGGCGGCCTGATCATCATCGACTTCATCGACATGAAGGAGCGCCGGCACCGCAACGCCATCTACGAGAAGATGGTCGCCGAAATGTCCCAGGACAAGGCGAAGAACCACATCCTCCCGATCTCCACGCTCGGCATCCTCCAGATGACCCGCCAGCGCCAGCAGGAATCGCTTTCCTCCAACCTCTACACCGACTGCCCCTATTGCCGCGGCCGCGGCATCGTGAAGAGCGCCACGACCATGTCCGTCGAGCTCCAGCGGAAGCTTTCCTCCGTCGCGCGGCGGCTGCAGCTGCGCAACGACGGACGGGAATATTCCCTGCGCGTCCTGGTGCACCCGAGCATCCTCGAGCGCCTCCGCAGCGAGGACGCCGAGCTGCTCGTGCGCGTGGAAAAGCTTTACGGCGTGAAACTGGCCTTCCGCGCCGACCTCAATTACCACGTGGAGAACTTCAAGATCATCAACGCGGTCACCGGCGAGGAATACCGCTAGCCCTGCCGCCGGGCGCACAGGCGCGAGTCGGGATCTGGGAAATCGAAAATCGCGCCGCCGACTCGATTTCCCGGATCCGGTCTCCGCGAGCTACGAACTCACCGTTTCTTCGCCTTCCGCGTCGGCGGCGTTCCCGCCAGCTTGATGAACTTCGACTGGGCGTGGTGCTTCTGGAGAAAACGCTGGCCCGCTTTGCGGTCCTTGTCGGTCGGCAGGTATTTGGTTCCCATCGCTCCAGCCCGCCCATCATCGCCGTCCGCCGCAACCCGAATCGGTGTGTAGCACGGGTCTCTGACCCGTGAAGCTGGGCTCGAGCACCACGATGTCGCTCGGCGTTCACCGTCGGCGGCGCTCCACTTCACGGGTCGGAGACCCGTGCCACTCCGGTCACCGATACGGCTGATGCAGCTCCACCGGCTTCGTCTTCGCGCGCAGCTTCAGGTTCAGCATCTCGACCGCCAGCGCGAAGGTCATCGAGAAGTAGATGTATCCCTTCGGAATGTGCTGGCCGAGCGATTCGCCGACGAGCGTCACGCCGATCAGGATCAGAAAGCTCAGCGCCAGCATCTTCAGCGTCGGATGCCGGTTCACGAAATCCCCGATCACCCGCGCGAACAGCAACATCACGCCCAGCGCCACCACCACCGCCGCGATCATGACGCCGAGGTGGTTCGCCATGCCTACCGCCGTGATCACCGAGTCGAGCGAGAACACGATGTCGAGCAGCAGGATCTGGACGATCGCCGCCGCGAACGAGGCGGGCTTGCGCCCCACGGTCTCGTGCCCGTCCTCGCTCTCCAGTTTCTCGTGAACCTCGACGACGCTCTTTCCGATCAGGAACAAACCGCCGGCGAGAAGAATGAGATTCTTGCCGGTGAATCCGACGTCGACCACCGGCAGCGTGAACAGGATCTTCGTCAGGCCCATCAGCCACGAGATGCTGCACAGGAGCAGGATCCGGGTGATGAGCGCGAGCGACATGCCCAGCCGCCGCGCCCTGGCCTGCTGGGAAACCGGGAGCTTTCCGGCCAGGATCGAGATGAAAATGACGTTGTCGATCCCGAGCACGATCTCGAGCCCGGTCAGCGTCAGCAGCGACACCCAGATCTGCGGATCAGTCAGCCAGTCCATAAGCCCTGAGTCAGTCGACCCGCCTGCCACCGGTCAATACGGTGGAACGCGTTGTCGCAGACGCTGAGTCCGTCGAACGGGCCTTAACGCGTTGGACGCTCCGCCGGCGTTTAAGGTCGGCGCGAAGCTCCAGCGCATTGGGGCAATGCGCTCCACCCCAACGGTGCGGCGACGCGTTCCGGCATCGCATGGACAAACCGCCGGAATTCCTCCACGTTTTGCCGCCGTGGCCATGCCTGTTCCCGCCTCCGCTCCGCGCTCGATCAACAAGACGGAATTTGTCGACTCGACGCCGCTGCTCGGAGATCCGCCGGCGCTGCGCGCAAGGGCGCAGGAGGAGGGATATCTGTTTTTCAAGCGGCGGCTGCCCGCGGAAGAAATTCTCCCGCTCCGCGCGGAGATGCTCGCCGTCGTCGACAAGTACGGCTGGCGTCAGCCGGGGCAGGATGCGCTCGGCGGATTGATCGACTACGATGCGATCAACGCGGTCCCGGAAACCGACATGCATCGCACGGATGTCGGTGTGACGGCCGACGCCTATCACGACGTGCAGAAGCTCGAGCGTTTCCACCGCCTGCCGCACCATCCCCGGCTCCTGGAAATCTATCGCACGCTGTTTGGCCGCGAGGTGCTCGTCCATCCGCGGCACATCGCGCGGATGATCACGCCGCACACCTGCATGGTGCCCACGCCGCCGCATCAGGATTTTCCCTACATCCAGGGCACGACCAACACCTGGACCTGCTGGTTCCCTGTCGGCGACTGCCCGAAATCCCTCGGCGGGCTGACCGTCCTGCGCGCCTCGCACCGCCAGGGCTACCTTCCGGTGCAGCCGGCGAAGGGCGCCGGCGGATTCGCCGTGCCGCTCTGCCCGAACGAAACCGAATGGGCCGAGGGCGACTATGAGATCGGCGACGTGCTCACATTTCCCTGCCACACGATCCACAAGGCGCTGCGCTGCCAGTTCAAGGACCGCATCCGGCTGTCGCTCGACGTCCGGTACCAGCCGGTCGACGAACCCGTGGAAAACCGCTCGTTGAATCCGCACTGTCCGCTGACGTGGGACCAGATTTACGAGGGCTGGAAGAACGACGACCTGAAGTATTATTGGCGGAGTCTTCCCTTGCAGATGAGCGACTGGGACGACGGTTTCCTGCAGCCGAAGCGGCGGATCTGCTGACTCGGGCGGGCGCACCGCCCTCAACGCGCTTCACCCGGCATCGCGCATTCCGCTTCCGAACAACGGTCCGCGAGAATGTCGACCAGCCCCGGGTGCTCGCCCATCGGCCGCGTCCGGGCGATGCTCAATCCCGGGTTTTTTTTGCGCGCGCGCCCGCAGATCGCCGCAATGTCGCCGCGCGGTCCCGCGTGCCTTCCCGGCAGCAGGAAAAGCTGGGCAACGACCACCGGCCCGGTGTTCCAGCCGCGCCGTGCGAGCAGGGTTTCAAGCAGCGGCTCGTTGAAGTCGTAGGCTTCTCCCGGACGGCGCTCCATGCTGCAGGCGGCCACGCTTTCCACCCGGGATCCAAGCTGGCGACGGACCTGGGCGGAGATCCGGTTCCGGACGCGCGTGACCGCCGCCGCCGGACTGCCATGGTCCACCACCGCCACCCTCGCGCGCCGGCCCTTGAGAAAGGCGGGCGTGAGTTTTGTTTCCACGGCGGCCGCCGTCATCGCGGCCAGACGGTCGTCATGCGAAACCGAAAGCGGCCGCGCGACGCGCACGCTCAGCGCGGGGAAGTTTCGACGGAGCCTCTTCACGCACTCGGGAATGTACCCCGTGAGCGCACGGCTCGGCCCGAGGAAAAGCGGAACGACCAGGAAACGCCGCGCCCCCGCCTTCGCCCGCCGACGCAAGGCCGGCTCGAGGATCTCCGCTTTTCGTCCGCCAAGTTTTTGGGCCGGCACTGCGCTGGAATGAAGCAGCGAAACCGGCTCGACCACGCGGCCCACTCGCCGGCTCAAGGCCCGCGCGATCTGACGGTGACGGCGGATCGCGGCCGGCGAGAGCGATCCGTTGTCGACGAGCAGCGCATGAGAAATTTTCCCGACCCGGCGTTTTTGAGGCGCGGTCACGAGGGGCCGGTTCAGGAGACAATTCCCAGGTTCGCCTGCGCCGCCGCGGCGATCTCCCTCAGGCGAACGACTTCGCCGACGATGATCAACGCCGGCTGCCCGGCCGCGAACGCGGCCAGCGGCTCCACTGACGCCAGTTCACCGATGTCGATCGTCTCTTCCGGCATCGTGGCGTTCGCGATCACCGCCACCGGAGTATTTCCCGGAAGCCCGCCTTTCTGAAGTTCCGCCGCGATCACCCCGATGCGCCGCGTGCCCATATAAATGCACAGCGTCGCCCGCGTGCGCGCCAAGGCAATCCAGTCGACGCCTTCTCCCGCCGGCTTTCCGCCGCATTCGTGTCCCGTCACAAAAATCACCGCCGACGCGGAGCCGCGCTGCGTGAGGGAAATCCCCGCCGACGCACCCGCCGCCGAAGCCGCCGTCACGCCGGGAACGATCTCGCAGGGAATTCCGGCCTCGGCCAGGACCTGCAGTTCCTCCCCGCCCCGCCCGAAAACCAGGGGATCGCCGCCCTTTAGCCGCACCACATGGAAACCCGCCGCCGCCTCGGCCACCATGATCTGTCCAATCGCCACCTGCGCCATGCAATGGCGTCCGGCGCGTTTTCCCACATAGATTCGGCGAGCCGCAGCCGGGCTGAGGTCGAGAAGCTCCGGATTGGCCAAATCGTCATAGACAATCACATCCGCTTCGCGTAGAGCCTGTTGTCCACGCACCGTGATCAGATCAACCGCGCCCGGACCCGCGCCGACGAGAGTCACCCGCCCAGTCCTCATCAAACTGTCGAGAGAGGCATTTCCTGCTTTACGAAGCATATTATCTTAACTTGAGTTCTTGAGTCAGTTAATCAACTATAAACCTTCATGTCTGCCACGACCTCCGCGCCCGTTTCCAAAAACGAATTGATGAAGCTTGGCGATCCCACTTTGGGAGGCTCCATCGCCGCTGTGCTGAACGACCCGGCGGCGGACCGGTTTGCGGAGGACGATGAGCAGTTTCTCAAGTTCCACGGCATTTATCAGCAGGACGACCGTGATCTCCGCAAGACCGGCAAAAAGTACATGATGATGATCCGCGGGCGGATCCCCGGCGGCGTGATGACGGCGCAGCAATGGATCACGTTCGACGATCTCGCGACCCAGTACGGCAACAACACGCTCCGCGTCACGACCCGCCAGAGCATCCAGTTTCATGGCGTGCTGAAGTCCGGACTCGGCGCCCTGATCAAAAAAATCAACGAGTCCCTGCTCTCGACCCTCGCGGCCTGCGGCGACGTCAATCGCAACGTCACCGCCTCGCCGACCCCCGCCTACACCAAGGCCCGCGAGCTCGTGTACGCCGACAGCGTGCAGCTCGCCCATGCGCTCGCCCCGCAGACGGGCGCGTACCATTCGATCTGGATCGATCACGTTCAGCTCAACCTGGAGGATCCGGCAAACAAGGGCTTCATCGACCCGCTCTACGGGGCCACTTATCTGCCGCGGAAGTTCAAGGCGTCGTTCGTCATTCCACCGGTGAACGACATGGACATTTATACCAACGACCTCGGCTTCATCGCCGTGGTCGAGGGCGACGAGTTGCTCGGCTACAATGTCGCCGTCGGCGGCGGCATGGGCCGCAGCCATGGAAACGTCCAGACCTACCCGCGTCTCGCCGATGTCATCGGCTTCGTCACCCGCCAGCACGTGATCGAGGTGGCGAAGGCGGTGCTGACAATTCACCGCGACTTCGGCGACCGCACCAATCGAAAACATGCGCGCCTGAAGTACGTCGTCGAGGAGCGCGGCGCGGCGTGGGTGCACGATGAAGTCAATCGCCGTGCGAACAACGTCCTCAGCGGGATCCGCCGCTTCGAATTCACCACCACCGGCGACCTCTACGGCTGGCATCGCGCAGTCGGCGGCAGCCTTTTCCTGACTCTCTTCGTCGAGACCGGCCGCATCAAGGACGCGCCGGGACACGCGATGAAAACCGCGCTGCGCCAGGTGGCGGAGAAATTTTCCGCCGTGGAATTCCGCCTCTCTGCGAATCAGAACGTCATCCTCGCCAGCATCCCGGAATCCGACCGCGCCGCGATCACGGCCCTGCTGGCCTCGCACGGCGTCAAGGTGGACCAGCAGGCGTCGATTCTTCACGCCGCCGCCATGGCGTGCCCGGCGTTGCCGACCTGCGGTCTGGCACTCGCCGAATCCGAACGCATGCTGCCCGGCCTGATCGACCGGATTGAAAAACTCGGCGGCGAACTCGGGCTCGGCGGCGAGGAGATCATTGTCCGTTCCACCGGCTGCCCGAACGGCTGCGCTCGTCCGTACATGGCGGAAATCGCCTTCGTCGGCAAAGCACCCGGACGCTACCAGCTCTGGCTCGGAGGCAATGCCGCCGGCACTCGGCTCAACCGGATTTTCAAGGACGTGATCAAGGAAGCGGACGTCGAGACCGAGCTTCGCCCGCTGCTCTCGCGCTGGAAAGAGAGCCGTCAGCCGGGCGAGCGCTTCGGCGATTTCGCCGCGCGCGTCTTCTGGCCGGAAGTCGCCGCCGTCGAAGCGGCGGCCAAGGCAGCGGCGCCGGCAACGCCTGTGGCCGTTTGATTCCACTCCCTCTCATGACACCTGAAACGATCGCGCGATGGAATGCCGAGCTGCGGGCGAAAAGCCCCCTCGAAATTGTGCGCTGGGCCATTTCCGAAGGCAAAGGACGCGCCGTCGTCTCGACCAATTTCCGTCCGTACGAGGCCGCCATCCTTCATCTTGCCGTTTCCGTCCAGCCTGACATTCCTGTCCTGTGGGTTGACCATGGATACAACCGCCCGGCCACTTACCGTCATGCTGACGATCTCACGAAGCGCCTCCGGCTCAGCCTCAAGCCGTACCTGCCGCTTCTCACCGCCGCGCACCGCGACGCCCTCTATGGCCCGCTGCCCGATCTCGCCGACGAGGAAGGCCTCAAGCGCTTCAGCCGACAGATGAAACTCGAGCCCTTCCAGCGTGGAATGCGCGAGCTGGCCCCCGTCGTCTGGCTCACCGCCCTGCGCAGCGTGCAGAACCCGAACCGCGCCGGCCTCGACATCGTCTCCCACGACCCGAATTTCGGCGCGCTGAAAGTCAGCCCGTTCTTTCACGTCAGCGACGCCGACCTCGAGCAATATCTCGCGGAGTACAACCTGCCCAACGAATGGGATTATTTCGATCCGGCCAAGGCCGACGAAAAACGCGAGTGCGGCCTGCACGCGGCCTGGGGCCGGAACGGCTGACCCAGCGGGTCGAAACTTGGAATTCGAAATCCGGAATTCGCCGCCGCCCCCGGATCCGTACCGAATTCCCAATTCCGAATTCCGATCTTCCGAAGCCGATGTCCATCTACCACCTCGATCACCTCCAGTATCTCGAAACGGAAGCCATCCATATCATGCGCGAGGTGGCGGGCGAATTCGAACGCCCCGCGCTGCTTTTCTCCGGCGGCAAGGACTCGATCTGCCTGCTTCGCCTCGCGGAAAAGGCGTTTCGTCCATCCGAGCTGCCGATGCCCCTCCTCAACATCGACACCGGCCACCATTTTCCCGAGCTCAACACCTTTCGCGACCACCGGGCCAGGGAGCTGGGCGCCCGCCTGATTGTCCGCACGGTCGATGACGCCATCGCCCGCGGCATCGCCCTCCCTGCGCCGGGTGAAGTCAGCCGGAATCGGCTCCAGATCCCGACCCTGCTCGCGGCGATCGAGGAGTTTCGCCTCGACTGCTGCATCGGCGGCGCCCGGCGCGACGAGGAGAAAGCCCGGGCCAAGGAGCGGTTTTTCAGCTTTCGCGACAGCTTCGGCCAGTGGGACCCCAAGAACCAGCGCCCCGAAATCTGGAACCTCTACAACGCGCGCCTGAATCCCGGCGAAAACATGCGGGTGTTTCCGCTCAGCAACTGGACCGAGCAGGACGTCTGGGAATACATCCGCCGCGAGAAACTTGCCGTCCCGACGATTTACTTCAGCCACCGGCGGAAATGCGTCCGCCGCCTGGGTCAGTGGCTGCCGGTGAACGAACTGGTGCCCCCGAAACCGGCGGAGCAGGTCCGCGAACTGGTCGTGCGGGTCCGCACGATCGGCGACATCATCAGCACGGGAATGGTCGAGTCGCCCGCCGACACCATCGACGACATCATCACCGAAATCGCCGCCGCCCGCGTGACCGAGCGAGGCAGCCGCGCCGACGACAAATCCAGCGAGGCCGCGATGGAGGATCGGAAAAAGGCGGGCTACTTCTGACATGCGCAGTTCGAAGTTCGCAGTTCGCAGCTCGTCCGTGTATCGTTGGTTAATGACTACCAATATCTTGCAATTCGAAGATCTGCACGCGTGGCAACGCGCCCGCGAACTCGCCAGCGAAATTTACGGAATCTGTCGCCGTTCTCCGCTGTCTCGCGATTTCGGACTTTGCGACCAACTTCGGCGCGCTGCCGTTTCCGTAATGAACAACATCGCCGAGGGCTGGGAAAGCCGTCACGCCGCGGAAAAAATTCAGTTTTTCAACTTCGCGCGTCGCTCGTGCGGCGAGGTGCGCTCGATGAGTTACCTTCTCGTCGATGGCAAATTCATCGGCGAATCTGAGCAACGGGCCCTCCTCGAACGGTGCGTCCGTTCAGGCCAATTGATCAGCGGCCTCATTCGTTCGACCTCGAACCCGGCCTGATTTTTCCTCATGTCAGCACCCTCTTTTCCATCGCCCGCCACAGACGCCCCCACCTCTCGTTTACCAGAGACTGGCTCCGAAATTCGAACTGCGAACTCCGAACTCCGAACTGCGGCGGGCGCCCGTTCGGCGGTCGACATCCTCCGCTTCAACACCTGCGGCAGCGTGGACGACGGCAAGTCCACGCTCATCGGGCGGCTCCTCTATGATTCGAAATCGCTGATGGAGGACCAGCTCGAGGCGCTCGAGCGCTCCGCCGACATCACCGGTGGCGGGCAGGTGAACCTGGCCAACCTCACCGACGGCCTCCGCGCCGAGCGTGAGCAGGGCATCACGATCGACGTGGCCTACCGCTATTTCGCGACCCCGCGCCGGAAGTTCATCATCGCCGACACCCCCGGCCACATCCAATACACCCGCAACATGGTCACCGGCGCCTCCGCCGCGAACCTCTCCGTGGTCCTCGTCGACGCCCGCGCCGGCGTGATCGAGCAAAGCCGCCGGCATACCTACCTCACCGCCCTGCTCCGCATCCCTCACCTCGTCGTCGCGGTCAACAAGATGGACCTCGTCGGCTGGAGCGAGGCGCGCTTCCTTGAGATTCGCGCGGAGTTCGAAAAATTTCTCCCGCGCCTCGACATCAAGGACGTCAAATTCATCCCGATGAGCGCGCTGCTCGGCGACAACGTCGTCGACGCGTCCGCCAACATGTCCTGGCATCCGGGGCCGACGCTCCTCCAGCACCTCGAAACGGTCCACATCGGCAGCGACTGGAATCTGAATGGCTTCCGCCTGCCCGTGCAATGGGTCAACCGTCCGAACACGCCGACCAATCCGCAGCTCCACGACTTCCGCGGTCTCAGCGGTCAGATCGCCGGCGGCATCGTGCGCACGGGACAAAAGGTGATGGTCCTGCCCGGCGGGCAGATCACCACGGTGAAGGAGATCCACACCTACGACGGTCCCGTCGCCGAGGCTTTTTGCCCCCAATCCGTCACCCTGCTCCTCGAGCACGACCTCGATGTCAGCCGCGGCAACATGATCGTCGCCTGGGACCATCATCTGCCGGGCGCGAGCTCGGATCTGCGCGCGAACGTCTGCTGGATGCATTCGCGGCCATTGCAGCCGGGGAAAAAGTACTGGCTGAAGCACACCACCCACAGCGTCCAGGCGGTCGTCACCGGCATCGACCATCGCCTCAACATCAGCACCTTCGAGGAGGAGCCCTCGCCGCCCGGATTGGGCTTGAACGACATCGGGGAGATCTCCCTCCGCACCGCCGCTCCGATCTTCTTCGACGGCTACGAGACCAATCGGCTGACCGGCTCGTTCATCCTCATCGAGCCCGGAAGCCACGCAACGGTTGCCGCCGGCATGCTTTTCCCGCCGACGGAAGTCGTGCGCGCCGAAAGCACGGAGTTTGTCATCTGATGTTTTTCCCCGGCACAATCCGCATTTCGCGCCCCGCCTGCGAGCCGTGAAGATTTCCGCCAAAGTCGACTATGCCTGCCGCGTGCTGGCCGAGATGGCGCGGCTGCACGGCACCGCCGGATTCACCCAGATCGAACCCCTCGCGAAGGCGGAGGCGATCCCGGCCAATTTCCTCGCCCAGATCCTGTGCGAGCTCCGCGAAAACGGCCTCATCACGAGCAAGCGCGGCACCCAGGGCGGCTACGCGCTCGCCCGGCCGCCGGATCAGATCACGCTCTACGACATCATGAAGGCGATCGATGGCGAGCTGGTCGAGTTTGCCAGCAGCCCCGAAGGCCGCACCGGCCGGCGGATGAAGGAGGTCTGGAGCGAGCTCCGCGCCGTGGTGGAGGAAAAAGCCCGCGGATTCACCCTCGACACCCTGGTGGCGAAGAGTGGCAGCGAAATGTATTTTATTTGAATTCGAATCGGAAATTCGACGGTCGGTGCGCGCCGCGGCCCGCATAAGTCACAGGTTGTTCTTTCGAATTCAGGGTTTTAGCCTTCGAGTTCACCTCCCATGGATCTCTCCCACATCAAACAGGCGCTGTTGGATTCGTACGAGAAGCACGGAGGCATCAACCATCTCGATGGGGTCAATCTTCCGGCGCAGGATTCGGTCCAGCGCCTCGCCTCGGACTACATGCACCTCATGTTTCCGGGGTTTTTCGAGGCGACGGCCCTGACGAAAAAAGATGTGCCCAGGCATGTCGACGCGCTGCTCGCCGGCCTGCACCAGCGCCTGACGGCCGAGGTCGAGAAGAGTCTTCGCTTCGCGCGGCACAGCGACCCCGCGGCCCATGCGAAAGTCCTCGTGGCCGACACGCTCGAACGCCTGCCCGCCCTGCGCCAGATCATCCAGACCGACGTCACCGCCGCCTACCGCGGCGACCCGGCCGCGCGCAGCGTCGAGGAAATCATCCTCGCCTACCCCTGCGTGCTCTCGATTTCCGTGCAGCGCTTCGCGAACGTCCTCCACCGCATCGGCGTTCCGCTGCTGCCGCGCATGCTGACGGAGTACGGCCATGAGCGCACCGGGACCGACATTCATCCGGGCGCGACGATCGGGACGCATTTCTTCATCGACCACGGCACCGGCGTCGTCATCGGCGAGACCGCGACCATCGGCAACCACGTCAAGCTGTACCAGGGCGTCACGCTCGGCGCAAAATCGTTCGAGGTGGATCCCGACGGCGACCCCGTCAAGGGGATGAAACGCCACCCCGACATCGGCGACCACGTCACGATCTACGCGCACGCCACCATCCTGGGCGGCGACACGAAGATCGGCGCGCACTCGGTCATCGGATCCAACGTCTGGATCATGAAATCCGTCCCCGTGCGCTCGGCCGGCTATTTCAAGGGCGACCAGCTCGTCGTTCGCCCGCGGCGCACGAAGGCCGGCTCGCCGGAACTCGGCGCCGACGATCTCGCGCACTGGGATATCTGATCCTCGTGAGCATGTGGCACGGGTCTCCGACCCGTGTGGGCGGACTCTGCCAACGGAGAACGTCGAGCCCACCCGTTTAGCTCGAGTCCACCTTCACGGGTCGGAGCCCCGTGCTACACGCAGCGCGCTTACGAGCGTCCGCCCGGCTCGTCCGGTTTCTTGAAATCGTGGTGGCCGGACTTCATGAGCTCACCCGCCTCGCCCACGAGCCGGGAGGCCGTCGGAAGGTTGTTCGCCTTCAGCGCGGCCTCGAGATCGGAGAGCACGGCGACGAGCTTTTTCATGCTCGCCTCAAAGTCGGCCTGAAATTTCGCGCGCTCTCCCGCGGGCTGCTCCGCTTCGAGCGCAGGGATCATCCTGGACGCCCGCTCGGCGTTGGACCGAACCGTCGCGACGTAGTCGGCGCAGGCAGGAGACAACCGCCCTTCGCGGTTGGCCTTCCGCACCTGCCGCCAGGCCTTGCCCATCTTGCCCATCGCCTGTTCCAGCTCGGTCTCGGGCCTTTCCGATTTTGTCGCGGACATGACATCCCCCGCGTGCAGCGAGGGAAGGCAGGGAGCGGGAATCGCAACGAGGAGCAGGAGGAGCCGGAATTTCATGACGTTTGACCCACATTCAAGCGGCCCGGTCCAAGCCGACGCGAAATTTCTTTCGTAACAGTTTCTTCAGAAATCCGGCCCATCCGCGGAGGCCCTGTTCAGAGCACATCGCCCCACTGGGCCGGGTCCTTCAGCATCTTCTCCCGCAGCAACCGGATCGGCGGCATTCCGTGCCGCAGCATTTCGTCGTTGAAGCGCTTGAGGGAATACGCCGCCCCCTCCTGCGCCTGCCAGTCCCGCCGGAGCTTCAGAATCTGCAGCTTGCCAAGCGTGTAGTAAAGATACCCGGGATCGAACGTCCCGCGCAGCGCCTCCGCGTGCGCCGGCTTCGCTTCGTAATAGCAGTTCTCCTCAAAAAACTTCGCCCCCTCGTCCACGCTCATGCCTTCGCAATGGGTCTTGAGGGACACGCAGAGCCGGCAGATGCGCAGCAGCGCCTCGTCCGATTGGGCGATGCGGTACTTCGCCGCACGCACCGCGCCGCCCTCGGCGCCGAACCCTTCGTCCAGCAGCATCTGCTCGCAGTAATGCGCCCAGCCTTCCACGAAGGCATAGCTGCCAAAGATCTTTTCCGCCCGGCCCGCAGCCGACGCGTTGAGATTCAGGAACTGCACGTAGTGGCCGGGATACGCCTCGTGGATCGTGACGACGTCCGTCGTGTAATAGTTGAACGACGTCAGCCACTCCTCCTTTTGCTGCGGCGTCCACTCCCGCTCTGTCGGGGTCACGTAGTAATACGCCTCGGTCGCCTTGGTCTCGAACGGCCCGGGCGAATCCATCGACGCAAAAGTCCCGGCCCGCGCAAACTGCGGCGTCTCCTCCGTCCGCGCGCGAACGTCGGACGGAATCGTGACGATCCCGTGCTCCACCACAAACCGGCGGATCATCTCGAGATGCTTGCGCACGTCCGGGATCAGGCTGGCCTCCGTCGGGTGGTCGCGCTGGATCTCCTTGAAAACCTGGATCGCCGGCTTCGACGGATCGATGCGCCGGGCGGCGTCGGCGAACACCGCCTGCTCGCGTTTCAGCTCCCGCAGTCCCAGTTCCAGGATTTTTTCCGGCGCGAGGTCGATCAGTTCGCCGGTGCGCAGCATCTCCTGGTATTTCTCGCGCCCCAGCGCGTAGTGCGTATGCGCCTTCGGCAGCCGGTCCTTGGTCAGCCATTCGGCATAACCGCGCAGCTCCGCAATCCCCCGGTCGTTGGCCGTCTTGAATTCCGCCCGCAGGGCCGGATCAGCCAGCCCATGGAGCGCCGCGACCAGATCCTTTGCCAGAAAATCCGCCCCGCCATTCGCAATTTCGATCGCCAGCTCGAGGTATGGCTTCGGCAGCGACTCCTCCAGGTTCGCGCGCGCCGCCGCCACCACCGCCGGAATCTCCTTCTCCACGGCGATGATCGACCTCACCCGCTCCCCCAGCGGCGCAAAATCGCGCTTGATGTAGGTGTTCACGTCCACCGCCCCCGCATAGGTCATCGGATTCGTCGTGTAATTCCTCATGCTGTCGAAACCGAACAGCTCGTCCTGGATCGTCGCCTCGATCAGCCGACAGCGGTGCCGTGCCTCCGGCTCGAGCGCGGCGTGGTCGATGGCCGCGAAGGCTTTCGCGTACTTCACCAGACGCGCATGCTCCTGGTCGAGCGACGCGCGGCTCAGGTCGGTCACCCGGCCGTCGTACTGATGCAGCCCGAGCGTGGTGCCCTGCTGGGGACGCCAGGCCAGGAATCCATCGATGAATTCGTCCGACAGCCGGGCAAATTCGGCGCCCATGCCGGTCCGGGTCCCGTCCGCCGCCCAGACGGAGACACAGATCACCGTCAAACTCACCAGTGCGATAATGCGTTTCATGCGGCGAAATTAAGGCCTGCACGACGACAGACAAGGGCAACCGTCGCGCGGAGGTCACGGCACCGCGGCCAGCGGCATTTCGGACGGCCTAGACTCCGAACTTGATCCCCTGCGCCAGCGGCAGCTCCTTCGAATAATTCACCGTCGCCGTCTGGCGGCGCATGTAGGCTTTCCAGGCGTCGCTGCCGCTCTCGCGGCCGCCGCCGGTTTCCTTTTCCCCGCCAAAGGCCCCGCCGATCTCGGCGCCGCTCGTGCCGATGTTCACGTTCGCAATTCCGCAGTCGCTCCCCCGCGAAGCCAGGAACACCTCCGCTTCGCGCACATCGTTCGTGAAGATGGCCGAGCTCAACCCCTGCGGCACGCCGTTCTGCAGCGCGATCGCCTCGTCGAGCGTGCGGTAGCTCATCACGTACAGGATCGGCGCAAAGGTTTCGTGCTGCACGATGCTCCACGCATTCTCCGCCTCGATGATGCAGGGCGTCACGTACAGCCCGCTCGCATAGGCCCCGCCGGACAGGCGTTTTCCGCCGCACAGGATCCGGCCGCCGTGCTTGCGCGCGGCCGCGATCGCATTGGTGAAATTCTCCACCGCCGCGAAATCGATCAGCGGGCCCATCAGCGTGTCCGCGTCGAGCGGGTTGCCGATCTTCACCTGCTTGTAGGCCTCGACGAGCGCCTTGAGCAGCTTCGTCTCGATCGATTCGTGGACAATGATCCGCCGGGTGCTCGTGCACCGCTGCCCCGCGGTTCCCACCGCGCCGAACAGGATCGCGCGCATCGCAAGCTTCAGGTCCGCGGAATGCGTGACAATGATCGCGTTGTTGCCGCCCAGCTCGAGGAGCGAACGCCCGAAGCGCTTCGCCACCACCTCGCCCACGCGGCGGCCCATGCGCGTCGAGCCCGTGGCCGACACCAGGGGCAGCCGATGATCCGCCGCCAGCACCTCGCCGACATTCGCCGCGTCGCCGGAAACGAGCGAAAAAATCGCGGGGTCGACTCCCGACTCGCGGCACACCCGCTCGGCTATCTTCACGCAAGCCACGGCCGTGAGCGGGGTTTTCTCGGAAGGCTTCCACAACGTCGCATCGCCACACACGGCCGCCAGCGCGCTGTTCCAGGACCACACGGCCACCGGGAAATTGAACGCCGATATAATACCCACCACCCCGAGCGGATGCCACTGCTCCATCATGCGATGGCCCGGACGCTCCGTCGCGATCGTCAGTCCGTAAAGCTGACGCGACAGTCCCGTCGCGAAATCACAGATGTCGATCATCTCCTGCACCTCGCCCTCCCCTTCCGGGAGAATTTTCCCCGTCTCGAGCGTGACAAGTTTGCCGAGGTCGCACTTGTGTGCGCGCAACGCGTCGCCGAGCCGTCGCACCACCTCGCCCCGCTTCGGTCCCGGCACATCGCGCCAGGCTTGAAACGCGCGCTGGGCCGCGCCGGCCGTGCGATCGTAATCCGTGTGTGTCGCCGTGGACACGTAGCCGATCACGCTCCCGTCGATCGGCGAATATTTTTCGATCGGCGTTCCCGCGCCAAACCATTCGCCGGCAAACACGCCGCGGTTATGGACCTTCAGCCCGAGCCGGGGAAAGATTTCCGCCGCGACTTTTTTAACGTTCATAAAACCGGTATAACCACGAATGGACCCGAATGAACACGAATTAACCAATGGGGGATTTACCCGAGAGAACGGAGTAAACCGGGTTCCGGACATTGAGACATAGGCCACGATCGGGATTGGTGCTCATCCATGTCCGTTCGTGACGGGAAAAACCTACGCCTCCCCGTAGACTTTCCCGCCCCACTGCGTGCCGAGGAAGTCTTTCAGCGAAACCGATTCCTGCTTCACGAAACCGGAAGGAAGTTTTCCCTTCGCATAAAGTTCCAGCACCCCCGTTACGCCCGCCGCCGTGGTCAGCTGGATCGCGTTTAATTTTCGGCCATGCACCGTGCCGCCGTGCATTTTCTTGATGAAGCTCCGCTGCTTCAGGCTGCCGTTCTTTTCGTGGCCCACGACGCTGACGTAGAAAACCACCACGTCCGATTCCGTGAGCGGGACCTCCTGGTCGAAAATCTGCGTCACGAGGTCCTGGCGCGGCGCGAGATTCAAATCCTGCAGCAGGAATTTCATGAGATCACGGTGTCCGGGGTACCGCATCGTCTTGTAGTTCAGTTCCTGCACCTTTCCCTCGAACGTCTCGCACATCGTCGCCACGCCGCCGGAGGTGTTGAACGCCTCGTACTCCGTGCCGTCGATTGTGATCCGCTCCACGCCGTCGAGCGGCATCGTCGTCACGCGGCGCCCCGCGTGCAGCGCCTCGCCGACCTGGCAGTATTCGTTGATCAGGCCCGCCGTGCTCCAGCTCAGGTAATATTTCATCTGGTTGCTCGCGTTCAGCGGCAGCGCCCCGACGCGCATCTCGCAGTGGCGGACGGACGACAGCGACGCCGCCAACGATCCGCCCACGATGTTGATCGCCCCGGGGGCGAGTCCGCACTGCGGCATGAAGGTCGGCCGCGGTTTTCTCGCGGCCAGTTTGCGCACGAACTGCGTGGTGTCCACGTCCTCGGTCAGGTCGAAGTAGGAAACGCCCGTGGTCGCACAGGCCTGCGCGACCGGCTTGTTCAGGAAATACGGCGCCGCGCTCACGACCGCGTCAACGCGCTTCACGAACGCCTCGAGCTGCGGGCGCTTCGTGACGTCGACCTGCTCGAGTTTCGATTTTCTCAGCCCGCGCAGGTCCACGTCGGCCCGCGCGTCCGCGAGCGTGACGCTGCGGCAGAACCGGCAGGATTCGAGCAGCGTGGCAATGGTGGCGCCGACTTTTCCGGCGCCGATAATTCCGATTTTCATAGGGGACACCGGTCTCGGACCGGCAGGTTGATTTCCGCAAGGCTGGCAGCTCGAACCAAAGAGGCGACGCCGGTTTCGCTACGCCGAGTGGTCGGCTTGCGCCTTGCGCGGATCCGTGGCGGCGATGATCGCGCTGACGGCCTTTTGATTGAAGCCCTTGAAGCCGCCCTTGCGCTGGAGATTTTCCAGGTGGCTTCCGAGCGCGCCGTCCCGGCGGAATCCTTCGGCCTGCGGCGCGGTGATCAGCCCGCCCTGCAGGAGCGCGTCGATCCGCTCCGGCCGCACCCGCCAGCGCTCGCCCTCGGTGAACGCCTGCTTGAGGAACGGGAAATCCGAAAACGGCTTCATCGTGTTCACGCCTTCCGCCTCGAGCTGGTCGCGCAGCCGGACGAAGTCGAACCGCGCCTCGAGGTGGTGCATTCCCGCCTGCAGGAAACTGTCGCCGTGCAGCGCGCACCACAGCCCGACCGTGCGCAGCGCGGGCAATTCCGGCAAACGCTGCGTCGCGAAGTCGATGTCGATCTCGCCCGGCTTAAGATCCACGTCCGCGAAAACGACGATGCCGGCCGCCGGCGCCTCCATGATCTGCGCCCCCCAGCCCGCCTCCTCGCCGGCATAGTAGCGTTCGCGCTTCTCCAGGCCGAGGCGCGCGAGAAACTCGATCAGGTCGGGAAACCACGTGCGCGAACAGCGGAAGGTATGGTGGTCGTGATTCCCCCAGCCCAGCCCGAGCAGGTCCTGCCGGCGCTTCTGCACGCGCCCCGCGCGGTTGCGGAATTCCCAGTAAACGCGCTCCTCCGCAAAGAAAAGTTCGCACGCCACGTCACGCGGCACGAGCGCAAGGACCCGGTCCAGCACCGCGAACGCGTGCCCCACGCCCTCGGCGTCCGCCGGGAAAAAACGTTTGCGGGCGCGGAAGAGCTCGCGCGCCTTGACGACCGCCGCGGGCGCAACGGCGTCCTTCCCCGACGCCGGCGCGACCAAGCCGCGCCATCCCAGGCGTTCGATCGCCTCGAGGCGCGTCCCATTTTCGTCCGAGACCCCCGCGCGGCGCAGGCGGGCGCCGAACTCTCCTTCCACCGCCGACGCGAGATCATGCCGCGCGAGAAAATCCACGACCACTTCGGGACGAATCGCCAGCTGCGAGGGCACTCCCTCCCGCGAGCCGCCGGCCCGGACCAGCACGCGCGGCATCATGGCGCGCGGATGAAAAAAAACCGTCGCGCCGTCCGGCGCAGGCACGGCTTCCTCGGTCAAACCAAGCGCCCGCAACCCCGCGACGTGCTCCACCCCGACGGTGAGATGATCGACCCACTCGTAGAAATCCGTGCCAGTTTCGTCCCGCATCCGCTGCGCAAGGGTTCGCGCGAAGCGATTTTGCCCGAGGAAAGCCCCGATGAACTGGCCGAGGCGTTCCTCGGCTTCATAGGCGAGCGGCCAGTCGAACTGCGCCGGAGAGTGGTGGGAGGTCGGTGAAAGGGTAACCATGGCGAACCGGGATTGCCGTTTATTCAAGTAAGTCCCTTTCGCCCCGGGCGGAGAAGTTTAAAACAACCTCGATCCCGGAGGAAAACGAAGCTTGGGCGGGGTGCCTCGCCCGACGGAGCCTCATTCGGAGCTCGGCCTCGCTCGCGGCCGGAGGTCATGCGGGCCGAGGGCGCCGCGCCCCACACTTGAATCTTTCCATTTCCCTTGGCCCGGAGCCGCCGTGGGGCTTCACTGCGCCATGAGCGAAAATTCGCGGGAGCCCGAGCCGCCGGAACCGCCCCGACGCGAGTTTCGCTTCAAGCCAACGACGTTCGAACGCGCGAATCCGGCAACGGGCGCGGAGAACAATCCGCCCATCGATGTGCGGGATATTTTTCGGCAGGCGAGCGCCGGGCCGCCAAAACCGCGCGCGACCCCGGATCCCGCGGCGAACGAGGTTCACGACATCCTCCGCGCCAACCTTGCGCGCGAGAATGAAACGGGCAGGAACGACGTCGCCCCGGAGCCAAGGCGCGCCTCCCGCCGCAAGCGCGATTACTGGTTCCTGCTTCTCGGCGGCTACCTGCTCTTCGCCATCATCGCGGTCATTTCGCGCAACTACGTCGTCCTCGTTTTCGGGGGCGCCGGCATGATCCTCTACACGCTCGGCGTCACGTGGATCATGTGGCACGTGATGGACGACTATTGACGGCGCAGGGATTGCGCCTTGCACGCCCTCCGGCGAGCGGTTGTTTGAAGGGCTCGCGATGAAACCGCTGGCCGACTTCAACCACCTCCCGCTGAACCGCGCCGTTTCCGCGCGCGACACCATGGTGTGGCCGGGAATGGAGCAGCAGTATTTTGACCTCGGCCACCGCGCCCTCGAGCTGGTCAATCTTTCCGCCCAGCTCTGCGACAAACCCCACTACCCGAAAATCCTGGACCTGCCTTGTGGCCACGGACGCGTGCTGCGGTGGCTGCAGGCGCACTATAATTACGCGCGCATCACCGCCTGCGACCTCGACCGGGATGCGGTGGATTTTTGCCGGGATCAGTTTGGCGCGACCGGCGTTTACTCCCAGCGGGACCTGCGGGCGCTGCCTTTCACCGCGCAGTTCGACCTCGTGTGGTGCGGCTCCCTGCTGACTCATCTTCGCGCCGGGGAATGGCTGACCGCGCTCGACTGCCTGATCCGCTGGACGAGCGAATGCGGCGTCATCGTGTTCACCACGCAGGGTCGTTTCTTCGCCTCGTTGCTGGCGCGCGGCCAGGACAACATCGCCGAAAACGTCGACAAGGCGGCGCTGCTGAAAAAATTCGCGGAGCACGGAAACGCCTTCGAACCTTACTTCGAGGATGCTGACCAGCAGTACGGCGTGGCGGTCACCGCGCCGGAATACATCGGCCGGGTGCTGCAGCGCTACCCGAACGTGATCATCCGCGCCTATCTCGAGCAGGCCTGGGGCATTCAGGACGTCGTGATCCTCTACAAGAAAGCCGGTTATTTCGAACCGCTGCTCGTGGACAAACCGTAGGCGATCCCGGCGGGTTATTTTTCCCGCGGCTTCGCGAGCAGCTCCCACATCAGCACTGCGGCGGCGACCGAGACGTTGAGCGACTCGATCGCACCGGTGCCCGGGATCGTCACAACGCGGGAACATGCCGCCACCACGTCGGGAGCGAGCCCCTGCTCCTCGTTGCCCAGGATGAGCGCCACGGGTTTGGACGCCTTAACGTCCCCCGTTTTTCCGCCCAGCTTCCCGCCGCGCGTCGCCGCGCCGACGACGTCGAAGCCGGCGTGAGCCAGTTCGCGCACAAAGCCGACGAGGTCCGGCACGCGCCAAACTTCAAGATGCTCGAATCCGCCCTCGGCCACGCGATAGGCCGCGTCATTCGGCCGCGCCGCGCCCGGGTCGTCGGGAATCACGAGGCGCGGCACGCCGAAAAATGCCGCCGTCCGCGCCACCGCGCCCAGGTTGTGCGCGTTGCCGATCCGATCGAGGATGAGCAGCGCTTCGCCGCGCTTCGCCCAGCCCCGCACGCCCTCGCCCGTCGGCGTGCGCAAGGGAGGGAGGTAAACCACCGCCACGATCCCGCCGTGGTGGATCGATCCCGCGATTTTCGCGAGCTCGTCCGGCTCGACCTGGCGGTAAACTTTTTTCTCCCGGGCGAGCACCCGGCAGATCGCGCCCACCCGCTGCCCGGTTTCGCGGTCGAAAAAAAGCCGCTTGATCGAATTCGGATCGCGCGCGAACCGGGCTTTCACCGCCGCGAGGCCGCACAGCCTCAGCTCATCGTGCCGCGCCGGCGCGCTGCGCGATCCCGTCGGGGCCGCTGCGGCCGGGACTTCGTCCGGTTCGTCGGGGCGTTCCGAAGACCCGCGTAGCCGGATGCCCCTCGCCGGCGCGACAAATTCACCCGACGCATCCGCTGGACGAGGGGTGGGACGTGGGCCGGAGGGAGACATGCGCTAAGTTGAAGATTGAAAACGCGAAGTTGAAAGGACGAAGCGAACCCTTCACCGCCCGTCTCCCACGCCGCGCCTTCGCCTTCAAACAGGAGCGAGTTGAACGCAAGGGCGCGAAGGCAGCCCGGCCATCCCTCGACGCCCTGGGTCAGAACCCCTTGAAATGCTTCGGATCCTCCGGGTCCTGATATCTCGTCGTGTAGGTCTTTTTGCTCGCGGCGAGTTTCAGGAACTCGTCCAGCGGCACCACCTCCGTCGAACCGGGCAGCTGCTTCACCACGGCGATCAGGCTGTTCACATCGTTCGACTCCCGCACGTGAACCAGCAGGAAATACGGACGTTTCGGATTGAGCGCGATGAGCTCCTCCAGATCCGCCGCCACCTCCTCGCGCGGGCGGCGCGGGTCGATGTAGTAGTCGTACGAAATCATCGGCCGGGAGCCGCGCAGGTCGCGCGTCCGCGCCGGTCCGTAGCCGTTGACGAAGCCGATCACGTTCGGGAATGCGGCATAATACCGGTCCACCGTCTCCTTCGTCAGGTCGGCGTTGCCCAGATTTCCGTCGGCGGCCGAGTTGTCCATGATCTCCAGCACGTGCTCGTCGAGCTGCGCCATGAGTTCGTTCGCTTCCTTCATCAGCAGCGGAAATTTGTCCGCCGGGATGTGGTTCGGGTACATGTATCCGGGGCCCGAGAGTCCGCCGATGAAGTAGTCGTTCGGCGTCGCGCTCTCGTGGAAATATTCCAGCGCCGCCGGGGAGAATCTCGTCCAGTTCATCGTGACCTGCCACGCGAACGGCAGCTGGCCGCGTCCCGGCTTCGTCCACACGCCGATCCCGATGCTGTCCGACTGGACGAAGGAAAGGTAGACCTTCTCCTTCGCCTCCAGCTTCGCATCGGGCGCGACGTGCGAGTGGTTCGTGAACCGGAAGCCGGGCGTGAACGAAAACTGACAATTGAAGCTGAGGTTCGGGAGGTTATGCAGGCCCTCCATTTTCAAGCCGTAGGTCGAGAGCAGCGTCGTGTGCTGCTCCTCGGTGTCCTTGCCATAGGGATGCCAGCCGAAAACCGTCGCCCCGGGATTCAGCTCGGACAGCAGCTTCCGTTCGAGCGCGAGTTCCGCCGGAATGGCCGGGTTCGCCGCCAGGTCGTGGAAAAACATTTTCTGGCGCACGCCCCAATCCGCCATTCCCGGCACCATCACTGCGCCACGCTGCCCGCCCATGAGCATGACCGCATCGCGCGTGCAGCGCGCCCAGTACCGGTTGATCGCATCCTGGTAAATCTGCGCGTCGCTCTGCCCCGCGTAGCGTCCGCGAAGGTCGTCGATCCGCTTCAATCCGTGCCGCTCGGCGAGCGGGACAAGGTCCTCGGTCACCACCAGCGCGTCCTCGAGTCCGGCAATGGTGAATGCCACGTTGAGCGACGAGGCCACCGCCTTGTCCCAGATGACATAGCCCCTCGCCGCCGACTTGAATTGGGCAAGGGCCTCGTCCGCGGTGCGCAGCTCGGTGAACACCACGCCGTGCTTCCGCTCATAGAACTCGCGGAGGGGCTCGGTGATTTCCCACTGGTACTCCTTCGGATGAACGATGTAGAGCCGCGGCGCCGTCCGGTTGGCCAGCCCCTGCAGGCTGATGAGCAGCGCTTTTTCGGGGAGCCCGCCAACGACGCGCCAGTCACCGTCGAAGTGCATCACCCACGCGGTGCGGCTCGCGGTGGCGGAAATGTTTTCCGCGCGGAGGCCGGCCATCATGCCGGACGCCCAGGCCAGAAGAAACAGGAGTCGTTTCATGGGATTATTTCCTCGCCGCGTTTTCGGTCACCCTGGTGAACCGGTACACCAGCGGACGCGGGCGCGTGTGGTGCAGCTCGATCAGCATCAGTTCGGCCTCGCCTTCCTGCAGGCGATATTCCTCGTAGATCCGCATCGACGTGTTGCCTTGGGAGGTTTCGACCGGCACCGCGGCCTCGACTCGCAGCGTGCGCCCGTGGTCGATCCACGAAGCCTGAACCTGCGCCGACTCCTTCGGCCGCGCGTAGACCGCCATATGCCGCTGATCGAGACGGAAGAAATTCTTCACGGCGGCCGGGCCGGCGGTGTCGAGCACATTGGTCGCCTGCACCTTCGTCGCGTGCCAGGTCAGGTCATGCCGCATCGTGACCTTGGAGCCCTCCGTCTGGATGACCAGGTCGAGGGTCGACCACCCGTCGAGCGCCGTGCTGCGCGCGGGATCCAGCCGCCACCGCCCGTCGAAGGCCGCGTCGGATGCCGCCAGCGCCCGCGGGAACAGGAGGACGGCGAGGAAAATTTTCAGGAAGAGACATCTCATGGGAATCCGCATGTAGCACCTCGGCCTCCGCGATGACTAGCACGAAAACCGGTGCCACGCGCGTGGCTGAATGTCTATCGGCCGGACTTTCCCGCCACCTGGCCCACCACCGTGAACTCCTCCCGGTCATGATAAAGATGCCGCACCCGAAACCCCGGGGCGTGCTGCACCAATGGAGAAGCGTCCGCCTGCAATTCGCGCAGGAGCGCCACGGCATCCACCCGGCCGAACTTCAGGTTGATCACGAACCGCTCACACCAGCGGTTCGCCAGCCATGGCGCCACGATGTCCTGGATGACATGATGCGGCTCCTCGACCAGGTCGCAGAATAACCAGTCAAATTTCTCGCCCGCCTGCGGCGCGAACCTGAACGCGTCCTCCATCCGGTGGGCGATCGCCGGATGGTCCAGCGCCCCGCCCTTCAGCGGACCATTGTCGATCGCCACGACCCGCGCCCCGCGCTTGGCCGCGCTGAAACTCCATCCGCCGGGCGCCGCCCCGAGGTCGCACACCGTTTCGCCGGCCTCCGGTCCGCGTCCCAGGAGGATGTAGGCCTCCTCGACTTTCAGGTACGAACGCGAGGGCGCGAGCTCATCGTCGGCCATCCGCCGCTGGCCATGCACCAGAGCCTCCCGCGTCACAAAGGCGCGGCCAAAGTCGGGAAAATAAACAAACAACCCGCGACCCGCCCCGACCCCGCGCGGAATATCGGCGACCGCGAGTTTTGCCACGCGCGACAGCTTTTTTTTCAACAGCTCGCCAAAGGCGTCCTCGACGCTCTTGATCCGCCGCCCGAGCCCGACGATTTCCGGCGGGCCCAGCCAGACGCTCGGCCACGCGGCCTCGATCCGCTCCCCCTTCAGGCTGGCGGAAAAAACCTCCGCGATCCGCTGCGCGAGCGCGTTCACCGATTCCGCGCGGATCTCAACCGGGGCCTTCAACGTCAGCCACGGAAACGCCATCGCCCCCGTCTCGGCTTCGACCTCGGTCCGCGTCCATCCCGGACCGCTTTCAACCGCCGGCGCGCCGGCCAGCGCCAGCTCACGCGCGAGCAGCGACTCGAATCCGGCCTGGCAGGTCAGCAGCATCCCGCCGAACGTGTCCGCCGACCCCAAACCCGCGAGAGGAAAACACAGGGATCAGTCGATCCGGTTGAACAGAAGGAAACGAAGGCAACGAAGCGCCGTTCGTCAAAGGCGTCTGGGTTTACAGGCAGTGTCCCTGTTTTGGTTTGGATCCGATCCCTCTCCAAATGCGACCCGGCTTGCAACGGAGACTCTGACGACGGAGGGCGCTTCGTTGCCTTCGTTTCCTTCTGTTCAACCGGATTGGATTCCTACAGCCGATGCAGGTGAAATCCTCCGTCGACGTCGAACACCGCGCCGGTCGAAAAGGGGAATCGATCCTCCGCGATGGCGCGCACCGCCTTGCCGATGTCGGCGGGCTGGCCCCACCGGCGCAACGGAGTGATGCCGCGTTCGTCGTGGAGGATCAGCTTGTCGTACTTTTCCTTCACGCCGCCCGTCATGTCCGTCGCAATCACTCCGGGACGGATCTCGTACACATTGATCCCCTCGCCCGCCAGCCGGTCGGCAAACAGCTTGGTCATCATCGCCAGCCCCGCCTTCACCATGCAGTAGTCGCCGCGGTTGATCGACGCGGCGTAGACCGAGATCGACGTGATGTTGACGACCCGCCCGCGAAACCCCTCCGCATCTGGCGGCTGTTGCAGCATCTGCTTCGCCACGAGCTGGGTCAGGAAAAACGGGCCTTTCAGGTTGATCGCGTAGAGCCGGTCGAAGCTCTCCTCGCCGGCCTCGAGCAGATCGGCGCGGACTTTCGGCGCGACGCCCGCGTTGTTGACCAGCAGGTCGATGCGTCCGAACCGGCGAACCGTCTCGGCCACGAGCCGCTCGCGGTCGGCCGCGACGGCCACGTCGCCCTGCACCACGAAACCGTCGCCACCCGCCGCCTTCACGAGCGCGAGCGCCTCGCCCGCGGCCTCGGCGTTGCCGGCGTAGTTGATGGCCACGCGGCAGCCCGCGCGGGCGAGTTCGATCGCAATCCCGCGGCCGATGCCGCGCGATGCGCCGGTGACCAGGGCAGTTTTCGAAGCCATGCCCGCAGCGAAACGGACCACCCTCTCGCGGGCAACGTTCATTCTCGGCCGCCTGGCGTCACAGCCGCGGCGCCACGACGGCGTCGCGCGATCGCTGGCTGGAGACGCGGCGCCACTCCGGACGATGCATTTTCCTCCGCCGCACTGTGGAGATCCCTCGAACCAATCCGACCTTCACCGGTCAGACCTCTCAACCCCTTCGCTCCATGAAAACATCCCTCTGCGGCCTCGTCCTGCTCAGCCTCGCCTTGGCCGCCTGCGCCCGAAAGGACGACCAAAGGTCCTTTGCCGATCAAACCAAGGACGCCGCCGCCACCGCGGTCGATAAAACCAGGGCCGCCACGGTCGAAATGAAGAACACCCTTACCGCCAAGCTGACCGAATGGCAGCTCACCCCCGACGACATCAGGGCCGACCTGAAGAAGGGCGGGCGCATCGCCCGGAGCAAGACCGCCGCCGCCACCGAAAAATTCGGCGCCGCGGTCGACAACGCCCGGATCGCTGCCGTGATCAATGCAAAGCTGCTGGCCGACGACGATCTTTCCGCGCTCAAAATCAACGTGGAGGCCCACGCGGGTCAGGTGACGCTCACCGGCACCGTTTCGTCGCCCGAGCTGATCGGCAAGGCGATGGTGCTGGCGCTCGACACCGACGGTGTCCGCGAAGTGGCCTCCGAGCTGCGCGTCGAATAGAGACTGCAGCGCCGCCCGAAAAGCGGTTCTCCCCGGTAGCAGCCGACGTCAGGAGGCTGATTTTCACCACGAAGGTCGCGAAGCCCGCGAAGATCGAACCTGCCTGCGCCGGATCTTCGCCGCCTGCGTGCTCTTCGCGGTAAAACGCGTTTTCAACGCGTTCGGCGCTCCGTCAGCCCCTTGAGTCCTGCTCACGCCTCCAGCGCATGGGGGCCTATTCCACTAAGCCTAGAGCCTCCCAGTAGCAGCCGACGTCAGGAGGCTGATTTTCACCGCGAAGGTCGCGAAGCCCGCGAAGATCGAACCCGCCTGCGCCGGATCTTCGCCGCCTTCGTGCTCTCCGTGCTCTTCGTGGTAAAACACGTTTTCAACGCGTTGGACGCTCCGTCACCCCTTTAGTCCTCATCGCGCGTGCTGATAGCGCAGCAGCTCCCGCGGCGCGACGCCGTGCACGGACTTGAACGCGCGGGAGAAATGAAGCGGATCCGCGAACCCGAGCCGCTGCGCGACTTCCTTCACCAAGCCGCCATTCTCCACGAGATGCTCGGCCGCGAGGTTCATTTTCCGGCGCAGGAGATACTGGTAGGGACTTGTGCCCTGATAGCGGCGGAACCAGCGGCAGACGCTCGACGTCTCGACGCCCGCCGCCGCCGCGATTTCCTCCAGCGAGCCCAGCCGCTCGACCCGGGCGTCAATCAGCGCCTTGCAGCGCAGGAACGCCTCGCGCGCCGGCTCGCTCGCGTGCGGCGCCAGCGTGGCGGTGTCCTCGATCTTCAGGAGCAGCAGCTCGAACAGCGCCGCACAAATGCGGCCCGCCAGCACTCCCGAGCGCTGGCCTTCGCGGACCAGGTCCTCGAGCACGCTGGTGATCTCCGCGTGCGCCGCCAGCTGGCGCGTGCGCCCAAGCTCCACGCCGCAGCGCCGCAGCCGGCGCCGCGCATCCGTGCCCGCGAACGACACAAAATATTTCACCAGGGGATCGACGGCATCCGACCGGATCTCGCAGCGCGTTGCCGGCGCATAGGCGAACACCACGCCCGGCCCGAGCGCCTCCCACCGGTCGTCCAGCTTCACCGTCCCGCGCCCCGCCGCCACATACTCGATTCCATAGAATGGAAAACTCGCGCGCCGGAGCGCATAGTCCGGGTTGCAGTGCTCGCGGCCGCCCATCGCCAGGCCCAGCCGGCCGGCGCGGCGCGGCGCGAGGTTCCGGAAAAAATACCGCGCTCCCGTGACCTGCTCCGACAACAGCCGCGACGCCAGCCTTCGGTCGATTTTATCCATGTGAATGCCCTTTCTATCCATTCCTTCCCAAGCATTTCGAGTGCATTCTATCCCTCCCCCCGGTCAATTTTCAGCCCACCTCATCCGATCTCCGATCTCCGAACTGCGATCAACGATCTCCGAACCCGAATTCCCAATTCCGACGACCATGCCCAAAACCATCCTCCTCGTCGCCAACGGCGATCTCCGCCAGTCCGCCAACGAAAAAACCTGGGCCTTCCAGCAGGCGATGGAGAAGCAGCTCACCGCCGCCGTCGGCAAACTCGGCTACCGGCTCGCGCGCGCGCATCCCTACAAACCCGCGGCCAAACATGGGTTCATCAGCTCGCAGAAGGAGGGCATGGCGGTTTTCGCCACGATCGATCCGGAGACGCCCCTCATCGTCGCCGAGGCGGTCTGGCAGTATTCGCACCACCTGCTGCACGGGCTCGTCTCGCACCGCGCCCCCATCCTCACGGTCGCAAACTGGTCCGGCTCCGCGCCGGGGCTGGTGGGAATGCTCAACCTCAATGGCTCGCTGACCAAGGCCGGGGTGAAGTATTCCACGCTCTGGAGCGTGGATTTCACCGACGAATTTTTTCTCCAGAACCTCGCCGCCTGGCTCAAGCACGGAATGGTCAAGCATCCGGTCCGCCACGTCCGCCCCCTCGGCGCGGCGCGGGTGCCGGCGAAGGCACGCGCCGTCGCCAAAAAAATCGCCGGCGACCTCCGCCTCCGGAAATCCATCATGGGGATCTTCGACGAGGGCTGCATGGGGATGTTCAACGCAATCATTCCCGACGAGCTGCTCTTCCCGACCGGAGTCTACAAGGAGCGCCTCTCCCAGGCCGCGCTCTACTACGGCGCCACCCAGGTGAGCGACGCCGAGGCTCGCGGCGTCTACAACTGGCTTCGCGCGAAGGGCATGAAATTCCATCTCGGAACGAACGAGGCGACCGACCTCACCGAGGCGCAGGTGCTCTGGCAGTGCCGGACGTATGTCGCGGCGCTGCGCATCGCCGACGAATTTGGCTGCGAGACCATCGGCATCCAATACCAGCAGGGCCTGAAGGATCTCCTGCCCGCCTCGGATCTCGTCGAGGGCATCCTCAACAACTCCGACCGTCCCCCGGTCGCGAATTCGCGCGGGGAGATCATCCGCGACGGACAGCCGCTGACGCATTTCAACGAAGTCGACGAGTGCGCGGGCCTCGTCGGCCTGTTCACCAACCGGGTACACGCGGCCCTGGGGCAGCCGGTCGAGAACACGCTGCACGACCTGCGGTGGGGTGACTTCGACCGCAGCGGCACGACCAAGGAATATGTCTGGGTTTTCCTCATTTCCGGCAGCGCGCCGCCGGCTCATCACGTCGACGGCTACCGCGGCACCGATTCGCTGCGCCAGCCCTACATGTATTTCCGGCTTGGCGGCGGCACGGTGCGCGGCATCGCGAAACCCGGCGAAATCGTCTGGAGCCGCATCTTTGTCGAAGGCGGGAAACTGAAGATGGATCTCGGCCGCGCCAAAGTCATCGCGCTTCCCCGCGCCGAGACCGAACGCCGCTGGAAGGAAACGACCGTGCAGTGGCCGATCATGCATGCGGTGACGTACGGCGTGAGCCGTGACCAGATGATGGCGCGCCATAAGGCCAACCACATCCAGGTCGCCTATGCGACCTCCGCCGTCGAAGCCGATCTCGCGATGTACACCAAGGCCGCGCTCGCGGCCGAACTCGGCCTCCAGGTCTCCCTCTGCGGCACCAAAGCCGACGGCTCCAAATTCTGAGCAGAATTCGAAATCGGCGCAAGGGTTGCACCCCCCCTCCGAGCCGACCCCGGCCTGCAACCCACGCCCCGCAGACGAACAGCGCTTCGTTACCTCCGTTAGCTTCTGTTCAAATTCCGAAAAGTTTCGCTCACGGCAGCCGCGAGGCTGGCCCGCCCGTTCCGCAGCGCGTCCCCGAGCGGCTCGTTCGCCGGCGTGATTGCATGCAGCGCCAGGCCGGGGCGGGCATGCCGCGTCGTCACCTGGCCGGCGAAAACGTGCACGGGTTTTCCCAGGTCCAGCGCGCGGGCGGCGATCGCTCCCGGGCCTTTGCCCTCCAGCGAGCTGTCGTCGAACCGGCCTTCGCCCGTGATCACGAAATCGGCGGCGGCGATCCGCGTTTCCAGACCGAGCCAGGCCGCCACGAGGTCGAACCCCGGCAGCAGCGCCGCGCCCGCCGACGCCATCAGCCCAAAGGCGATACCCCCCGCCGCCCCGGCGCCGGGTTCATCCATCAGCGAATCGGAACGGCCAAAGCGCGCGCACAGCATGAGGGCCAGCCGCGCGCTCGCGCTGTCCAGCTTGGCGAGATCGGCCGGCCGCAAGCCTTTCTGCGGTCCATAAACCGCCGCCGCCCCGCGGGCGCCCAGCAGGGGATTCGACACGTCGCAGGCAATCCGGACCGGGGGAAGGCCGGCCGGCAGATTTCCCTCGATGCGCTCGATTTTCGCCCAGTCGGACGGAATCGGCGGGTTGATTCCTTCTCCGCGCTGCGACCGAAACCTTAGTCCCAGCGCCGCCAGCGCACCCAACCCGAGGTCGTGCGTCGCGCTGCCCCCCACCCCGAGCAGAAGGGCGGCGGCGCCCGCCGCGGTCGCCGCCGCGATGAGTTCGCCGGTCCCGGTGCTCGTCGCGCGCCACGGATCGCGCTCGGCCGACGACAGCAGGGCAAGCCCGCTGGCCGCGGCCATCTCGATCACCGCGATGCGCGCATCCTCGGCGACACCTGGCAACTGCAGCATGGCGCGCGCGGCCATCGGAATGGTTTGGACCGGGACCAGTCCGTAGGCCGCATTCACCGGAGCGCCGCGCGGTCCCGAAACCGTCTGCGCCTCCAGTGTGCCGCCCGCCGCGGCCGTCAGGATCTCGACAAATCCTTCGCCTCCGTCCGCCAGCGGACACACGTCGAGTTCCCAATCCGGATGCCTGGCGCGCAGGGATTCCGCGGCGGCCAGGCAGGCGGTGCCGGCGCTCATCGAGTCCTTGAATTTGTCGAAGACGATCAGGACGCGCATCGGTCTTCCACGAGAAATTCAAGCGCCGTCCGTGGCGAGTGTTTTAGCGGCACGGCGAAACATCCTCGACGGAGCGGTTTTGCCCGCCAAGGTTTCGCCCGCATGCCCGGCCGCCCAAACCGCCTGCTCCCTTTGAAGCACCTCTGCGCCCCACTCGTCCTGCTCGTCGGTTTGTTCGGCTGCAGCGCCAGCCGGCCACCCACCCGGCCGGTCACCGCCGCCCCCAGCGCACCGCCACCCGCGGCCCCCGTCGTCGCGCCGGCGCCCGCCTTGGCCTCGCCGGTGTTTCCCGTCATGCTCGGGATCGACGTGCTCGAGTCGCAGGGCTTCGCCGCCGTCAAAGGCAAGCGCATCGGACTGCTCACCCATCCCGCCGGCGTGAATCGCCGCGGCGAAAGCACCATCAGCATCCTGCGGCGCGCGCCAGGCGTGAAACTGGTCGCACTCTACGGACCCGAGCACGGCGTCAACGGCGACGCCCCCGCCGAGTTCAAGGTGCCGAGCGTGATCGACAAGCGGACCGGCCTGCCGGCCTATTCGATTTACGCGATGCCGAATCGAAAGCCCACGAAGGCTTCGCTGAAGGGCATCGATGCGATGGTCATCGACCTCCAGGACATCGGCACCCGTTCGTACACGTTCGTCAGCGCCATGCGCTACACGATGGAGGCGTGCTTCGAGCACAACGTCGAGGTCATCGTCCTCGACCGACCCAACCCGCTCGGCGGCCTGAAGGTCGACGGTCCGCCGCTCGACGCGAAACTGACGAGTTATGTCGGCGCGTTTCGCGTTCCCTACGTGCACGGCCTGACGATCGGCGAGCTCGCGCGCATGGCGAAGGACGCGCCGGGCGTGCTGGCGATCCCCGATTCCACGCGCCAGCGCGGGCGTCTCACCGTGATCCCGATGCGCGGCTGGCGGCGCTCGATGCGCTGGCCCGAGACGGGACTCCCGTGGGTGCCGACCTCCGGATTCATCCAGGACTTCGCCGCCGTCCAGGGCTATCCGATGGTAGGCCTCGGGGCCTTCTGGGATCCGCCGAAGATCGACACGGGATTCCGCCACGGCATCGGCAAGTCCTATCCGTTCCGCGGGATCTCGCACCGCACGGCGAAGATCGACGTGGTCGAGAAGGAACTGCGCGCGCTGAAGCTCGACGGCCTCCAGTTCCGCCGCGTGAGCGCGCCGGACCGCGACGGAAAATCGGCGGTGGGCCTCTTCATCGAGATCACCGACTACGACGAGTGGCGTCCGACCGAGCTTAATTTCTATCTGATGAAGCTAGCCTGCAAGCTGGAGACGAAAAACCCGTTCCTGCCCGCGCCGGGCCGCGACTTCAGCGGTTTCCTGCACCACATGGGCTCCGAGGAATTCCTGCGCGCCCTCCAGCGCGACGGCGCGCGCGTCGACGTCCCGAAATTCCTGGCCGACTGGGACGCCCGCGCGAAGATTTACCAGGAGCAGAGCAAGCGCTACTGGCTTTACCGATAGGGTTGGACAGGGAGGCGCGCAGAGGGCGACGAGGTTCGATTCGCATTCGGACCTCCCCGAACTCGGATTGGACCTCAACGTCCTCTGGGGCAAAATGTCGGACGTCCCAAAGCGCCGGCTTTGGCGAACAATCACCGCCCATCGCGATTTTCCCTTGCCGCTGACAGCCCGCGCCGCGAAATCTCCCGGTGCCCGCCTGCGCCGCCCGCCCTGGTCCGCTCCTCCCCTCCGACTCCCGCATCTTATGCCGAGACGCGTCACGCTCTTCACCGGCCAATGGGCCGATCTTCCGCTCGAGAAACTCGCCCCGCTCGCCAAAAAAATGGGCTACGACGGGGTCGAGCTTGCCTGCTGGGGCGACCACTTCGATCCCGACCAGGCGGCCTCCTCCAAAAAATATGTCAGCGAAAAATGGGCGCTGCTGAAGGATCACGGCCTCTCCTGCTTCGCCCTCTCGAGTCACCTTGTCGGCCAGGCGGTATGCGACCGGATCGACGAGCGCCACAAGAGCATCCTGCCGCCCGACGTCTGGGGCGATGGCGATCCCGAAGGCGTCCGCCGCCGCGCGGCCCGGAAACTCGCCGCGACGGCAAAAGCCGCGCGCGCGTTTTTCGACGCGATGCCCGGCCGCCAGGGCGCCGGCAGCTTCCCGGCGGTCGTCAACGGATTCACCGGCTCGAGCATCTGGCACTCGATCTACGCCTTTCCGCCCACCTCCCAGGCCTATTGGGACGCCGGCTTCGCCGATTTCGCGAAACGATTCGGCCCGATCCTCGAGGCGTTCGAAAAGTCCAACATCAACTTCGGCCTCGAGGTCCATCCGACCGAGATCGCCTTCGACACGGCGTCGGCCGCGCGGGCCGTGGCGGCGGTGAAGGGGCACCGGCGGTTCGGATTCAACTACGATCCCTCCCACCTCGGGTATCAGGGAGTCGACTACGTGAAGTTCATCCGGACTTTCGGCGACCGCATCTATCACGTCCACATGAAGGATGTCTGGTGGGGCCACGGCGACGGCACCGTCGGCACCTTCGGGGGGCACGCGAGTTTCGGCGACGCCCGCCGCGCGTGGGATTTCCGCTCGCTCGGACACGGCGACATCCGGTTCGAGGACATCATTGTCGCCCTGAACGACGTCGGGTACCGCGGGCCGCTCTCGGTCGAGTGGGAGGACATCCGCATGGACCGCATGCATGGGGCCACGGAAGCCGCGGCGTTTGTGCGCAAGGTGGATTTCCCGTCGAGCGCGATCGCATTCGACGCGGCCTTCGAAAAGCAAAAGTAGAAGGGAAAAGACCGGAGTCATCGGTCCGGTTTCCCCGTCTTTCTTTTTCCTTCCGCCCTCTGCCTTCTCTTTCTCCCCATGAACAGAAAACTACGTTTTGGAATGATCGGTGGCGGACGCGGCGCGTTCATCGGTGCGGTTCACCGGATTGCGGCGGTCATGGACGGCAAGGCCGAGCTGGTGGCGGGGGCGTTTTCCTCCGATGCCGGCCGCTCGAAAGCCTCCGGCGCTGACCTGTTTCTCGATCCCGCGCGGGTGTATGCCAGCTATGAGGAAATGGCCCGCGGCGAGGCGTCGCGTCCCTCGACCGACCGGCTCGACTTCGTCGTGATCGTGACGCCGAACCACCAGCATTTCCCGCCGGCGAAACTTTTTCTCGAGTCGGGCTTCAACGTGGTGCTGGACAAGCCGGCGACCTTCGACCTCGGCGAGGCGAAAAAACTGCGCGCGGTCGTGCGAAAGACGAAGAAGGTCCTGGTCCTGACCCACAACTACACGGGAAACGCGATGGTGAAGCAGGCGCGCGAGTTCGTGCGCAACGGGACGGTGGGCGAGATCCGCAAGGTCGTGGTCGAATATCCACAGGGCTGGCTCAGCACGTTTCTCGAGCAAACCGGGCAGAAACAGGCGGGCTGGCGCACCGATCCGAAGCGCAGCGGCGCCGCCGGGTGCATGGGCGACATCGGCACGCACGCGGAAAATCTGGCGCGCTACATCACCGGCCTGCGGATCGAGTCCCTGTGCGCGGACCTCACGACGTTTGTGAAAGGCCGCAAGCTCGACGACGACGGCAACGTGCTCGTCCGTTACCGCGGCGGGGCGAAAGGCGTGCTGCACGCCTCGCAGATCTCCGTGGGCGACGAGAACATGCTGAACATCCGCGTCTACGGCTCAAAGGCCGGGCTCGAGTGGCACCAGGAATTTCCGAACGAGCTGGTCCTGAAGTTTCCGGATCAGCCGCGGCAGATCTGGCGGCGCGGCAACGGCTACCTCTCTGGCCCCGCAAAAAAATTCGCGCGCATTCCGGCCGGGCATCCGGAGGGCTACCTGGAGGCGTTCGCCAACATTTACCTGGAAGCCTTCCGCGCGGTCGCGGCCGAGGTCGAAGGGAAGCCCCAGCCGAAGGACCTGGATTTTCCGACGATCGACGACGGCGTCGAAGGCATGGCGTTCATCGAGACGGTGGTGAAGAGCTCCCGCCGCGGCGCGAAGTGGGTGAAGTTCCCGAAAGTATAGCGCCGTCGGTCGTTATTGCGGGACGGCGAAGAGAGCACCCGCCCGGGCGCCCCGTTACGTCCCCTTGTTCCGCAGCACCCACGCCTCATACTCCTTGCGGGGCATGAAGCGCAGCGAGGCGCTATTGATGCAGTAACGTTGTCCCGTCGGCGCCGGACCGTCGTCAAAGACGTGGCCGAGATGCGCGCCGTCCACATTGCAGTGCACCTCCGTGCGCGACATGCCGTAGCTGACATCCGTCGTCTCGCCCACGAACGCCCGCTCGATCGGCTTCGTGAAGCTCGGCCAGCCGGTGCCGCTCTCGAACTTGTCGCGGCTGTCGAACAGCGGCGTGTCGCTGCAGACCGAAAAATAAACGCCGTCCGCATGATTGTCCCAGTACTCGTTCTGGAACGGCGGCTCCGTGCCCTGCTGGCGCGCCACGCGAAACTGCTGCGGCGTCAGCTGCTGCTTCCACTCGGCGTCGGTGTGCTGCACCCGGGCCTTGCTCCGGTCGATCACGACGTTCGACGGCAGCCCGCACGCGGAGGGCTCGCCCACCTTGCATTGCAACGCGTCTTTGGCAGGTACGGATGATTTCATTTCGTTTTGGGCACAGGCTGCGAACGCCAATGCGGAAAAAAGGGCAAAAACCCTGAATGGCAACATGCCCGTCAGAGTACTCAGCCCCGCCTAATATTCCAGCATCCCGCTCATTTCACCCCCAAGCTCATCCAAAGAACGGGGTTCCGTCTTCGCGACCTTTGCGCGCTTTGCGGTGAAATGATCGGGATCGCCCCCGCCAGGTCACTCCTCCGCCCGCACCGGCACCGAACCATCCCGAAATTCCGCGCTCAGCCGCTGGCCCGGTTTGATCGCCGCGCGGCGGCCAACCGGCTTGCCCTTCTCGTCGCGCACGATCGCGAAGCCGCGGTTGAGCACCGACGCCGGGCTCGCCGCCTGCAGGCGTTTGTACAGCGAAAGCAGCTGGTGCGAACCCAGCTGGACCCGGGTCTCCGGCGACGCCCGCGCGAGTCGCGCGCGCATTTCGCCCAGCTCATGCGCGCGGCGCTGGAGCGTCGCGCGCAGCGCGGAGCCGAGGCGGTTGGCAAAGTCGTCGAGACGCAGAAACCCCTGCTCCACCTGCGCCGCAGGCGTCAACAACCGCAGCCGCGACCGCGCATGGTCCAGCCGCTCGCGTGCCCGCTCGACCGCCCCTTCGAGCGCCGCCGACATCGCCCCTGCGGCGCGGCCCGCGCGTTCGGCGCTGTCGACGAAATGGCTGGAGATGAGCTCGGCCGCGCCGCTCGGCGTCTCCGCGCGGACATCCGCCCCGAAATCGCAGAGGGTGAAATCGATCTCGTGCCCGACCGCGGAAATCACCGGCACCCGCGATCCCGCCACCGCGCGCACCAGCAGTTCCTCATTGAACGGCCACAGATCCTCCAGACTGCCGCCGCCGCGCCCGATCACGAGCAGGTCGAAAATAGCCAGCTCGTGCGCCAGTCCCAGCATCGCGATCATTTCCGCGCCCGCGCCTTCGCCCTGCACGCGCGACGGCAGCACCACGAGCCGTCCGCGCCAGCCGCGGCGCAGCAGGATGCGGATGAAATCCTGCACCGCCGCCCCCGTCGGCGACGTGATGAAGCCGATCGTCGCCGGCATCCTCGGAATCGGCCGCTTCCGCTCCGCGGCGAAAAGCCCCTCCTCCACCAGCTGTTTCTTCAACCGCTCGAACTCCTGCTGCAGGCGCCCCACGCCGTCCTCGATCACCGCGCGCACGATCAGCTGATAATTTCCGCGCGCCTCGTAGACGCTCACCTCGCCGTACACCACGACCTGCTGGCCGTCGCGGACTTTCACCGACTGCCGGATTGCGTCGCCGCGGAACATCACCGCGCTCAGCTGCGCGCCGGCGTCCTTGAGCGAAAAATAAACGTGGCCGCTCGCCTGCGCGCGGAGGTTCGAGACCTCGCCCCGCACCCATCCGGGGCGGATGCCCGACTCGAGCAGCGTCTTCACGCGGCGCGTGAACTCACTGACGCTCTCCGGCCGCGGACCGGATTCCCCGCCGAGGTCGATTTCAGCCTTCACGCTTCGCGAGTTTTTTTCGCAGCCATTGCACCGCCACCGCCGCGACCACGATCACGCCGAGCCCTTTCGCCGCGACCATGAAGTTCCCCTTGAGGAGTCCCTGCCCCAGCACGAGAAATCCGACCGCCCACGGCACCTGGCACAGCCACGACGCCAGCATGTAGAGGCCGAACGGCACCTCCGCCACGCCGAGGACATACCCCTGCACGACATAGGGCACCCCCGGCGTGAGCCTCATCACCAGCGTCACGGCGAGCGCATTTTCCTTTGTCACGCGCGGGACCTTGTAACCGTAACGGTCGAGCAGGCGGATCAGCACCGGACGCAGCGCAAAGCGCGCCAGCCAGTAGGTGAGCGCCAGATTGAAGGCGAGGATGGCAAGCGTGACCGCGATGACGGCAGGCATCCCGAACTGCGGCGCGAACGCCTCTCCTGCGGTGATCGTGAACAGCGAGATCGGGAGGCCGACGCTCGGCAGCAGCGCCATGGCGGAAAAAAAGACCAGCGGCCCGACATCGCGGATCGTCGCCATGCCCTGGTCGATCGCCGTGCGGAGGTTCACGCCGCGCAGCAGCACGACGGCCACCACGGCAACCACGACGCCCGCGAGGGCCAGTTTAACCACGGGAAGTTTTTTGACCGGCTGCTTTTCCGACATCGCGCGAGCCTGTCCGGTGGCGCGCTGAACCGTCAAGCGCGAGGGCAGGAACGGGTGGAACGCGTTGTCGCAGACCCTGAGCTTGTCGAACGGGCCTCAACGCGTTGGCGGCTCCGTCAGTCTCTCGCCTCGGCTCGCATCTCCAGCGCGTTGAGGGCAACGCGCTCCACCCGCCAAGCGCGGGATGGGCCATGCCCGCGGGCTTGCCCGACCCGCCGCATCGCGCTCTGCTCCGGTCGATGCTGCGCCCCGCCGATGTCATCCCTCGCGCGATCCCGCTCCTGAGCGCGCTCGGCTGGGCCAGCCTCGCTGCCATCACGCTGTCGAGTCCCGGTGCGACGCGGATGCACGCGTGGCCCTGGTCCGTCGCCTGCGTGGTCGCGCTCTCCGTGCCGGCGATCATCCTCCTCCTGCGCCTGGCGGACCGCGCGCGGCCCATCGTTCTGCCGGGCCGCGCGTGGTCCGCCGGCGCGCTCGCGGGCACCTTGGTCATTCTCGGCTCCGGACTGTGCAGTCCGTATCGCGGACCAAGCCTGATCTGGTCGACGCCGCTGCTCGCGGCGGTCGCCGTTTTTTTTGTGACGTTTGACTGGCTCCACGCGGCTCCCGCAGCGCTCGAGATTCGCCGGCAACGTCTCGTCCACGTGGCCGGCGGATTTTTCCTGCTGATCGCCATCAGCAGCCTCGGCCTCTGGGCGGTCCACGTGTCAGGGAGGGGCGCGGCCGAGATCTTCGACGCGCGCAATCCCTATCCGCTCGGCCACTCGAACTACACGGCGGGCCTCGCGCTGCTGATGCTCCCCTGCTTCGCGGCGCTCGCGTGGCGCGCCCGGGGAAGGTTGCGCGCGACGTGGATCACCGCCGCGCTGCTCGCGCTAGGCCTGCTGTTCACGAGCGCCAGTCGCGGGGGGCTGATCGGACTGGCGGCGCTGATCGGCGGCGGATTGCTGGCAGCCAGGACGGGCTGGAAAAAAACGTTCGCCGCCGGACTCGCGATGGCGCTGGCGGCATTTCTCCTCGCGCTCGCCCATCCGCGCACGCGCGCGATGTTTACCGCCGTCGAGACCGCCACCGCGCCGAACCTCAGCAACGTCCAGCGTTCCGCGATGTTTCGCGCCGGATTGAAAATGGGCGAAGAGCGCCCTCTCCTCGGATGGGGTCCCGGCACCACTCCGCTGGCCTTCCCGCGTTTCCGTTCCCGGCTGCAGGGCGGAGCGGAAAATGTGCTCCAGCTCCACAGCCTTCCCTTTCAGCTCTGGGCCGAGCTGGGCGCCGCCGGGATTCTGGGGCTCGCGGCCTTTCTCGCCCTCGCGGCCGTGGAGGCCCGCCGGCAGCGCGCCGTCGCGGTGACGCTGGGCGCGTACCTGGTTTTTGCCGTCACCGACTACCAGCTCGATGTCCCGGTGTTTGCCTTCTCGCTCGCGGTGATTGCCGCGCTGCTCGCGCCACCGGCCGCCGGCGCGGATTCGAACTGGCGGATGGCGCTGCGTCTCACCATGCGCACGGTCCTCGTCGGACTGTGGTGTTTCGCGCGGCCCGATCCGACTCCAGAGATGAATGTCCGGGCCCTTTCGCTGGCCCCCGACCCGGCCCATCGCACCGAAGCGATCGAGTTGTTCGACACGTCGCTGCGGCTCAATTCCGACCAGGAAATCGCCCACTTCAATCTCGGCTGGCTCCTCGTCGTGAGCGATCCGGCGCAAGCCGAGCAGCATTTTCTCGCGGCCGCGCGGCTCGTTCCCGACAAGGGAGGGGTTTATTTCGGACTCGGGCTCGCGCGGTTGAACCAGCGCCGCGCCGCCGAGGCCGCCCAGGCGTTTGCCCGCGAATGCCTGAACGATCCCGTTTTTCTCGTCTCGCCCTGGTGGCGGGATCCGCGGATCGGCGTGACGCGCGCGGCGACGCTCGCGGAAGTGCGACGCCTCCTCGCCGCCGCCAATGCCGGTCGGCCCTCGGCGTGGACGGCCGCCGAAATCGCCTACCTTCGCACGCTCATTCCCTGGCTCGATGGTCGCGACCCCGCTTCCGCGGAACTTGTGGCGCGGGCCCACACTCCCGAGCGCGCCGCGTATTTTTTCCGCCGGCCTGTCCCCCCGCCCTTCGCGTCCGCGGTGGTGCGGGCTTATCACCGCGAGCGCAGCGGTTATCCCGTGCTGATGCGGAACCTCGATCTCGCGGTTCCCCTCGATGTCTTCGCCGTCGAGGAAAACTTCCTCGCGACGGGTGAATTCCAGTTCCTGTTTCCGCCGAAGGGCTGGCTCCCACTCGCGCCGGAATGAATCGGCGCGCCGCGTCCCGGTAGCACGGGTCTCCGACCCGTGAAGGTGGACTCGAGCTAAACGGGGTGTGCTCAACCTTCTCCGTTGGCAGAGTCCGCCCACCCGGGTCGGAGACCCGTGCTACACGCTCCAAGGCGCTGTGGTTAAAAAATCGGGCTTCTTTTCAACCTTCATCTTTGCGGGTTCAGCTGCATCGTCCTTCCCAACCCTGTGCCTCGCGATTCCTCCCATTCGCTCCGCGAAACCGCCGTCCCGCTGACACTCCTCGCCGGCGACACGATCATGACCTTTGGCGGCCTCGCGCTCGGCTGGTGGCTGCGTTACGAGTCGCCCCTGTCGCGCCTGGGCATCGACGTCCCGGATGCGACCTTCGCGCGCTACCTTCCGATCCTGCTCGTCGGCGTCGCGCTGCTCGTCGGCGCGTTTGCCCAGTTCGGCCTCTACGACGCGCGGCTGCTGCTGCGCCGCTACCAGAGTCTCAATGCCATCCTCAAGGGCGCCGCTTTCTGGCTCGTGGCGTACCTCGGCGTCTCTCTCGTGCTGAAATTCGATCCGCCGATTTCCCGGCTCTTTGTGGTCGAGGCCTTCGTCTGCGTCGTCGTGCTGCTCTACGCCTGGCGCCAGGCGGCCTATGCCGCCGTGGCGCACAGCGCCCTGCTTGGACGCCTGCGCCGGCGGGCCGTCGTCCTCGGATGGAATGACGACGCCCGCGCGCTGGCGGCGGAGATCGCGCGCGACCCCGCCCACCCCTTTGCCCTCGTCGGGGTGGTGACCCTCTCGGGCGACACCCAGGCCTTTGCCGAAGTGGCGGCGGACCGCCCGCCTTCGCTGGGGAGCGTCGCGCAGCTCGATGCGATTCTCGCGCGCGAACGTCCGGATCTGCTCATTGCCGCGCGGCTCGATCTGCCGCGGGAAGAGATCAGCCGCATCGTCGAAACCTGCGAGCGCGCCTACGTCGAGTGGAAGATCGTGCCCGGCGCGTTCGATATCTTTCTCAGCGGCCTGAAACTCCAGACAATCGGCCGCGTGCCGGTCCTCGGCGTGGAGGAGCTCGCGATCAACCGGCTCTTCAACCGCGTGTTGAAACGCGCCTTCGACCTGGCCGGCGCCGCCGCCGGGCTGGTGCTGTCGGCGCCCGCCATCCTGGTCCTCGGCATCCTCATCAAACGCGAGTCCCCGCGCGGGCCGGTTTTTTTCCGGCAGACACGGGTCGGCACCGGACACCGGCCGTTCACGCTCTGGAAGCTCCGCAGCATGGTTCCCGGCGCCGACGCCGCGGACACCACGCGCCAAAGCACCGCGCGGGCCGATCCGCGCCTCCTGCGCCTCGGGTCGTTCATGCGCCGGTGGAATCTCGATGAGCTTCCCCAGTTCTGGAACATCCTGCGCGGCGACATGAGCCTGGTCGGACCGCGGCCCGAGCGCCCCCATCATGTCGACCAGCTGGCCGAGTCGATCCCGCATTACCTTCCGCGTCATTTGGTGAAACCCGGCCTGACCGGCTGGGCCCAGGTGAACGGCCTGCGCGGCGACACCGATCTCGGCCTGCGCGTACAGCACGACATTTTCTACATCGAGAACTGGAGCATCTGGCTCGACCTCCAAATC
>JAQGON010000236.1 GCA_028293565.1 Verrucomicrobiota bacterium | reverse complement strand
GGTTCTCGCCCTCGATATCGCGCGAGCTCATGTCGTTGCCGATGGTGAAGCCGACCAGCGCGCCCGCGGAATTGAAGACCAATGTCAGCTCGGGCTCCGGCACGTTCCAAGTCGCATCCCGGCGAATGCCGACGGTATCGCCGTGGGCGACCACCTTTTCCGGCTGCGATTTGAAAAAGAGTTCGGGGCGCGGCGCATCGTAGACGCGATCGTAGGCCGTGGCGCTGAAATCCGACTCCTCCATCCGTGCGGCCTTGCTGCGCAGATAAGTGACGCCGACCGCCCACACCTCCTGCGCATCGACCGGCGCCAACAGCGTCACCTTCGCGAGGCCGTGTCGCGGCAGATCAGCCCGCGCCCATTTTTTCAGGCGCGCGATCATGTCCTTCGCTTCCAGCAGCGCATCGAGACGCGTCACGCCGGCGGCGCTGAGGTCGATGACGGAGCGTTCGTTGGCGGTGAGAAGACCCACGCGCGGCTGGGCGTCGGACGTGCGGAAGCGGCAGAGTTTCATGGGGGTGGTTAATTAATTTGATGATGTAGCCCGCTTCGGAAGAAGCGGGACGGATCGAGATTCCGACGGCAAGCGGTCCCGCCTCTCCCGCGAGCCACATTCCGGTCCGATTCCTAGAGGCTGTCATGAACGTTCGCCTTTACCGAAGCCGTGGAGGGACGAGTTCCACCGAGTCCGTAACCATGACCCAGAGCACTCGGCCTCGACCGAGCCTGGCCCTCCCGCTGCGCGAAGTACATGGCAGCTTTTAGGCGGAGTAGTCCAGATACACCGTTTTTATCCGCGTGTAGAAATCGAGGGCCTCGGTGCCCTGCTCCTTGAAGGAATCGGTGCTGGATTGCTTCACGCCGCCAAACGGCGCCTGCAGCGCGAGGCCGGTGGAGATCTGGTTCACCTTCACGACGCCGGCCTCGATGCGCTCGGCGTAGCGCAGCGCATTCTTGAAGTCGCGCGTGACGAGCGAAGCCGAGAGGCCGACCTCGACGCCGTTCGCGATTTTCAACGCGTCGTCGAAATTCTCCGCGGGCAATATCGCCACGACCGGACCAAAGACTTCCTCGCAGGCGATGCGCATCGCAGGCGCCACGCTTCCGAGCACGGTTGGCTCCATGAACCACCCGTGCGCAAAATCGCCCGTGGTGAGCCGGTTGCCGCCATAAAGCATCTTGGCGCCTTCGCCCGTCGCCGTTTTCACCCAATCGAGATTACCCTTGAGCTGCGCCTCGCTGATCGCGGGTCCCATCTCGACCCCGGCCGTGAGGCCATTCCCAACTTTCCAACCCTTCGCCTTGGCCACGAGTTTTTCGGTGAACGCGCCGACGACCGATTTTTCCACGATGACGCGGCTCGTCGCGGTGCACGCCTGGCCGGTAAGACCGAACCCGGCCCGCGCCACAAGGGTCGCCGCGAGATCGAGATCGGCATCCGCGAGGACGAGGGTCGGATTCTTTCCGCCCATTTCCATCTGCGCGCGGGCCATGCGCTGGGCGAGTTGCTGGTAAATCGCGTTGCCCACGCCGTAGGAGCCGGTGAAGGAAAGCGCCGCCACGGCCTTGTGCGTGACAATGGCGCCCCCGACGGCGCGCCCTTCGCCCAGCACGACATTCAGAACGCCCTTCGGCAGGCCGGCGTCCTGCAACGCGCGGGCGAGCTCGAGGGTCAGCGCGGGAGCGACGCCCGCCGGCTTGATCACGACGGCGTTGCCCGCGACGAGGGCGGGCGCCATTTTCCAGGCGGGAATCGCGACCGGAAAATTCCACGGCGTGATCAACGCGACGACGCCCAGGGGACGGCGCGTGGTGTAAAGCAGGTTGCCCGGCAAGTCGTGCGGGATGGTGCGGCCGCCGATGGTGTAGCTGAGTCCGCCGTAAAAACGAAAAATGTCCGCCGCGCGCTGCACTTCACCCGTACTCTCGGCGAGGGTCTTGCCCTCCTCGCGGGTCAGCAGTTCCGCGAGCTCGGCTTTGCGCAACTCGAGGAGCTGCGAGGCCTTGCTCAGGATGCGACCCCGCGCGACCGCCGTCGCATCGGCCCAGCCCGGCGCCGCTTTTTCCGCCGCCGCGACTGCGGCCAGGGCGTCCTCGGCGGTGCTCGCCGGGTACTCCGCGACCACCTCGCGCGTGTCGGCCGGATTCAGCGTGCGGTGGATGCCACCGGAACGCGCCGGAACCCATTCGCCGCCGATGAAGTTCTGATAGGTACGCATGGCAAACAGCGGACACGGCTCCGTGTCGCGGTTCAAGGGCGAACTCCGGCGAGTGGCCCCGGCACGCGACCGGCGGATTCGGGGCGGCAAGCCCGATGCCATCGCGACGCCGAATGCCGGTGAGAGAACGGCGCCACGGGCCGCGGCGGCATTACGTCGCAGCGGGAAGGCCCAGCCACGCACGCAGCACGGCATGGTCTGCCCGGAAGGCCTCGACGATGCCTTTGCGTTGATCGAACGGCACCGGGTACAACTGTCCGCCCGTCTTGTAGTGCTCGATGTGGATGATGATCGGGAGCGGCCCGCCGTGGGCCTTGATGACCTGCTCCACCATCTCCTTTTTCACCGCGCCCTGGCCGAACGGCATCTGCATCGGCGCGCCCTTGTGCGTCTTCGGATCTTCCTCCCAGCGGAAGCTCTTCACGCACAGTGCCACGGTACGCGGCGCGAGGACGTCCACCGCGTTCTCATAGGAAAGGCCCTGCTCCACGAGCACGTGCTGCGTGTCGAAGGCGACGCCGAAATACTGCGGATCGATGTCGTCCAGAATGGTGTCGAGGTCCCACGCCGCGCTCCCCGCCATCCGGGCGCCGGCGTGAATCTGATAAACCGCCTGGAGGCCGACCTCCTTGTTGAAGGCCGCAAATTCCTTCGCCCACTTCGTGAAGGTCGCGATCTGCGGCTTGCGGGGCTTCGTGAGGTCGTACTGGAAACCACGATGGCGATAGCGGTTGATGCCCGCCTTCTTCGCGGCGCGCAACGCGTTCTGCCAGTGCGGCTCGTCGGGCCGCACGGTGTCCATCGCGACATAGGAAATCTTGCGATTCTTCTTCGCCATTGCGGCGACATACAACGGCAGTTCGTCGGGCGCCCTCTCCGGCGTAACGTGCCCGACCTTCCGGAGCGTCAGCTCGAGATCGAGTCCGATTTCGTCGCACACCTGGGCGGTCTGTTCGGGAGTGTATTTGAACCGGATCTGATCCGGCGTACCATCGCCGCCGTCGAAATACCACTTCTCGAGCACGCTGATCTCATAGGCGCCGAGCGGTTTCACCGGCGTCACGGTGGGCGCGAGCGCGGCGAGCGCCGAAGAAGGTGTAATCGCCGCCACCGAAGCGACAGCAGCCACGAGGCCCGTGCGGGTGATAAAGTCTCGGCGGCTCAGAGAATCGGAGGGAGTTTTCGGAGTATTCATGGGAGACAAGGGTTGGATCTGCGGGCCGCCGCACGCTTAGGCCGGGGGCTCAGACGGGGGATAACCAGTGGTTCTGAGCACCCCGGGGCGCAACACGATTTTTGCGCGAGACATGGCTTTGCGTGCTCCGGTTAATTCTGCCGCGTGGCTCCAGTTGCTTCTGTGCAAAAAAAGTCTCCGCACGTCGCTGACCATCCCATCGCCTATCGCGCTTTCGCCGGCATCAGCACGATCCTCGCTTCCGCGGCTTTTTCCACCGCGGCCCGCGAATAGAGCAGGGGGAAATAGTCGTTGTTCGCCCACGGGCCGAAGAGATCGCGATAATGCGGACTCCGCGGATCCCCGGATTGGCCGGGAGTGTTGTTCGCGAGCGTGTTGTCCCACTCCCCGACGTCGGCCACGAAGCGGGCGGAGGCTCCGTTGGTGAGCCGAAAGTCCGACGTCCGCCACGTGCTGCGACCGAGCGTTTCGTTGTCCCCTGCCTTCGGTACCGGCCCAACATTGAAGCCGCGCACGACTTCGTTGCCGGGAAAGGCGGGGCTGAGCGGGTGGACAAACTCGGCTTGATGCAGCCGGCCCCAGCGCCAGCCCGCGGGATCGGCGCCGAGCCGCGCGGTCAGTTCCGCCGCGGCACTTTCCAGCGTGGCGAGGAAAAGTTCGTTGCGCGCGCGCAGCGGATCGGGCCCAAGCCGCGCATCCGGCTTCTCCAGGTAGTCGATCGAAAAAGGCACATCGAGTTCGCCGATCAGCGCCACCGCGGCGGCAGGCGCAAGTTGGCGCAGCAGCGCGGGCCGGACGTGCTTGTGATACCAGACATTGAAAACCGCCGCGCCCACCGAATCGCGATCGGCGCGGTGATCCCACGCGCGAAGGGCGGCGAGCGCCGCGGCGGCCGGCGTTGCCGCCGGTGCGTTCACCCCGGCGAGCAGGGCCGTCGCGCGCTGGCCGGTCACGTTGACGACATCGGTCTGGGCGCGGATGAACCCGGCCACATCAAAACGCGCCGCGCCGTCGAAAATCTGGTGCTGGCGCCGGATGCGCACGGCGTCCGACCACTCGAAGCCCAACTTCATCCGCGCCACATCATAGTCGGCGGGCAGGTTCATTTCATTCGAGGTCCCGATCCAGCCCTCCACGGGATTCATTTTGCGAGGCAGCTGATCCATGGTATGAAAACCCTGCCACTCGTAGCGGCCGTCGCCCGGCACGGGCAGCAGTCCATCCCAGTTGGCCCGCACCGGCGCGAAGCCGGACGGCGCCCAGCCAATGTTGCCCCGGCGATCCGCATACAGGTAGTTCGAGGCGGGCAGTCCCACGCGGTTCATCGCCGCGAGAAACTCGTCCCAATTTTTCGCCTGCATGTGCTCGAGGCTCGAGAGGTAAGGCGCCGCGCCCGGTTCGAGCCAGGCGACGCGGGCGGCGTAAGCGCGGTGCTTCACCGGATCCTCGAACAACACGGGGCCGTGGCGGGTGAACTTCAGCGTGATCGCGCGCGCCGGTCCGCCTTTCACCGCGACGCTTTCCGTTCGGATGCGCATGGGTTCCCAGCGGTCGAGATAACGATATTCGTCCGGCTGCGCGGGATTGGTTTCGTAAACGTACAAATCCTCCTGATCGACCGCGAAGGTCGTGAGGCCGAAGGCGATGTCGGCATTGTGGCCCAGCGAGATGCCGGGCAGGCAGGGTTCGCCGGCGCCGATGACATCGAGGCCGGGCGCGGAAAGATGGACGAAATAGCGCAGGCTCGGCACGCCGTGAACGCGGTGCGGATCGTTGGCGAGAATGGCCCGGCCGGTGAGCGAGCGGGCCGGCGTCACCGCGAAGTTGTTGCTCGCGTAGATTTCAACCTCGAGCGCGTGCTGCACGTCATCGCGCGCCGCGGAGGCGAGCCCGCGCAATTTTTCCGGCGTGAAGGTCACGGGATCGCGCATCAGGTTGTAGTCCTTCAGCACCGCCGCGGGAATTTCCGCCAGGTCGAGGCCTTCGGGCACTCGTGGTTCCCACGCCGGCTCCAAACCGCGCCGCAGTCGATCGACCTCGAGGCCGGCCACCGCCGCGATCCGCGCGCGTGCGACCTCGCTCGGAAGATTGCCCACCGGCACCTGGCTGCGAATCCGCACGACATCCTCCGGCTGCCAGAGCGCGGGCGTATGGCCGAGGAGCTTGAACTCCGGCGGCAGCAGCTCAGGCCGCTCGCGAGTCAGCGCAATGTACGCGTTGATGCCCGCAACGAAATTCCCGACGATGCGCTTGGTGTCGGAGCTGTAAGCGATCCATTCCGCGTGCATGTCGCCGCGAAAAAGAAAGAGCCGGGACGCTCGATCCTGCTCGACGTAAGCCGGACCGAAATCGGCGGCCAGCTCCCCCAGCCCGCGCTTCCGCCACAGGTCGAGCTGCCACAGGCGATCCCGCGCCGCGTTGAAGCCCTGCGCGAAGTACGCGGCATACGCGGTGGGTGCATAGATGTGCGGCACACCCCAGCGGTCGACGAGAATCTCGACCTTTTCGCTCAGGCCGGCGACGGCATAAATCGTGGTCGGCAGGGAGGTTTCTGCGGGCCGCGCGTTCACGGCCCCGAAAAAAGCCGCGAGACTCAGCACGGTACAGAACAGCCGGCAATCGCCGGGACGTGATTTCATGAGGGAAAACGTGGCAGGTTTCGCGCCATGCTGGAGGGCCGAGCTTCGTCGAGGCCGCTTACCTCGCGCGTCTTCGGCCTTAACGGCGCTGTGTACGCCACGAAGTTCGCGGGATTTATTTTTTCCCAAGG
>JAQGON010000194.1 GCA_028293565.1 Verrucomicrobiota bacterium | reverse complement strand
GGCAAGGACCTCGTCTTCACCTACGGCCCGCTCGGGCACCTGCTTGCCGCGACGAATCGCGGCGCCCACTACGGGGAGTTTCTCTTGTGGCAGGGAGTGAGCGCCGCGTTCTTCGCGACGGTCGTCTGGCTGCTGGGCCGGTCGTTCCGCGGCTGGTCGCTCGCCTTTTACTACGCCTACTTCCTGTGCTTCGCCGCCAACTACGTCGATGCGATGCACATGACGATCATCCTCGTGCTCGGCCTCGCTCCGCTGCGGGAAACGATCGCGCGCCGCCGGTGGCTGGTCGCCCTGGCGGGGATCGCGCTCGCGGTGCTGGGGCTGATGAAATTCACGAACCTGATGCTCGCGGGATTCGCCGTCGCCTGCGTGTCGGCGCACCATCTTCACCGCCGCCGCTGGCCTGACCTGGCCGTGACCGCGGGCTCGTTCGTCGGGGCCTTTCTCGCCGGCTGGCTGCTCTGCCGGCAGCAGCTGGGAAATCTTCCGGCCTACCTGCGCTACTCGCTGAACGCCACCGGCGGCTACGGCGAGGGCATGTCGATCTACGAGGACAACCTCACCCTCTTCATCGGCGCGGCGGCCGGGCTGTCGGTGGCCGGATATTTTCTCCTGACCCTCTGGCGGCGGCAGGATTTCCCGCGCGCGCTCGCCGTGGCGCTGATCGTCGCGGCGGGGTCGTTCATGAACTGGAAGCACGGCTTCACGCGCGCCGACGGCCACGTGTTCGCGCACTACATCGCCTGCCTCCTCGTGCCGGTCACCTTCCCGGTCCTGATGATGGACGACGGCCCGCTGCGCCGCTGGAAGACGGCGCTGCTGTGGAGCACCACCGGGTTCAGCCTGTGGGGAATCATGCTCTGCGCCGGTTCGGCGATCACCGACGCCGCCGCGATGTGGAATTACCAGCTGAAGGGGAACGTCGCGGCGGTGGCCCGTCTCCCGAAGCTCGCGGAGGAGGCGCGCGAGGATTTCGCAAAGGTCGCCGAGCCGCACGTCATGCCGGGCATCCGCACGGTGGTGGGCAAGGACACGATCGACATGCTCGGCAACGACCAGGCGTACATCCTTTTCAACCGCTTCAATTACACGCCGCGGCCGGTGTTCCAGACCTATCTCCCGTATACCGCCGAGCTGATGCGGCTCAACGAGGCGTTTTTCAAATCGCCGCGCGCGCCGCACTATGTGCTCCAGAAATTCGACCCGATCGATTTCCGCCTGCCGCCGCTCGAGGATTCGCTGACGTCGAACTATCTCTACCACCATTACAGCTACGTGATGGAGGAGCGGGGCATGCTGCTGTGGCATCAGAACGACACCGATCCCGCGCGCGACCAACGGACGCCGATCGGGACGGCCACCGGGCATTTCGGGCAGCGGATCGCGGTGCCGGCGCAGGGGGAATCGCCCGTCTGGGTCGAGTTCGACGTCCGCCCCTCGCTGCTCGGCCGGCTCCGCGCGTTTCTCTACAAGGCGCCGATCCTCATGATGAGCGCCGATGAGGGCGGCGGCTCCGACAACAGCTACCGAGTGATCCGGAGCATGGCCGGCGCCGGGTTCATGGCGTACCCCCATTTCACCAGCGGCTACAACGTCCAGCGCTTCATGGGCGGCGATGCGCCGCCGCGCCTGCGCGGCTTCACCCTCCGGCTGCTCGCCGACCAGCTGAAATACTTCCAGCCGGACGTCGCGGTGCGGTTCTTCGCGCTCCAGCCGCTCACGCGCGCCAAGGGGATCGTCGCCGGCTCGCCGGAGGAGAAGTTCCGGGTCTTTGACCGCATGCCCGCCGTGGCGAATTCACTCTACCCGCTTTCGATCCTCGTCGAAGGCAATCGCGAGGTCCTGTTCGCGCATCCGCCGTCCAACATCGAGTTTCACGTCGACTTCCCCGCCTCGTGGGTCACCGGCGTTTTCGGACTCGCCGCGAAATCGTACGAGGCGCCGAACGCGACGGACGGCGCGGAGTTCATCGTGGAATGGGTCGGGGCCGACGGCAAGGTCGCCACCCTGTTCTCGCGCCTGCTCCAGCCGGTGACCGAACGCCGCGACCGGGGATTCCAGACCTTCAATCTTCCGGTGCCGCGGGGCGGCGGACGGCTCATCCTGCGGACCACTCCCGGCCCCAACGGGAACATCGCGTTCGACTGGACCTTCTGGACGGATGTCAGGTTCGTGCCGTAGCCGTCGGCCGCCGCCATGTCGCCGCCCTCCACGAACGTTTTTCCGCGGCCGGCGCGCGCCGGGATTCCCGGCTGGATACGGCGCGGGCTGACCGCGGCCGCGGTCCTCGCGCTGGGCCTGTGGTTTTTCTCCCCGGTCCGGCGCATCGCCGACCCCACCCTCGACGCCTCGAACTACACGTCGTTCGCGTATTTCACGGCGCACGGCTTCCAGTTCGGCTCCGAGGTCATGCACGTCGGCGGCCCGTACGGCTTTGTCCATTACGGCTTCGTCTACGGCGGAAATCTCTTCTGGAAGCGCCTTCCGCTCGAGCTGCTGGCGAAGCTCGTGCTCGGCGCGCTCGTGGTCTGGTTTTTCCGCCGCGCGGGGCCCGGCTTCCTGCGGTGGTTCTGGCTCGTGACGCTGCTGCTGATGGCCCCGCTGGTGGAGGATCTTCCGTACGACCTCTCGATTCTCTTCGCGGGCCTGGCCCTGCTGTCGTTCCACGTAACGCCCGGCCGGCCCGCGCGGATGATCTGCGCGGGGCTGGCCGCATTCCTCGCTTTCCTGACCCTGGTCAAGGGAACCCATGCGGTGCTCTCGCTCGCCACCTTCGGGCTGCTGGCGCTGCAGGGGTGGCAGGCGCGCGATTTCCGCCGTCTCCCCGAAATGGCGGCCGCGTACTTTGCAACGCTGATCGTCCTCCTGTTCGCTGCGGGGCAGAACCCGCTGAACTTTCCCGGTTACCTCCGCAGCATCGTCGAACAGTCGTCGGGCTACAATTCGGCGATGGTGCTGGACGAATCCCGCGCCACCTTCGCCGCCGGCGCCACGGCCCTGGTGGCGCTGGAACTGGCGCTGGTCCTCGGACTCGCGGGCGGCTGGCGCGACCCGCGGCGCGTCGCCGGCATCGTGCTGCTCGCCGGGTTTTCTTTCATCGAATGGAAGCACGGCTTCGTGCGCGCCGACGGTCATGTGTATATTTTCTTCCAGTACGCCTGCGTCGCCGCCCCCGTCATCCTGCTCTACAGCGCCACCGAAAACCGCGTCCTCCGCCTCGCGCGCGGCGCGGCCGCCGGTCTGGCGTTCGCCGCCGGTTTCTGGGGCGACGGATGGCAGTCAATCGGGCGGTATGCGCTCGCGCTGCGCGAGCTTCCGCCGACGCTGGCCCTGAGCGCCCGCCAGATCGCGTGCCCTTGGCAGACCAAGGCCGGACTCGACGGCCGGCTCCAGGCCCAGCGGCGCGCCTACGACCTTCCGCGCATCCGCGAACTCGCCGGAAAATCCCGCGTCGATTTTTTCGGCGCCGAGCACGGCTATCTCACGCTCAACGGCCTCAACTACCGCCCGCGCCCCATGGGCGGCGGAAACTTCAGCGTGTTCAACGCCTGGCTGCAGGACGCGAACCTGCGCGCCGTTGCCGATCCGGCTTCGGGCCCGGAATTTTTTCTGGTGCGCGTCGAGCCGTTCGACAACCGCCTCCTCGCGCAGGACGACGCCGGCACGTTGCGCGCCCTGCTCGCCCTCTACGAACCCACCGAGGCCGAGCAGGGCATGGTCCTGTTTCGCCGACGCCGGCCCGAAGCGCTGATCCCGGAGCCGCGTCTTCTCCTCACCCGGACAATCGCCTTCGGACAGCCGGTCGTGCCGCCGCATCCGGGGGCGGATGAAATCCTCGCCATCCAGCTCCGGCTCCCGCTCAACGCCTCCGGCCGCCTTCGCGCGCTGCTCTACAAGGCACCGCTGGTTTTCATCACCATGGCCGGGGAAGGAATCGAGCACCCGGACGAACGCCGGGTGATCCCCGGACTTTTCGAACGGCCGGTGATCCTCGCGCCCGTCCTGGAAAACACCGCGGACATCGTCGGCCTCTACGGCGGCGGCAAGGGAAAGAAAGTCCGCGAATTGACGCTGCAGACGTTCCACCCCGGCCTGTTCGCCGCGGACCAGCTCGAGCTGCAGTTTTTCGCGCTGCCACGCCCGCGGCCGGCCGACGCGGCCGACGCAGTCCGGCGGCAGCTCGCGTTCTCCGTCGCCAACGTGGCGCCGCTGCTCATGAGCCCGCCGAACGCGCCGCTGCGCCGGTTCGACGGCCTGCTGGTCCAGATGCTCGAGCCGCCGGGCCATATTCGTTTTCCTCTCGCCGGCCGCGAAAACGAACTCGCGTTCCGGTTCGGGATCGATCCCGAGGCCTACGAACGGGGAAAAACGGACGGCGTCGAATTCCTCGTCGATCTCGAGCGGCCCGGCCAGCCGCCGCAGACCCTTTTCCGCCGCCTGCTCAAACCCCGCGGCGAACCCGCCGATCGCGGGGGACAGGAAGCTCGCCTCATCCTCCCGCCGTTTCCGCAAGGATCGACGGTTTCACTGCGCACCGAACCTGGACCGGATCGCGACGGGGCGTGGGACTGGGGTTATTTCACCCGGATCCGGTTGTCGGGCCGCGGGTACATCCCGGCCCAGTTTCCGCGTTTTTCGGCCGTCCCGCGCGAAGTCGACGCGACCTATGCCGGCATCCTTCCCCACGGGAAACGCGATCTCTTCATGCTGAACTCGCCCGGCTCGATGACGTTTGTGCTGAACGGCTCCGAGCGCGCGCTGCACTTTACCGCCGGGCTGCTCGAAGAGGCCTATTCGGGGGACGCCCACAGCGACGGCGTCGAGTTGACCGTCGAGCTGCGCGACGCCGACGGCGGCAACCCGCGCCGAATCTTCCATCGCCTGCTCAATCCCCGCGACCATCCCGATGATCGCGGAGATTGCGCGTTCCGCGTCGACCTGCCGGGAATCGGCCCGGGTTCGACGCTCGTCTTGACGGTCGGGCCCGGCGAGCATGGCAGCAACGCATGGGACTGGGCCTACCTCGAAAGCCTCCGCCTCGAATGAATCCGAACGAATCCCCCGGCATTCCCATGAGGCCCCGCTCCTCCGCCCGGCGCTGGCGCTGGTTCGGAGCGTGGCTGCTGCTCGCGATCTATTTTGTCGCGCCGCCGCGCGGGGTGTTCGACCAGTCGCTCGACGATTCGAACTACGCGACGTATTCGTATTTCCTGACGCACCATTTCCAGTGGGGCGCGAATGTCCTGCCGATGCCGGGGCCGCTCGGCTTCCTGATCTACGGGCACACGTACAGCGGGGAACTCTACGGCACCCGCGTGCTCGGGGATTTCCTGCTGAAGGCGTTCTTCGTGGCGATGGTCCTCCGGCTGTTTCACCGGGCCGGAAAGGGGGCGCTGCGGTGGGTGTGGCTCGCCGCCGTGATCCTGATGGCGCCGCTGGTCGACGACCTCGTGCACGATTTGTCCATCCTCCTGGCCACGCTGGTCCTGCTCGCCGAGCTCGGGCCGCGCGTCACCCGATGGGCGGCTTCCGCGGCGTTCCTCCTCGGCGTGGTCACGCTGATCAAGGGCAATCATCCGGTGACCACCGCGATGTGTCTCGGCGCGGTCTGGATCCTGTGCGCCTTCGAGCGGGAATGGCGCTCCGGACTGAAACTGACGGCGATCTATGTCCTCTCGATTCTCGGCTGCTGGGTCCTCGCCGGCCAGAATCCGCTGCACATCCCCGGATACCTCGTGGCCACGCTGCAGCTTTCGATGGGCTACAACGCGGCCATGGGCCTGGAAGCCGCGTCGATCTTCACCGTCACCGGCCTCGTGCTGGTCGCGTGCCTGCTGCTTGTGTTCGCCTGGGCGGCCGCCGTCGGCTCGCGGCACCGGCGCGCGATCGTCGCGCTGCTCCTCCTCGCCGGGTTCACCCTGATCAAATGGAAGCACGGCTACGTGCGGGCCGACGGCCATGTCTATATTTTCTTCACGGCCGTCGCGATTTTCACCCTCACCGTCTGCCTCGTCTCGCTCACGGGCCTGCTGTCGGCGCCCCCTCCCCCGCTCTCGCGCGACGCGCGGCGGATCGGGTTTGCGCTCGTGGCGCTGACCACGGTGCTTTCGCTCCTTGGCGCCGCGGAATTCTCGCTGTCCAAGATCGGCCATTTCGCCGGGGACGCTCCGGGCGTCCTGCAGCGCAACGCGCGCTATCTGGTCCGCCCGGGATTTTTCCGCCAGCCCCTGGACCGCCGTCTCGAGCTGAACCGCCGCATCGCCCAGGTCCCGCAGATCCAGGCCGAGGTGGGACGCGAGACCGTCGACTTTTTCGGCGTCGAGGAGGGCCTCCTGCTCCTGAACAACCTGGACTACCAGCCGCGCCCGATGGGCGGGGGCACGTTCAACGTCTTCAACGCGTGGGTCCAGGACCGGAACGAGGCGTTTGTCCGCGACCCGCGCCGCGCGCCGCCGTGGCAGGTGGTGAAGCTGCAGAACCTCGACCGGCGTTTTCCCGCCGCCGACGACGGCACCACGCTGCGCGCCGTGCTCGAGTTTTACAGCCCCGTGCTGATCCAGCGCGACTACCTGCTGCTGCACCGGCGCGCGCCCGAGCCGGCGATTCCGGCGCCGAGGCTCCTTGAATCGCGCCCGCTGAAGCTGGGCCAGGCGCTCACGCCGCCGCCGGTGCGGCCGGGCGAGATCCTGCTGTTCACGATCAACGCGCCGCTGTCGTGGGCCGGAAGCCTGCGGGCCTTTTTCTATCGTCCGCCGGAGCTCACCGCGCACGTCGCCAGCCTTCGCCGGCCCTTCGGGGAGACGTTCGTCATGAAGCCAAGCATGCTGCAGCGCCCGGTGATCCTGTCGCCGCTGCTCGCCGACAACTCCGACCTGATCGAACTCTACGGCGGCAGTCCGGGAAACGTCGTCCGCTCGATCACCTTCGCCAGCCAGCCGGGCTTCGCGGTCGACGATCTCTCGATTTCGTTCTTTTCGGTCCCGCGCCCCACGAAAGCCGAGTCGGCCGATCCCGCCGAACTGCTCACCTACCGCCGCCATCCGCTCTACAACCGGACGCCGCTCGAGCTGGTCACCGAGGAGACCGGCATCCGCGAACTTTACGACGAGCCCGTGACGATCGTCCACGCCCCGGGGAGCATCACCTGGGATCTGCGGCCCGACGACCGGCAGGTCGTGTTCAGCTTCGGCCTGATGCCGCAGACCTATCTCGACGGCGGCACCACCGATGGCGTGGGTTTCAACGTCGAGGTGATCTGGCCGCCCAAGGATGGGCGGGTGCTGATTCGAAAGCTGCTGACGCCGCTGACGGTGCCGGCGGACCGCGGCATGCACCGCCTCCGGGTCTACCTGCCGCCGTTCGAACCCGGCGCAAGGCTGCGGATTCGCACCGACACCGGCCCGGGAACGAACGGGGCCTACGACCAGTCGTACGTCACGCACCTCCAGATCAAGTCCGGGCCGCCTGATCCCGGACAGTTCAACGGCCTCGGCGTCGTGCCGGCCGATGGACGCCTGCCGCACGGCGCAATTGCCAGCGTCGACGGGCGCGATGTTTTTCTGATCCATGCCCCTGCCACGCTCGCGCTCAGCCTTCCGGCGGACGCCCGCGAGTTTGGGTGCGAAATCGGCCTGCTGCGCAGCGCCTACGAAAACGGCGGGCACACCGACGGCGTCGATTACACCTTCGAAGCAGTGACGCCCGACGGCGAGCGGCGGATGCTGCTGCGGCGCACGCTGAGTCCTTACCAGCATCCCGAGGATCGCGGCGCCCAGGCCGTGACGATTCCGCTGCCCGCGCTCCCGCCGGGCACGCAGCTGGTGGTCAGCACCGGCACGGGCCCCGCCAACGATCCCGGCTGGGACCAGTCGTACATCCGCGCTGCCGGATTCAAATAACCGGAGTTGCACAGAAGCGAACAAAGGCAACGAAGCGCCGTCCGTTGATGACGCAAGGGTTGCAGGCCAGATCCTTGGGTGGTTGGTTTCCGAACCCTTCTCCTGATTAGCCGCCGCCTGCAACCCGCGCGCCGCGCACGGACGGCGCTTCGTTGCCTTCGTTCGCTTCTGTGCAAATGCCGGGTTCCCGGTCCGACGATTGGTTTTGATCTCGCGCGCGAGCCAAGTTGACTGGTCTCCTTTTCCGCTCCGCCTGATGTTTTCCACCCGTTCCAAACTCACCCTGGCCCGTGCGACCCTGCTGCAGGACACGCCGGTCTACGTGCAGTTCTACATCACGGCGCGCTGCAACCTGACCTGCCAGCAGTGCAACATCATCTACGCCAATTCGGACGTGCGGGAAGCGACGCTGGATGAGATCAAGCGGATCGCCGACAACTTCGCGAAGATGGGCGTGGCGATGGTGCTCCTCACGGGCGGCGAGCCATTCACCCGGCAGGACCTGCCCGAGATCATCCGCGAGTTCGAATCGCGCGGCGTGCACGTCCGCATGCAGACGAACGGCCTGGCGACCGACGAGCGCATCCAGGCCGCAGTCGAGGCCGGCGGACGGGACATTTCCATCTCGCTCGATTCGCTCTGGCCCGGGAACCAGGACGACATCAACGGCGGGTTCGCGAAGTCATGGCATGGCGCCCTCCGCGCGATGGCCGCATTCAGCAAATACCTCCCGAAGGAAGGCAGCTTCGCCTCGCTCGGCTGCGTGCTGCAGCGCGACAATCTCGGCGACGTCGAGGACGTGATCCGCTTCGGCACGGAAATCAGCTGGTTCTCGTCGCTGGTCCCCATCCACATTACGACGTTCGACCATCCGATGAATTTCCGGACGTTTGACCAGAGCAAGCGCTGGAAGCCGGAGGAACTGCCGTACGTCGACCGCCTGATCGAGCGCGTGCGTGCAATGCGGCAGGAGGGCTACCTCCTCTACGACAGCGACCAGTACCTCGACGACATCAAGCGTTTCGCCGCCGGCCAGGCGACGCAGTGGCGGCAGCACAACGACGGGGTCTGCGACAGCCCCAACCTCTATTTCGCCGTGCTTCCGAACGGAAATTTCGCGCCATGCTGCGACTACCGCCTCGGCTCCGGCATCGCCACGTACGACCCGAAGTTTCCGGAGATTTACCGCAGCCGCGCCTTCCGCGAGGAGGTGCTGAAAATCACCCGGCCGTGTTCCGGCTGCATGTACGGCAGCTATCCCGAGATGACGATCGCGATGCGCTACCTCAAGGCGAAGATGGAACGCATCCGGACCTTCATCACCTCGCCGCCGGCCAAAAAGTGGCCCGTCTCCTACGAGCAGATGCTCGCGCTCGCGGAAAAAATCCGGAGCGAGCCCCGCGAGCGCATCACGCTTCCCGGCAGCCTCCACCGCCTGACGCTCGCCGAGCCAAACCCGGAAACCGCCGCGCTCGCGTGAGTCCATCGCCACGAGTGGGCCCGCATCGACAGGAAGCGGCCGGCAGGCCGCGCACGGCCCCGGATTCGTGTCCATTCGTGTCCGCCCGCGGTTTGCCCCTGTCCCGTCGCGGTTGAGCGTCCGCCATGCCGAAGAAAATTCTCTACGAAAGCGCGGTCCACCAGTTCCTCTGGGCCGGCCGCCGGCTGACCGAGCGCTGGGAAAAAACCCGCCCGGACGACGCCGTGCGCCTCGGCGGCTGGATCAGCGCCCTGACCATCGAAAACCCCGGGCCCGGCCTGGTCCGCGTCGCCTGGCGCGCCCCGCAGCCCGGCGAGCATCTCATCGCGCTGCGCGGCGCGAAATTCTACACCCGCGGCGACGCCCCGGCTCATTCCCAGAAACAGCAGGCGGCCGGTCTCACGTTCGGCGACGACGTCATCATGGAGCAGAACGCGGCGTTCTTCGACGGACAACTCCGCGAGGCCCTGATCCGGGCGGGGGTCTTCCCCGCCGGCGCATTCGATCCCGACCCCGGCCAGGGGCGGGCTTCAGCCCGGAAGCACGCGGAGGAAGTTTTTCACGACGAATGGGCGGCCAGCGTCGACGTGACGAAAATCGACGTGCGGCAGATGAATGAGGCCTGCACCGCGCCGGAAATGCGGCACATCCGGCGCGCCTTGGGCGATCTGCACGGCCGCACGCTCCTCGATGTCGGCTGCGGCCTCGGCGAAGCCTCGGTTTATTTCGCCCTGCTCGGCGCGGACGTGACGGCGACCGACATCTCGCCCGGCATGTGCGACGTCGCCGTCCGGCTGGGCCTCGCGAACGGCGTCGTGGTCAAGCCGCACGTGTCGGCCTCCGAGGATCTGGGGTTCGATGCGTCGGTGAAATTCGACGTGATCTACACCGGCAACACGCTGCATCACGTCGACCTCGCGGCCACCATGCCGCGCCTGCTGCGGCACCTGAAGCCCGACGGCGTCTTCGTCAGCTGGGACCCGCTCGCCTACAACCCGGTCATCAATCTCTACCGCCGCCGCGCGATGCAGGTGCGAACGGTGGACGAACACCCGCTCGCGCTCGCCGACGTCCGCGCCGTGCGCGCGCACTTCCGCGAATCCCGCACGCGCTGGTTCTGGCTCACCACGCTGCTGATCTTCTGCCTGATGGCGGTGTGGCAGCGGCGCGACCCGAACCGCGAGCGGTATTGGAAAAAGGTGATCGAGGAGGCGGACCGCTGGGCCTGGCTCTACTGGCCGCTCGCGGCCCTCGACCGGGTTCTGCTGTTGCTCCCTTTCCTCCGCCCGCTTTGCTGGAACGTCGTGATCGTGGGCCGCGGCCCGCTTCATCAATGAGCCCCGCTGACACCCCACCTTACAAGCTCGCGATCGTCACGCCGTGTTTCAATGAGGCGTCCGGACTGGAGGAGTTTGTCCGCCGCACCAAGTCGGTCTGCGCCCAGCTCGGCTGCGCGCACGAGATCGTGCTCGTGAACGACGGCAGCCGCGACGCCACGCTCCAGGTCGCGCTCGGTCTCGCCGCCAAGGATCCGGCCATCCGGGTCGTCAACCTCCTGCGGAACTTCGGCCACCAGTCCGCCGTCACCGCAGGGCTGGACGTCGCCGACGGCGACGCCGTCGTGCTGATCGATGCGGACCTCCAGGATCCGCCGGAGGTGATCCTGGAAATGGTCGCGGCGTGGCAGGCCGGGGCGGATGTCGCCTACGGCCAGCGCCGGACGCGCGCCGGCGAGACGCGGTTCAAGGTCTTCACCGCGAAAATTTTCTACCGCCTCCTGCGGGGGCTGACGAAGAGCCCGATCCCCGCCGACACCGGCGATTTCCGCCTGATGAACCGCCACGTCGTCGACGTGCTGCGCAGCATGCGCGAGCGGCATCGTTTCATCCGCGGAATGGTCACCTGGGTCGGCGGAAAACAGGTCGCCGTCCCCTACGACCGCCAGCCGCGGTTCGCCGGGGAGACCAAGTATCCGCTCGCGAAGATGTTCTCGTTCGCGCTCGACGCCATCACGTCGTTCTCGGTCGTGCCGCTGCGGCTGGTGACGTATCTCGCCCTCACGATCATCCTCCTGGCCTGCGTGGCCGCCGCCCTCGTGTTTGTCGTTAAGCTGATCAATCCGCACTATTTCATTCCGGGTTATCCTTCGATCGTGATCATGATCGTCTTCTTCGGCGGCGTTCAGCTGCTCGCGCTCGGGATCATCGGCGAATATCTCGGCCGGATGTATGAGGCGATCAAGGCGCGGCCGATCTACATCGTGGAGCAGGTTTACCAGAGCCACGACGGACGCCTGGTGGGACGAGTCCCGCCCCGCGGCACGACCGGGCCGTTCTAGCCGATGACCGACTGGAAACTTGCCCGCCGCTATCAGGCCGCCGGCCTGGGACTGGGCGGAGTCCTGCTCAAGCAGTCCCTCTACCCCCGGTCCTCCCTGCTCGCCGCGTTCGAGGGTGCGCGGCTCGTGCTCGATCTCGGCTGCGGCGAGGGCCTGCTCACCAACGCCCTGGCCCGCGCCCTGCCCCGCGTCCAGTTCGCCGGCACCGATCTCGACGCGGAAAAAATCCGCCAGGCCGAGCAGTGCCGCGTGGGACCCAACGCGGCCTTCGTCGCGGGAGACCTGTTCGCGACCAGGGTCACCGGAGCGAGCGGCGTCCTGTTCAACGATGTGCTCCATCATCTCTCCACCGAGGCGCAGGACCGGGCCCTGGCTCTCGCGGCCGGGTGTCTCGATGGCTCGGGGGTTCTCGTGCTGAAGGAGGTCGCGCTCGACGACGCGCTCGACAAGGCGCACACGACCTTCTGGGACCGCCGGATCTACCCGCGGGACACGCTTAATTTCCGCCTGCTGCCCGACTGGATCGCGCTCGCGGGCCGCCATGGTTTTCGCCTGACGGCGCAATCCACGGTGCGCCATCCGTGGGTCGCCTCGCGTTCGCTGCTCGTCTTCACGCAGCGCTCGCGGCTGCCGCGGCCCAGGCCGGCTCCGGCGGTGAATTCCGCGCCGCCGGCGCGCGTCCTCGTCACCGGGGGCACCGGCTTCATCGGCCAGTGGCTGCTGCATCGGCTCCTCGACGAAGGCATCGACGGACGCCCCGCGGAAATCGCGGTCATCACCCGGCGCCCGTGGGCGCTCGCGCCCGGACTGCGCGCCGATCCCCGCGTGAACGTGATCACGGCGGATCTTTCGCAGCCGCTCCCACCGCAGCTGCTGCCCGGTCCCCTGGACTATGTCTTCCATCTCGCCGCCGAAGTGGATTTTTTCGGCGGGCAGAAAACGTATCGGAACAATGTCGCCGCCACCGCGAACCTGCTCGCAGCCCTGCGCGGCGCCGCGCTGAGGCGTTTTGTCTACGCCAGCACGATGGGCGCGCTCGACCGCGCCCGCGGCGACCGCTGCGACCATCCGCTCGATGAAACGTCGGCGGCGCATCCGACCTCTCCCTACGGCCGCGCCAAGATCGCCGAGGAAAATCTCGTGCGCGAAAGCGGGCTGCCCGCGGTCATTCTCCGGATCCCGTGGTGTTACGGGCCGGGGATGTCCCGCACGCATCACGTGCGGGCCCTGCTCGGCCGCGTGCGCGCCAGGTCGTTCATCACGCGATGGGCGTGGCCGGGACGCGTCAGTCTCGTCGCCGCCCCCGCTGCCGCCCAGGCCTTCGTCGCCGCCGCCCAGCTGGACGCCGCGGTCGGCCAGACCTTTTTCATCAGCGACGGGGCGCCGGTTTCGTTCGGCGAACTTTTCGCGGAGATGGGGCGGGCCGTGGGAAACTCCGCCGCCGGACAATCGGCGGTCCCCCGCGTGGCCGTGTGGATGGCGCGGCGCCTGCATTTCCTGCTGCCGTTTCAGGCCAAGGCGCTCGTGTGCGATGCGCTCACCGTGTCGGACGCGCGGTCGCGCCCGCTGGGAATTTCCGCCTCGCGGCGGCCGGAGCGGTTTCTCGGCGGCCTGGCGCACGACGACGCGCGGGAGAGCTGGCCGAGCCGCTGGCGCGAATTCGCGCTAGTCACCGGCGCCGCTGGCGGCATCGGATGCGCGCTGGCCCGGCAGCTGCATGGACGCGGGCACGGGCTGATCCTCGTCGACCGCGCGGCCGGACCGCTCGCAAACGTGGCCGCCGAACTGGATGCGGTGTCCCGAACCGTTGACCTCTCGACGCTGGACCGGAGCCAGGCGGCCGCCCAGCTCGCCGGCCCCGACGCGGCCAGGGTCGCGCTGCTGATCAACAACGCCGGCCTCGGTTTCCGGGGAGGATTCGACGAGCTCGATCCGGCAGTGATCGATGCCACGCTGGCGGTGAACATGCGCGCGGTGGTTTTCGCGACCATGGCATTCACTACGGAAATGCGGCGCGCCGGCGGCGGCACGATCGTGAACATCGCGTCGTCCGCCGCCTATCAGCCGCTGCCGTACATGGCGGCGTACGCGGCGTCGAAGGCATTCGTCCTTTCCTTCACCCTCGCCGCCGCCGCCGAAAAAAGCGCGGGCGCGGCCGTGCGGCTGCTGGCCATTTCCCCCTCGGGCACGCGGACCGATTTCCAAAAATCCGGCGGGGTCAAAGACGATCCGAAGGAAAAACTTCTCACGCCCGAAGCCACCGCCTCCGCGATCCTCGACGCCGCCGGATCGAACGCAGCGTCGGTGATCATCGGCAGACGCGGACGCGCGATGGCCCTTTTCGCGCGCCTGGTCCCGACATCCTATCTCGTCCGCACCTGGGAAACCCTGATGCGGCGCGGAAGGTAGAGATAATGTAGCTCGGGTCTCCGACCCGTGTGGGCGGACTCCGCCAACGGAGAACGTTGAGCACAGCCGTTTAGCTCGAGTCCAGCTTCACGGGTCGGAGACCCGTGCCACAATGGACTTGAGCGGGGAGAGTTGAACGCTGAGCGTTCCGTCCTCCCTCGCCTTCCCTCCGCTCTTGTCCCTTTCCTCCCAGACTCCATTCGTTGCCGCCGAGGATCTGGAACTCACGCTCCTGATTCCGTGCCTGAATGAAGCGCGCACGCTCCCGGGCTGCATCGCCGAGGCGCGGGACGCGCTCGGGGAACTCGGCATCTCCGGCGAAGTCGTCATCGCCGACAATGGCAGCAGCGACGGCTCGCCGGACCTTGCCACCGGGCTGGGCGCCAGGGTCGTGCCGGTCCGCCTGCGGGGTTATGGCCACGCGCTGAGCGCGGGAATCGCGGCGGCGCGCGGGCGCTACATCATCATGGCCGACGGCGACGGCAGCTACGATTTCCGCGAGGCGGGCCGGCTGCTGGCGATGCTTCGGCAGGGCTGCGATCTCGTGATCGGAAACCGCTTCGGAGGCACGATCGAGCCGGGCGCGATGCCGCTGAAGAACCGCTACCTCGGCAACCCGGTGCTGAGCGCGCTGGGCCGTTTGTTTTTCGGGATGAACGTCCGCGATTTTCACTGCGGACTCCGCGGCGGCTCGAAATCCGCGCTCCTTCAGCTCGAGCTGCGCACCGGCGGGATGGAGTTCGCCTCGGAGATGCCGATCAAGGCCGCGATGCTCGGACTCAAGATCGGCGAAACGCCCGTCACCCTCCGCCGCGACGGCCGCGATCGTCCGCCGCACCTGCGCCCGTGGCGCGATGGCTGGCGTCACCTGCGTTTCATGCTCCTCTTCACGCCCGAGTGGCTGTTCCTCTACCCGGGGATCGTGCTGCTCGGCACCGGTCTCTTCGGATTCGCCGTGCTGCTTCCGGGACCCGTGGATTTCGCCGGGCTGAAGCTCGACGTCCACACGCTGCTCTACGCCGCCGCGGCGGTGCTCGTCGGATTCCAGGCGTGCGCGTTCGCGGTGATCTCCAAGGCGTTCGTCCTCGAAGCCGGGCTGGTTCCCGTCTCCGGGAAATCCCGCGCACGGCTCGAGCGCGCGAACGTCGAGAGCGGGCTGATCGCCGCCGGCCTCCTCGCGGTGGTCGGGCTGGGGCTGAGCGTGCATGCGGTCGGGTTGTGGCGCGCGGGCCGGTTCGGCAATCTCCAGCCGGCGCAGATGCTGCGCTGGGTGGTTCCGGCCGTGACCGCGCTGGTGCTTTCCTCGCAGGTCGCGCTCTGCGGCTTCTTCCTCGGCGTGATCCGGCTGCGTCTCCGCCGATGAAAAAAGTCCTGGGCCTCGCCGCCGTTTTCCTAATGCTGGCCGGCGGGTTCGCGTGGCTGCGCGGCCGGGAGCTCGGGCGCGAAATTCCCGGCGCCGCGGTCCGCTTTTCCCCGGCGCACTCCCTCACCTGGGACCCCGCCACGCGCCTGATCGCGCGCACCGGCGAGGACCCCTACGGTTTCCTCGAACTCGGAAACCAGATCCCGCTGCGTGAGGTGACGATCGAATTCGGCGGCACGCCGCCGATCGGGCGGTCGAATTTCTACGTCTACCAGTATCCCGCCTACCTCGACGGCGTTTTTCTCAACGATTCCTACGCGGTGCTCGGGCGCATCGAGCCGACGCCGGGAGGATTCCGGATCCGCTGGGCGCTCGCCGATTCGAAGGTGGCGCGGCTCGATCTCCCGGACGATCTCGACCATGCCGTCGAAATCCGGAGCGTGACGCTGGTCTCGAGCCGCTTCGGCAGCTGGGCGGGAACCGCGCTGTGGCTCTGCCTCGTCGCCGCGGTCGTCGGGCCGCTGTGGGCTTTTCTGCGCGGACCCTTCCACCGGCACGCGACGGTCGAAGCCGCGGTGTTCACGGCCCTGATCGCGGCCAAGCTGGTCGTCGCCTCCGATCTTCGCCTGATGCCGATCGGCTCGGCCGTGCACGATGACGCCCTGTTCGTGAGCCAGGCGGACTCGCTGATGCACGGGAAATGGCTCGGCGTCTTCAACGGGCGCACCCTGTCGAAGGGCCCGGTTTATTCGCTCTTTCTCGCGGGCGTCGGATTTTCCGGAGCGCCGCTCCAACGGGTCCAGGCCGGACTGCATGCGCTGGCCTGCGCGGCGCTGGTCCTCGCGTTGCGTCCGCGGCTGCCCGCCGCCGGCGCCCGCCTGGTGCTTTTCATCGTGCTGCTCTTCGATCCTCACACCGTGTCGGCGGAAGCCGTCGGACGCGTGTTGCGCAGCGGAATCCAGCCGGCCCTCGCGCTGTTTTCGCTCGCGGGTGTGATCGGCCTGGCCCTGCGCGCCGCCGGCCCGCCGCGCCGGCTCGCCGGCTGGAGCCTGCTGGCCGGCCTCGCCATTCCCGCCTTCTGGTTTTCCCGGGAGGAGGGAATTTGGCTGGTTCCCGCCCTCGGATTGATGGGGATCGTCGCGGTGACGGCCGCCGTCCGCCACCACGACGCCGCCCGCGGTCTCCGCCTCGCGCTCGTGGCGCTCCCCTGCGCGATGTTTTTCGGGAGCGGGTGGATCCTGCGGGCGGTGAACGCGCATTATTATGGGGCATGGATGACGGTCGACGTGAAGGACGGCGCCTTTCCGGCGGCTTATGGCGCGCTGGTCCGGATCACGCCGGAGACGTTCCTGCCTTCCGTGCCCGTATCCCATGAAACCCAGCTGCGCGCCTACGCGGCGAGCCCGGCGTTCGCCGAGCTGCGGCCCCATCTGGAAGGACCGACGGGGAAATTCTGGGGGACGCTCGGCACGGAGGCGGTCGGCGGCGGAGTGCCGGGCGAGATCCGCGGCGGCTGGTACCAGTGGGCGCTGCGCGATGCGGCGGCGGGCGCGGGGCGCTATCGCGACGCGGCGGTGGCGAACGCGTACTGGAAACGCGTCGCGGACGAAATCAATGCGGCCTGCGACCAGGGACGCCTCGCCGCCGGAAACCGCCGCACGGGTTTCATGCCGCGCTGGGACCGGTCGCTGCTGCCGCCGCTGCGGCGCTCGCTGGGCGAGGCGGCGGCGGTGGCGATCCGTTTCTCCGACTTCACGACCGAGGTGATCACCGCCGAGAACACGAAGGAGCAGCTCGCCGCGTTCGGGCGCATTACCCATGAGTCGCGCGCGATCGGCTGGGCGCCGGCGACTCCGCTCACGCGTTTCCGCACCCACCTCGGAAACATCTACCGCTGGTCCAGCATTCCCGCCGCGATCATCGCCGGTGGATCGTTGCTGGTCGTGCTCCTCGCCGCCGCGCGCTCTGCCTTGGGCATCGGGAATTCGAAATCGGGAATTCGGAATTCGCTCCTGCCTCCGGCCGCGATCCTGCTCGCCATGGCGGGCAGCGCCGCCGCCCTGATGGTGATCGTCGCCCTGGTGGACGTGACGTCCTTCAGCGCTGTGCACGCAATCTATCTCGCCCCGGCGACGCCGCTGGTCCTGGCCATCTGCGTGCTCGCGCCGGTCTGGGCCTTCGAGGTGTGGGTTTCTCCGGCGGCCCGCAAAGCTTGAACGTGGCGCTCGTCCCACCCTGCGCTTGCCCTGCTGGCGGTTTCTCCGTTCGCTGCCGGGCACGTTTATGAGTCAAAGCATCAAGGACCCGGCGGAGCTTCAGCGCATCTACGACCACCGCTTCAGCGCCATGCTCGGCTACCGCACGCGCGTCTGGGAGGTGCTGGCGTCGGCGTACTTCCAGCGCTTCGTCCGCCCTTCCGACACCGTGCTCGATCTCGGCTGCGGGTACGGCGAGTTCATCAACCATATCTCCTGCCGCGAAAAAATCGGCATGGACCTGAACCCGCGGTCGCCCGAGTTCCTCGCGTCCGACGTGAAATTCATCGCGCAGGACTGCTCGACGCGGTGGGCGCTGCCCGACGCCTCGCTCGACGTCGTGTTCACCAGCAATTTCTTCGAGCACCTTCCCGACAAGAAGGCGCTGCGCGACACGCTCGTCGAGGCCCGGCGCTGCCTGAAGCCCGGCGGGCGCCTCATCGCGCTCGGCCCGAACATCAAATACGTGCAGGGCGCGTATTGGGATTTCTGGGACCACTTCCTCTGCCTGACCGAGATGTCGCTCGGCGAGGCGCTCAAGAACAACGGGTACCGGGTGACTCATTCCCACGCGCGCTTCCTGCCCTATTCGATGGTGGCGGCGCCGCGTTATCCGATTCCGTTCCTGCGTCTCTATCTCGCCGTCCCCGCGCTGTGGTCGCTGTTCGGAAAACAGTTCCTCGTCGTGGCCGAGAGGGATTGAGATTTTCAACGCCAAGATCGCGAAGGCCGCAACGGGCAGGGCAAGTCCTGCCACCCTGATCTTCGCATCCTTGGTGGCCCTCGCGGTGTTCGCGACCGTCCGTTCAAAAGGATTGGGATCGGCCCATTTTTCGGATTTTCTGCGCGGACGTTGCTCCCCCGGCGCCATCTTCTTTTCGTGCTGGCCGCGATCGCGGCCGGGCTGGTCGTCGTGGGAGCGCGGTGGGTCCTGATCGAACGCGTCGGTTCGCCGGTGCCGTTCCAGGACCAATGGTACGCGGAGGGCGAGGATCTCTACCTCGCGGCCGGACGCGGCGGCGTACCGATCAGCCATTTCTTCCAAGCGCACAACGATCACCGGATCGTGCCGACCCGGGTCCTAGCCTACGCGCTCTTCAAATCGAACGACCAGTGGGACGTCCGCGTGCAGATGCTCGCCAACTCGCTGCTGGCCGCCGCGCTCTGCTTTCCACTTCTCGCGCTTTGCCGCCCATGGGTCTCGGACGTCGGGTTCCTCCTCCTCGCCGCGATGATCGCGTGGTTCTATTCGCTCCCCGTCCTTTACGAGAACGCGCTGTGGGGATTTCAATCGCAGTTTTATTTTCTCGTCCTCTTTTCGCTCCTTCAAATCCAACTGACGCTCGGGCGGCGTCCTTACTCGTTCGGGTGGTGGTGCGGGCTCATCGCCGGCGTTGCGGCGCTGGGTTCGATGGGCTCCGGGCTGCTGTCTTCGGTGACGGTCGCCGCGATCACATTGTGGCGCATCGCTCGCGAGCCGGATCTTCGACGCGAACTCGCCCCCACGCTCGTCGGCTCGGCGATTCTCGCGGCACTCGGGCTGGTGTTTCTTCCTCCGAGAATCGGCGGCGCGGGTTTTGATTTTCAACTTTTCCTCCACACGATCGGGCACGCGCTGGATTTTCCCGAGCGCGGCGTGTCCTTCGCGGGAGGCCTGGTGTGGCTCCCCTTCGCCTGGTTTGTCGTCGAAAAAATTCGCAGCCGCGAAACATCCACCCGGGAACGCGTGCTCCTCGCCACCGGCGCGTGGGTGTTGCTCCAGGTCGGCGCGATC
>JAQGON010000162.1 GCA_028293565.1 Verrucomicrobiota bacterium | reverse complement strand
TCGCCGACCACGCGAAGAAGCTCACCAGCACCACGGAACGCCGGCTGAACCGGTCCGCGAAATATCCGCCCACCGGACTCACGAACGCGTACACCCAGAGAAACACGGAGGTGAGCAGGCCGAACTGCGCCTCGGTCATCGGAATGTCCGCCATGATCGAGCCGCGCATCGTCGTCAGCATCGTGCGCGTCAGGTAATTCGAGCACCCCGCGACCCAGAGCAGCCCGACCACCAGCCACGCGCCCGCCGGGGGACGATCCAGCGCGGCCGAAGGGCGGGAAACGGAAGACGGGGAACTCATGTCGGGCGTGGTCAGTAGCCGAGGCGCTTGTTCGCCTGGTTCAGCAGCGGCTCGCCCCGATGGAAGCGGCGCAGGTTCTCCTTGAACAGCGTCATCATCGCCGGCCAGAACCCTTCGAAGGCCCCGGCCAGGTGCGGCGTCATGATGAGGCGCGGAGTCCCGTAGAGAAAATGATCCGGCGCCGGCGGCTCCTCCACATAGCAGTCCACCGCGGCCCCCGCCAGCGTTCCCGCCTTCAACGCGTCCGACAGGGCGCGCTCCTGCACGATGCCGCCCCGCGAGATGATGATCACGTGCGCGCCGGGGCGCAGCAGCGCCAGCTCCTCGGGGCCGATCATTCCCTCCGTGCGCGGCGTCAGCGGCGCCGCCACGACCAGCACGTCGCAGCACGCGAGCATTTCCCGCAGCTGCGCGGGTTGAAACCATGCTTCCGGGAGCCGCCCTTCGGCGTCGCCGGTGCCCGGCCACGCCGTGTAGCCGTCGTCGCGGCGCGGACCCGGGTCCAGCGCGACAATCCTCATCCCGAGCGCATGCAGCTGCCGCGCGCACTCGCGCCCGATGCTCCCGTAGCCGAGCACGCCGGCGGTCTGGCCGCGCAGGAGCGTTCCGCGCAACGACCACCGGTCCGCCGGCCAGCGGCGCTCGCCCTGCGCCACGGCGAGTTCCGGCAGGTGGTGAATCAGCATCAGCAGGTTGCCCGTGACAAACTGCGCGATCGGCACGCCGTGCAGTCCGCTCGCCGTCGTGACCGGGATCGGCGTCTCGGCAATCGGATGACGCGTCACCTGGTTCGCGCCCGCCGACACGAGCTGAAGCCACTTCAGGCTGGGACACGCGCTCAGCTCCGACGGCACGCGCAGGTCGGTGACGAGCACGTCCGCATTCCGAAGGCCGGCAGAATCTCCGTCATTGAATTCGGTGATCTGGACTCCCGGACACACCGCATCCAGGCCGGCGCGGTCCTCGGCGGTCAGCCGGTAGGAAATGTCCGAGTTGAAAAAAATCCGGGTCGGAGCCGCGGCAGGCAAGGGCATGGCGGTGGGTTTCGATCCGTCAGGAAAGCGAGACCACGCGGCCTTCGCGGCTCGAGGTCATCAGGGCCAGGCACGCCGCGAGGCCGTTGCGGCCGTCGGCGCCGGTCGCCACGTCCATCGGTTTTCCATGGATGCCGTCGACGAAGGACTGGATCTGGTTCCGGAACGCCGTCATGCGCCCTTCCTTGAAAGCCGACTCCGGATCGTCCGCCATCACGGGGGGTTGCGTGCTCACGAGCCGCCAGCCTTTCTGCCGGTCCGTCAGGTGCATGTCGCCGAATCCATCGAGGTCCAGGCTTCCCGCGCTTCCGCAGATCATCAGGCGCGCCATTTCCCCCTCGTAGTCGCCGTGCGATGCCACCGTGGTGTGGACGGAGCAGATCGCGCCATTGGAGAAGTCAAAGATCCCGACGGTCGTGTCCTCGATCGCGCGTCCGGGCGTGTAGGTCCGGCAGAACCCGGCGGCGCGGGTGATCTCGGCGCCGGTGGCCCAGCGGATCGCGTCGAGGCCGTGCGGCAGGCCGTCGATGACAAAGCCCACGGCTTCGGGCTGGTTGACCCAGCCGAGCTTGTTGCCGCCGAAGTTTCCGGCGTTCGAGAGCTGGCGGATCATCGAGTAGTGCATGCTCTGCACCTTGCCGATCGCGCCGTTGGCGATCAGGTCGCGGGCCTTCGGCAGGTTGACGCGAAACCGGAGATTGTAGGCGACGCCGAGCACGCGCTCCCGCGCCGCCGCGGCGGCGTTCATCCGGTCGCAGTCCTCCACCGACGTGGCCATCGGTTTTTCCACGAGGACGTGCTTGCCGGATTCCAGTGCGAGCATCGTCTCGTGCAGGTGCATCGGATGCGGCGTGGAAATCACGATGGCGTCGATGTCGGTGCGGCGCATGAGCGCCTCGGCCGTCGGCTCGCAGGCCACGCCCATGCGCTCGGCCAGCGCGGGGGCGCGGGTGCCGCCCCAGATGGCGACGAGTTCCGCGGAGCCGCCCAGATAACGAATCGCCTCGGCATGGGTGCGCCCCATGTAGCCCGAGCCGGTGATGCCAAATCGAATTTTTTTCATGAGAGGATAATTAGGCTGAAACGGTTTTTCCGACGTTCAGGTCCAAAGCACGGACCGATCGATGTCGCTCAGCCTCCGCCGGCCGAGCACGGCCATCGACAGCAGCAGTTCCTGGCGCAGGACCTTCAGGACGTGCGCGACGCCTTCCGCGCCGTGCACGGCGAGGCCATAGAGGCACGGGCGGCCGAGCTGGACGGCGTTGGCGCCGAGCGCGAGGGCCTTGACGACGTCGGTGCCGCGGCGGATTCCGCCGTCGACGATCACCGGCACGCGGCCGGCGACCTGCTCGACCACGCGCGGCAGCGCTTCAATCGTCGCCGGCTGCGTGTCGATGCAGCGTCCGCCATGGTTGGAAACAATGATGCCCGCCACGCCGAGCTTCACGGCCATCGCGGCGTCCGCGGGATTCATGATCCCTTTCAGCAGCACCGGAATCCTGGCGCACGATTGGATCCACTCGATGTCGCGCCAGTCGAGCAGCATCGGCCGCACTTCATCGAGGGTGACCACCGTCGGCGGCTCCGTGATCCCCGCGTAATGCGGGTATCCGATGCCCGGCGGAATCACGAGCTTCGCCCGGTTCTGCCGGTTGCGCGGACCGTCGAGCGAGCTGTCGACCGTCACGCACAGCGCCCGGGCCCCCGCGGCCTGGACGCGTTCGACGAGGGCCTTGGCGAGGCCGCGGTCCTTGGCGACGTAGAGCTGAAACCAGATCGGGTGCGTCGCGACCCGCATCACGTCCTCGATGCTCGTGTTGGCCCCGCTGCTGAGGACCATCGTGGCGCCGGCCATCCCGGCGCCGCGCGCCGTCGCCAGCTCGCCTTCCGGATGGACCAGCCGGTGGTTGGCCGAGGGCGCGACCAGGATCGGCGACTTCATCGGCTGGCCCAGCAGCGTGGTGGAGCAATCCAGTCCGGAGAGATCCTGCAGCACGCGCTGCTGCAGTCGGATCTCGCGGTATTTTTCGCGGTTCCACCTGATCGTCAGCTCGTCGGCGGCCCCGCCTGCGACGAACGCGTAGACCGCCGGGTCCATGCGCTCCTGCGCCGCGGCTTCGACGTCGTCGAGGGACAGCAGCGTGTCGAGCGGCACGGGCTGGGGTGCGGGCTTGTTCACCGCGGTCTCAGCCGAGGACGCGAGCGCCTTGGCGCCCAGCGCGCCGGCCCCGAGCGTGGCAATGAATTGTTTTCGGTTCATGGGGAGTCATCGAAGCGTTTTGAGATAGGCGATGAGGTGCGCGCGCTGGGCCGCATCCGGCAGGCCGGGGTAGGGCATGAGATTTCCCGGGACGACGGCCTGGGGATCGGCGAGAAACCGGTCGAGGTTGGCCTCGTTCCAGGGAAGGCGCGCCTTCTTCATCGCGCGGCCGAAGCGGAAACCCGGCGCCTGGCCGGAGACGCGGCCGACGACGTTGCGCAGGTCCGGGCCCGTGCGCTGCGCCTGCGTGGAATCGTGGCAGGCCAGGCAGGCCTTGAAGGCCTCGCGGCCGGCCGCGACCTCCGGCGTCGGCGCGATCTGGGCCGGGAGCGGCGACGCCGCGAGCATGGCGAAGGCGAGAAATTGGGGGCGCATGCAGGAAGCCTCAGCTGAGCCGTCCCGGCTGGGACGAGTACCGCGCGAGATCGTCGCCCAGCCGCAGGGCCAGTGCGCCGATGGGACCGGTGGGATTGTGCCCCGCGTTGTGGGCGAACACCGACGCTCCGACGACGAAGAGGTTCTCCGCGTCCCAGTGCTGCAGGCGCGGCGAGACGACGCTCGTCGCCGGATCCGCGCCCATGATCGTGCCGCCGGTGACGTGGGAGCCCTGGTAATAGCGCGTGTCGAACGGCGACGCGCGCGACACGACCGGCCCGATCTGGGTCGCCCCCATGGCGCGGGCGATGCGGTGCGCGCGGTCGGTGCAGTAGGCCGACACCTTCGCCTCATTGTCGCGCCAGTCGAAATTCAGCCGGAGCAGCGGCTGGCCGAACGCGTCGGTGTGATCGGGATCGAGATCGAGGTAATTTTCGCGGTGCGGGTAGCAGCTGCCCTGGACGCCGATCGCGCACGAATGGGCATACCAGTCCGCGTTCGCCTGCTTCCACGCCGAGCCCCAGCGCGGCGTGCGGGGCGGGAGCCGGCGGGCGGCGATCGGGCGGCCCGAGGTGACGCCCACGCCGATGTAGCCGCCGCCGAAGAACCCGAGGCCCGTGTGGTCGAAATTGTCGTCGTTGAACTCGTCGATGATCGTGCTCGTGCTGCCCGCCGCGAGGAAGGGGTTGAGCCACCGGTCGCGAAAGAACATCGAGATGCCGGAGTTCGCCTGGTAGCAGAAATTTTTCCCGACCACGCCGCCGCCGGAAACCGGGTCGTACGGCCGGCCGATGCCGCCGCCGAGCAGCAGCCGCGTGTTGGTCAGCGTGAAACCCGCCAGGACGACCGCGCCGCCGGGCTGGCAAACCTCCTCGCTGGTGACGAGGTCCAGGTACTTCACGCCGCGCACGCGCTTCGCGACGGGGTCGTAATCCAGGCCCGTGACGTGCGAATGGGTCCGCAGCTCGAACCCGGGCTGGCGCGCGAGCCACGGGTAGAGCAGGACGTCGGGGGCGCCCTTGGCGTTGGCCTCGCAGATGAAGCGGTCGCAGTGCCCGCAATACTGGCAGGCGCCCAGGTGCATGCCGTCGGGATTGACGTAGGGGCCGCTCGAGTTGGCCGCCGGCGAGGGAAACGGCTTGTAGCCGAATTCCCGCTCGACCGTTTCCTTGAACATCAGCCCGGCTTCCGTCGCTTCCAGCGGAGCCTGCGGGTAGGGATTGCGGCGCGGCGCTTCGAAGGGGTTTCCCCCCGCGAGGATCTGGCCCCGCAGGTTTCCGGCCTGGCCGGAGACGCCGAAGAGGCGCTCGAAGAGATCGTGGTAGGGCTCGAGCTCGTCGTAGGTCACGCCCCAGTCCTGCACCGGCATCTCGGCCGGGATCGCGCCGCGGCCGTAACGCGTTTCCAGCCGGGTGCGCAGCGCCATGTTGTAGTCCGCCCACCGCCAGACCTGGCCGCCCCAGTGGTTTCCGGCGCCGCCCACGCCCGTGCCGGGGAGGAAGGCCGAAAGCCGCCGCATCGGCTGCGCCGCGGCGTCGCGCGAGCGGCGGAGGGTGTAGGTTTCCCGCGCCGCATCCTGCATCAGGCCGAGGCGGGTGTCCCAGCGCAACTCGTCGCGCTGCGTCGGAATTTTCCCCGCCGCGCCGTCACGGTTGTCCCCGCCGCGCTCGAGCACGACCGTCTGCACGCCCTGTCGCGCCAGCTGGCGCGCGACCAGGCCGCTCGCCAGTCCGCCGCCGACGATCACCACGCTGCACTCGGGCAAGGTTCTCATCGGCGCGGGCTAGCTGAAATCCTCGATCGAGCGCGGCGTCTTCGCGCCGGGAAACGGCTTGCCGCGATACTTGACCATGTTGAGCCCGTTGACCGCCGGCAGTCCGGGGTATCCGATCATCTTCCAGAAAACCCGGTCGTGGTTGCCCCCGTGGATCGGGTCGGAAAAACAGGCCTGTTGAAACAGCGGGTACACCAGTTCGTCGAACCAGTGGGCGAGATTGACGTGCGGAGTCTTCAGCTGTCCGGCCGCGAGGAGCTGCAGAAACGCGTCGGCCTCGGCCGCGCCCAAGTCGGCGAATCCCCGCTGGTGCCGCGCGCGCGCGGCCTCTTCCGCGGCCTTGAGGCCCACCTTGAAATACGCCTCGGGGGTCAGCGGCAGCTGATAGCCGTCCTCGGGAATGGCCGGCCGCCACGGCCCCTGCAGATAGAGGCGCTCGCCACGGCCGTATGCGCCGGCCAGCTGGCGGTCGAAAAAAAACGCGAGGCCGCAGTCGACTCCGCGCGGCGTCAGCTCGTCCGCCGGGCACAGCACGTCGACCAGGCGCTCCACCCACGCGGCCTCGTCGGGGCTGAAGCACAGCCAGCCCGCACCGCCAGCGGCGGATTCGTCGGCGGGCGTCTGCGCCGCGGGCGCGCCCGCGGCGCGCGCCGCCGCCGGCAAGGCGAGGATCCCGGCGACAGTTGCGGCCTGCCGGAGAAATTCACGGCGGTCCGGGGCGGGATCGGAGTTCGAACTCATGAGGTCAGGTACAGGGAAAGGGAAGCGGGGGCGCCAGCTTGAAGCGAGCGCCCCCGCGGGAAAAGCCGGCCGGCCGGCCGCGAGGGTCCGTCGAGCGGTCCGTCGCGGTCCGGCGGCGGGGCTCGTCAGAAGCGGTATTTGGTCGAGAACGTGAACGAGCGCGGCAGGCTCGGATCGATCAGATAGGCGGCGTTGATGCCGACGGCGTAGGTCTTGTCGAAGACGTTGTCGCACTGGATCCGGAAGTCCCAGTTGCGGTTCAGCCGGTACGTCGCGAACACATTTGCCAGCGTCGCCGGGGCGACGTCGATGAAGGCCGGCTTCGTCTGCCCGACCGGATAGACGATGCCCGCGGAGGACACGACGCGGCCGAGGATGCGGGACGCGCCGCCGCCGATGCCGAGGCCCTTCGCCGGACCGTTGTGGAAATCATAACGGGTGAAGAGGCTGTAGGAGCCGGTGTAGGAGTCGTCCACCTTGCCGCCTGCCTGGTCGTGAACGCTGCCGTGGTAGAAGGTCGCGACCAGCTGCCACTCCGGCGTCAGACGCAGGGAGAAGTCCCCGTCGAAACCGCGCTGGGTGATGCTGCCCACCGGGATGACGTAGGTGATGCCGCTCGGGAGGACGCCGCCGAACACGGTCAGGCCCGTGGTCTGGAGATCGAACGCGGCGACCGTGGCGTTGAACCGGCTGTCGAAGGCGTCGATCTTGATGCCGACTTCCTTGCCCTTGCCGGTGGCCGGGGCGACGACGTTGCCGTTCTGGAGCACGGAGGTGGTCGGGGGCAGCGCGGTGTTGGCTTCCATCGCATAGAGCCCGATTTCCTTCGTGACGTGGAGCACGATGCCAAACCGGTGCAGCTTCACGTTCTGCTTGAGAATCGTGGCGGCGGCCGGACGGATCGCGATGTTCGCGTTGCTCGAGGTCTCGTTGCTGTAATAGGCGGCGCCGGCGACGAGCGAGAGCCGGTCCGGAATCACGTCGATATTCTGCTGGAAGTAGAAATTCCCCAGATCGGCGCGGACCTTGGTGCCGGGATTGGCCGGGGCGACGTACTGGCCGAACGGTTTGACCGGAAGCGAATTGACGTCGGGGTGGTCGAGCGGACGGACGATGCGGGCCGCGACGATCCCGTTGTAGAAATCATTGTTCGTCCAAAGTTTTTGGAGCGACTCCTGGTCGGTCAGCGCGAAGCCGAAGGTGCTCTGGTTCTGGAGGCCGAAGACCTTGTACTTGCCGTTGACGTCGAGGGAGAGCGAGTAGTGGTTGAGCTTGAGGTCGTTCAACCGGTTGAAAAACGTGATCGTGCGCGCCTGGTAATCCACGCCGCCGATCGGCAGCACGATGCTGCCGTGGCGATGCAGCTGGTTCATATCGGCGCCGAGACGCATTTCCCAGTTGTCCGAGAACGGATGCACCACCTGGAGACGGAAGCCGTCGTGGACGTGCTGCTCCATCGCGCCGGGGGGAAGGTTGATGTCCTCGCGGCCGTTGCCGGTGAAGACGTGGCCGTCAGGCATGAGGACCGCCGTCGGATTCGAGGGGTGGGTGATGTCCTGGTGATCGTAGGCGAGCAGCACCGTCGTGCCCTTGAAATCGAGCTGGACCGAAGGATGGATCAGGATGCGCTTGTCCTTCATGTTTTTGAAGTAGGCGTCGCCATCCTGGTAACCCGCCAGCAGGCGGTAGCTGAACTTGGCGTCGCCGGCCTGGCCGATCGGACCCGTGGTATCGAGCTCGGCGCGATAAAGGCCGTAGTCGGTGATGCTGCCGCGCAACGATGTGGAGGCGTAGGGCAGCGGCTTGCGGGTGTTCTTGTTGATGACGCCGGTCAGCGCGGAGTTGGGGTAAAGCAGCGCGGCGGGGCCCTTGATCACCTCGTAGGAGTCCACGAAGAAGTTATCCATGAAGATCGAGCGGTCGATCTGGCCGTCGATCAGCGGGTAGGTGACGCCGGTGTTGCTGCCGCGCAGGGAGAAGGCCTCGCTGCGGTACTTCGGGATCGCGCCCGCGTAGATGAGGATGTCGGAGGAATCGTGCCCGCCGATGTCGTCGATCATGTCGCGGGTCACGACGGTGATCGACTGCGGGATGTCGGTCAGGTCCTGGCGGGTCTTGAAGGGCGTCGCGCTGTTGGCGATGTAGCCCTTTTCCTGGGTGGAGATGACCTGGAAGACCGAGAGTTTGACGACGTCATCCTTCGGTTTGGCACTGGCATCATTCGCGGCCTGGTCGGTTTGGGCCTGGGTGGTCGAGATCGCCAGCCAGCCGAGCAGGAGCGCGAGCGGATTTTTTTGTTTCATGGTGTTTTTGGATTCCTTACGGGAGGAAAGAAGTGGGGGGCTTTTCGGGCGGTCGCTCGGTTTCCCTTGCGCCGCCCTTGGCGCGTTTGGGTCGGGGGCCCTCCGCACGGCGAGGACGCCGGTGGCGCCCGGGGTGGCGACCAGGCCGCTGCCGTCGAGCATGGCCGCGAGGGCCTCGCGCAGCGGGTAATCGCCGGCGACGAGTTTGGTCACGGCGCCCTCGACCTCGCGGGTCGAATAAAGCACCTCAAGGCCGGATTGCTGCGCGAACAGCCGGAGCGTGACGGTGGCGTCGCCGGCGGGAATGTGGAAGGCGTGCCGGGAGTCGGCTTCCGCAGCCCAGCCCGCCACGCCGGTCAGGGCCAGGACCGTGGTGAAAATTGCGGCGGCGCAAAGGGCGCGGGGTGGGAAAGACGGTGAAAAAGTCATAGGTGGGAGGACCGAAGGGTCCAGGCACCACCCCTTAGACGATTGGCGACCGATGCACTAACTAAACGCGCGGGAAGAAATCTTTATTTTCTTCCCCGGCGCCCCTCACCGCTTCATCGCGGGAGGCGCAGGATCGTCGCATTTTCCTGCCGCTCCGCGACCACGCCGAATCCCTGCTCCAGCGCCTCGACGAGGGAATTGTAGCCTTCCGGCGAGAAAACGCCGCCGAAGGTGCGCGCCGCGAGGCGGGGGTCGTCGATCACGAGCTTGTGCCGGTTGTAGCGGTTGAATTCCGCCACGACCTCGGAGAGCGGCGTGTCGGAAAAATCGAGCCGCCGCGACTGCCAGGCCAGCGCGCTTTCCACGCGCAGGGCCGGGATCGGGATCACCTGCACCGGACCCGAGCGATGGGTCGGATCGACGTCCAGCTGGACCTTGGCCAGCTCGCCCGCCGTCACGAACTGGGGCTCGGCCGGCGGCAGCACGGTGGCGAGGGTATAAGGGGTGCGGGTGATCGCGGGGGCGATCGGGTTCACGCTGACCTTGCCCTCCTTCACGAGGACCTCGACCGCGTCGGGGTTAAAGCGGACATTGAATGCGGTGCCGACCGCGCGAACGCTGACGCCGCCCGCCGACACCCAGAAGGGGCGCTCCGGGTTTTTCGCGACGATGAAGAACGCCTCGCCCCGCGTCAGGCGAATCCGGCGCGCGTCACGGGTGTAGTCGACTTCGACCGCGCTGTCCGTGTTCAAAACGACCATTGAACCGTCAGGCAGCGACAGTCGATGCAGGCCGCCCACCGCGGTGGCCGCCGATTCCGAATAATTGGCGCGTGCCCGCGAAACCTTCAGGCCCCACGCTCCGGCGGCGATCACCATGGCCGCCGCCATCGGCAGCGCGAACCGCTGCCATCCTGCCCGGGTCGAACGCGGATGTTCCGCCACGGAGACCGGGTCGGCCGCCAGCGCGGGATCGTGCAGCCGGTCCAGGGCCGTCGAGGTCTCGCGCATCTCGGCATAGAGGTCGACATGGCGGGAATCGGCCGCGAGCCACGCCTGAAATTCCTGCTGTTCGCGAAGCGTCAGCCCCTGCTGGCGCCGGACGGTCCACTCGGCCGCCGCGTGCACCAGTTCCCGCGGGGCGTCGTCGGAATCGTCGGAAAATGAAGACGGGGGGCTCATGACAAACGGCCGCGCACCACTCCATGACGGCGGAGATATTCCCGGCAGCGCACGAGGCCGATCACGATCTGCGCGTTGACCGTATTGACCGACAGGCCCAGCCGCGTGGCGATCTCGCGGTTGGAAAGGTTGTGGATCTTCTGGAGGGTCATGATCTCGCGGCAGCGCTCGGGCAGGGCCTCGATGGCCTGGTGGAGAATTTCGATTTCCTGGGCGCAGCAGACGGTTTCGACCACGCCAGGGGTATTCTCTAGGACGAACGACGGGGTCGCATTAACTAAAGGTTCCATCGTCACGATCCGGCCGCGCCGCAGGATATCGAGGGCGGCGTTCCGCACCGCCGTGAACAGAAACGCCTTGGAATTCTTGACCGTGCCCGTCTCGTGCGCGCGCAGAAGCCGGAGGTAACAGTCCTGGAGGACGTCGTCGGGATCGGTCAGCGTCGGGAAGCGCGCCCGGAACCACGCCCGCAGCGCCGGTTGGTGTGGCCGGATCTTTTCATCGAACCACTGGGCGGTTTCAGAATCTTGCGGCACGGCGACGGGTGGAGGGACGCGTAGCCCCGCCCCTCTCAAACGCAAGCCCCAAGCCCCGATTGCCCTCGGGCGGAACGGGGACCGATGACGTCCAAAACTGCGTCGAAAAGGCGATGGGCCGGATCCTCGAGTCCGGGCCGCACCGGATTTGGGCGGCAATCTGCATCGATGTGGGAACAAGTTCCGGAATCGCCGCTCCGTGCCTGCGTAAATGGACCTGCTTCCTCCCTCCTCCTGGCGCAAGGTTGTGGTGCTGGCCGTTCACCCTGACGACGAGTCGCTCGCGGCGGGTGGACTGATCCAGCAGGCCATGGCGCGCGGCGCGGACGTCCGGGTCATCGTCGTCACGGATGGCGACAACAATCCCTGGCCGCAGCGTTTCATCGAGCGCCGGTGGCGGATTGGCGCCGCCGACCGCCGTCGCTGGGCCCGGCGACGGCGCCAGGAGGCGGTGGCCGCGCTGGCATGCCTCGGTTTGCCGGCGGAGGCGGTTTCGTTCTGGGGCTATCCCGACCAGGGACTCACCGGACTGTTGCTCGCCGGAGGAGAGGAGATCGTCGGGCGCCTCTCCGCCATGATTGCCGAGTGGCGGCCGACGCTGCTTGTGACGCCGTCGAAGCGCGATCTTCACCCTGACCACAACGCCCTGGCGGTCCTGCTGGATTTCGCGCTGGCGCGCCCCGGTTCGCCCCCGGCGGATTCCTTCGCGTTGTTGGAATACGTGGTGCACGCGCGCGCCGCGGAAACGCCGCCCGCGGATTTCGAGGCCACCTTGTCCCCGGAGCAGATCGAGCGGAAGCGGCAGGCGGTCCTTTGTCATGCCACGCAGGTCGCATTGAGCCGGCGACGGTTTCTCGCGTTCGTGAAACCGGTGGAGAGTTTCCTGAGTCCGTCTTCAGCGGTGCCCCGCGATCCTGGCGATCCTGTTCTCTCAGCTGATTTCGCGGGCGGCTTCCTCTGCCTGAGCGGGAAGCACCTGACCGCGTCGGCCTCGCTTCTGCTCGCCGCGGAAACCCCGACTGGCGCCTGGAGAAAAATCGTCAGGCAGTCGCGGCGCAATGAATCCGTGATCGCCGACGCCGCCTCCGGCGAGGGCCAGACCCATGTCCACCGGGTTCGGATGCGCGATCAGGATGAACTCTTTCTGCCCGCGGCCTGGTTTGAATCCGTGCACAGCCTTTTTGTGAAGGCGGCCGGCGGCTGGGGCTTCTTCGACCGAAGCGGGTGGTGCAAAATCGCGCTGGACCGCGCGCCGCTGGCGGAGGAAAAGCGGCGGGAGGCGTCGGATAACGAGCCGCGCACCTGCTGCGTCATTCCGTGCTACAACCTCGCCGACATCTGCGGGCCGGTCGTGCGCGCGGCGGCGGACTTTGCGGAACACGTGATCGTGGTGAACGACGGCTCGGCCGACGGCACGGAGCGCGTGTTGCGGGAGATCGCGCAGGAACGCGGCTCGCGCGTGCGCGTCCTGACCTTTCCCGAAAACCGGGGCAAGGGCGTCGCGCTTCTGGAGGCGTTTCGCCTGGCCGCGGAGACGGTGCCTTTCGATGTTCTCGTCACGCTCGACGGCGACGGCCAGCATCGTCCGGAGGACATCCCGCGACTGGTCCGCGCGACGGTGGACGGAAACCGGTCGCTCGTCATCGGCGAGCGGCTGGCGCGGGAAGAAATGCCCCTGCGCAGCCGCCTCGGAAACACGCTCACGGCCGGGGTGATGAAACTTTTCCATCCGGCTGCCCCCATCGACACCCAGTCGGGGTTCCGCGCGTTTCACCGGGATTTTGTGCGTGAAATCGTCGGGACGATCGAGGGCGGGCGGTATGAGACGGAGCTGGAAATCCTGCTGCTGGCCTTGCGCGGCCGCCGTTCCATCGGCTCGGTTCCGATCCCGACGGTTTACGTCGACGGGAACCGGCTCTCCCATTTTCGGCCAATCGTCGACTCCTGGCGCATCTACCGGGCCTTGTTCCGCAGCCCGACGGGCGGCGGAGCGGTCAAGGCCGAGCTCGCGGCCAACCGGACTTCCTGAGACGGGGAACTGAATTTTTAACCACGAAGGACGCGAAGTCGGAAAAAGGCGGCGGCGGGCTTGGCCTTCGCGAGCTTCGCGATCTTTGCGGTGAGACCTCCTATCTGCCGTCGGCGGCCGCGAAGTCCGGCCACACGGCTTTGGCCTCGGCGAGCAACGGGTCGAGAAATCCGGGTTCCAGCCTGGCGTTTTGATTCGCCGGCCAGGTTTCGGGACGCGTGTTGTAGGGCCGGACATACTCGAGCGCGCGGCGGAGGCTCGCACCCGTTGGCGCCGTGTAATTCCACAGGTCGATGCCGCAGTCTTCCGCCAGACGGGCGATCTGAAATTGGGCTTCGAGGTTGAATGCACTGTAGCTGAGAGCGTCAGCCCGGCGCATTTCCTCCGGCTGGCTGCCGTCGGAATTGATCTGGCTGGCGATTCGCGCCCGGTCCTCTTCGCAAAACCGGCGGGCGAGATCGCCGCGGCCGGTGTAGCGGGCGATGGGGATGACCTGCGCGAGGAACCATGAGCCATGGTTGTTCTTCGCGGCGTGCTCGTCGCGCGCGTTCGCGGCGGTGGTCAACCAGTCCAGATAATCTTTGAACCAGGTCCGGATCACTGCCTCCTCGTCGGCGGAAAACGCCGGCGACCCGCGCAGCAGGAGCAGCGCGTGGATCACCTGGCTGAGGCAGCGGGCATCGATCACGCCGGATTTGCTCCCGCGATTCCCGCCATGGCCGAGCCGGATCTGGGCGTAGTCGAGGTTCGGATTCATGCGGGTGGCCGGGGCGATGAACCAGGCGCGCAGCCACTCGCCGGCGCGGCGCGCGGCCGCGGCGTCACGGTGGGTATGCCACGCGGCCGCGAGGGCTTCGACGTTTTCAGCGAAGCTCCAGAGACGCCGGTGGTCGCCGCGCGCGACCTGCTCCTCGTTGTGATGGCCGTCGCGGCTGACGTAGGGCAGCCCGTCGGGCTTGCCCGGATCGGGCCAGTAATACCGGGCGAAGCTCACATAATCGTGCGCGTTCCCGCTGGGCGAAGCCTGCGGTTTGTCGACGACCGTCATGATCGGCGCCCGGAGCGCCGCCGGGGCTTTTGCGGCGAGATCCGCCAGGCGGTCCCTGGCCCGCGGATCCGCATCGCCCGCGGGACCCGACGCGCTAAGCGAGGCCGCGAGGAGAAGCAGGTATGGCAGGATCATGGATTCTCATCCGCGGAAAAAAGGCGGGGATCCGCTGCAAACTCAGAAATCGCCCTTGAGGCCGAAGCTCCAGTTGGTGCCGTAGTTTTCATACCGGTACAGCACGTCGGGATTGCCCGGGCTGAACTCCATGATGCGGTGCGACTCCTCGAAGATATTGCGGCCGGCAAAATAGAAGCTGATCCGTTCCGTGAGCCTGATGCTGCCGCTGAAATCGCATTTGAGGTTGGCCTTCTGGTAGCGGTTGGGAGTGCCCTGGAGCCAGTTGGCGTCGTCGTCCCAGATGGCACTGAAACTGACGCCGACCCGACCATAACGCCAGCCGAGGGTGCCCTTGAGCGAATTGGGCACGACGCCCCACAGCCGCTGGTTGTTCGGCGCCCGGTAGTAAGTGCGGGTGTACGACGCGCTGACCGACGTGCTCTGGAACCAGCGCGGCAGGAACGACAGGTACTGCTGATAGGAATACTCCATCGAGTTGTAGATCACCGGCGCCGCGATGTTGGTGAAGCTGATGAAGTCGTAGCCGTTTAGCGCGGGGTCGGTGTTGCCGTATTCCTCCGACGAAATGGTCTTGGACAGGGTTTGGTTTGTCACCTTGGTGTGGCTGGCCACGACCTGCACGTTGTTGATGCCGCTGCTGCCGAAGAAATAGCTGAGCGAGGCGACGACCTTTTCCGAGCGTTCGGGCTGGAGGTTGGGATTGGGCGTGGTGACCTGGCCGGTGTCGTCGTTGATCTGGCGCGTGCCGGTGATGTTCTTCAGGTCGGGACGCTTGATCGCCTTGCCCCAGCCGATGTCTCCGAGCAGGTCCGGGGTGAACGAATATTTTGCGGTGAGGCTCGGGAAGAGGTCATGGTAATCGGAATGGCGCGCGACCCGCGGCCGCGAATATTTGTAATCGATCGCGGCCGTGCTGTTGGGAACGCCCACCCTCGCCGGGGCGACCGGGGCCGTCATCGCGTAACCCGCCGCGGCGACCTGGGAATTTGAATACGGGTTCATTTCCGAGGCATCGAGGTCGGTCTTCTCGTAGCGAAAGCCGCCCTGGACCTGGAGTTTCGCGATCCTCATGTTGGCCATCACGTAGCCGGCGGAGACCGTCTCGGAGATGTCGTAGGTCGGGACGTTCAGGTAGCGGCCGCTCTCGTAATCGGCGAGGCTCATGCCGGAGGTGCCGGCCACGGTGCTGCTCGCCGGAAGGCTCCGGAGGAAATACTCGGGGTGGCTGTGGAAGAGCTCTCCCAGCGTGTCGCGATCCGGGAAAGCCGGCGCGCCTCCGCCCCCAAGGGCGCTGAACTGCACGCCGGGCTGGTTCCGGCCCTGATAGAGCACAAACGGCGAAAGGTAGTTCGCGAACGACCCGGTGGTTCCGCCCCCCGGCCCGGTGAACAGCCACTTTTCATAGGTTCTCGTGTCGGTGGCGTCCTGCGAATCCCGTGTCCTCCTGACGCCCGTTTGAACGAAGGTCGGCAGCCTGAAGGGCAGGACGTACTTGAAATTAAAATCCCCCGACCTGATATCGATCGTGTTCTGGCGGTTGTCGTCGGAAATGCGCGGGTTCTTCTGCAGCGAGAGGTCGGTCCAGTTGCTCCCGCCGGTCTGGCTGATTTTCCAGTCGGCGCTGTCGGCGCTCGACCGCACGGCGGTGAAGCCCACCCCGGTGAGGTTGTTCACGGTGGTGTTGGCCACCGTGCCCTTCGCGAGGTTGTCGTAGTCGTTGCGCGAGTGGGACGACGTGAAGGAGCCGTCGACGGTCACGTTGCCCCGGCGATATTCGAAACTGGGCGCGAGGGTGAGGGTGTTGGTGAATTTGTCGCCATTGCCGCCGCCGAAGACGATGCTCCCGCCCGTGGGCGTGGCGCTCCCGAAGCTGAGCACGCCGTCGCCCGGCTCGGTCGCGCGGGTGCCGCCCGCCGTCATCGTGACCTGGCGGTTGTAGAAAGTGGCGTGGTAGCGGGCGAACAGCGCGGTCAGCGACAGCGTGAGGCTGGAGGTGGCCTTGTAGTCGAAGGTCGCGCCGACGCTGCCGCGCTCCGTCCACTTGGGCCCGTCCTTGAGCAGCACGGAGGTCAGCACCTGGCCACGCGTGTCGGGCGCGGCCGGCGTCCGGTTGTAGTTATGATCGATCCGGTACTGCTCGTTGTAGAGATTGGATTCCTGGAGGCTGATGACCACGCCCAGCGTGTCGTGGAAAAAGATGTCGGAATAATTCACGGTGAAGTTCGGCTTGAACTTGCGGCCGGAGCGGTCGCCCGGGCCGACCGTCCGCTTCAGCGTGAACTGATCCGAATTGAAGACCGTGCCGAAGGACACGCCGATGTGGCGGCCTTTCAGGTCGAAGGCCTTTTTCGTGATCAGGTTGATGTTGCCGGACGGGGCGTTGGCATCCATCGCCGCGCTGGTGACGCGGTTGATCTCGATCGACTCGATGCTGTTGATCGAAATCGAGTCGAACCCGAACGAGCGGTTCGCCGTGCCCGCGGCGGAATTCTCGAAACCGGTGTACTGCGAGAACGCGTCGGCGCTGGCGATGCTCTTTCCGTCAAGGGTGACGCTGGCATATTCCGAACTCATGCCGCCGAGGCGGGGACCGCGGGTGTCGGCCTCGGAGTATTCGAGCGCGACCCCCGGCAGGTACTTGAGGAACTCGCCGACGTTGCCCTCGGTGACATTGCCGAACGCGTCGGAGGCGACCGATCGGCTCATGTTCATGGAATTGCGCTGGTGCTGGAGCGCCTTGGCGTTGCCGTCTTTCTCGGAGGTGACGACATAGGCGTTCAGCTTGACGAGATCCGTGTCCGCCGCTCCCGGCTTGGCGGCCACCGGGCGCCCCAGCTCGAACTCGTGCGAGACCGTTTCGCCCGCGACGACTTCGATCTCGGCCGAGGCGGGGGCGAGGCCGGTGTAGGTCACGGTGACGGTCGCCTTGCCGGCCGGGACGCGGGCCAGGCTGAAGTAGCCGCCGCTTTCCGTCGGGACCGTGATGTTGGTGTTCCCGACGTGCACGTCCGCATCGCGGACAAATTCCTTGTTAACGGTGTTGAAGACATGCCCGGTGATGGTCCCCGTGGATTGGGCGAAGCCGGGCAGCGCGAAGGCGAGCGCGAGGCCCGCGGCGGAAAAGAAGCGGAATGTGGCAGGGTGGTGGGGGTGCATGGGTCTTGAGAAGGCAGGGACGCGAGGGGTGTCGCGGGTCGGGGGGCGTGACGAGGGGACGTCACGGGGGAAGCATTTCTTCGTCACTGTAGTCCGCGCCCGTCCCGCTCACATCCCTCCTTAGAGGGGTCTCGGCGATTTCTGCCATGGAGACCCCTCTAATGGGGGATGCCGGCGACGGGCAAAGAGATATCCTCCGCCTTGTCGTGGCCCGCGCGGGCGGCGGCGAAATCAGGCCATGACCCCTCAGGCATTTAATCACGGAATTCACGAGCCGGGCCCCCGGGCGACTCGCAGGGACGCTGAGCTTGTCGGATGGGCTCCTGGATCCCGGAACAGCCTCCTGACGTCGGCTGCTACGCCGGATCCGTGTAGCAGACGAGGTCACGAGGCTGGCGCGACGGGAGTGCGGCTTTGCCGGCGAGGGCCGCTTGGGGGCAAAGCCTTCCGGGGTTTGCGTTCCGTGACGGTTTTGCCGTGCTGTGCTTTTTTCCAGTCATGAAGGACTCGAAGGAAAAAATGACCGCGAGGGCCGCCGCGGTCTCGCCGTCGGCCTTCCCGTCCGGTTTCGTCTGGGGCGTCGCCGCGGCTGCGGCGCAGGTCGAGGGCGCGGCCGAAGAGGAGGGCAAGGGCCTTTCGATCTGGGACGTCTTCGCGAAGCGTCCGGGCGCCGTGCACAACGGCGACACGCCCGCCGTCGCCTGCGATCACTATCATCGCTTCAGGCAGGACTTCGACCTGATGGCCGCCTTCGGGATGAAGAACTACCGGCTGTCGATCGCCTGGCCGCGCATCATGCCGGACGGCGTCGGGAGCGTGAACCGGCGCGGACTGGATTTTTATCACCGGCTGATCGATGCGGTGCTCGAGCGCGGGATCACGCCGTGGGTGACGATGTTTCACTGGGATCTGCCGCAGGCGCTCGAGGCCAGGGGCGGCTGGCCGATGCGGCTCGTGGCGGACACCTTCGCCGATTACGCCGACGAAATCGTCAAGGCCTACGGCGATCGCGTGAAGCACTGGATCACGCTCAACGAGATCGAGGTGTTTCTCGACAACGGCTACGGCAGCGGCCGCCACGCGCCGGGCCGCAAGGAACCGGCCGGGGTGGTCAACCAGGCGTTCCACCATGCGCTGCTCTGCCACGGCCACGGCGTCCGCGCCGTCCGCCAGCACGGAGGCGCGGGCGCACGCGTGGGCTTGACCGACAATTCCACGGTGGCGATTCCGCTCGCCGAGACGCCGGAGGACATCGCGGCCGCGAAGCGGCATTTTGTCGGATCGAAGAACTGCCGCATCCTCGAGCCGATCTATCGCGGCGGCTACGGCCCGGATTATCTCGCGTTCACCTCGGGCTGGCTTCCGCAGATCGCGCCGGGGGACTTCGAGCTGATCGCGCAGCCGACGGACTTTCTCGGCATGAACATCTATTCCGGAACGTGCGTCCGCCAGGGTCCCGGCGGAAAGCCGCAGGTGGTGCCTTATCCCGGCCACTATCCGACGGCCGACAGCCCGTGGCTGCGGCTGAATCCGCGCGGCCTTTATTGGGGCCCGCGCGAAGCGGCGGAGGTTTACGGCGTCAAGGAGGTCGTCATCACGGAAAACGGCGCCGGCTATGACGACGCCCCGCCGGTCGACGGCGAGGTCCTCGATCTGCACCGCCTGGACTACCTTCGCGCCTGCCTGCGCGAGCTGCGGCGCGGGATCGCCGACGGCAACCGGGTCAGCGGTTATTTTGCGTGGTCCTTCATGGACAACTTTGAATGGGCTGACGGTTACGACCGGCGCTTTGGTTTGGTCTATAACGATTTCAAGACCCAGGTCCGCACGCCCAAAGCCAGCGCGCACTGGTATTCCCGCGTGATCCGCGGCAACGCCCTCGTATGAAAGGCCGGTCCACTCCGTTGCCTACGCGCCGCGAGTTCGTCCACCAACTCGGCTGCGGGCTCGCAGCCTGCGCCGTGGGCGGCCTGGCGCCGCGGATGTTCGCGGCCGGACGCCGGAGCGAGACCGGAGACGCCGCCGAGCCGCGCGCGCTGATCTTGATTCAACTCGAGGGCGGACACGATGGAGCGAGCACCTTCGTGCCCTTGGCGGACGACGGATATTACCGGCTGCGCCCGACTCTGGCACTGGCGCGGCACGATCTCATCCGGCTCGACGGGTCAGCGGGATTGGCTCGTGCGGGGAGGGGACTCGAGCCCCTCTTCAAGGACGGCAAGCTGGCCGTGGTGCCGGGCGTCGGTTGCGCGAACCCGAGCCCGAGTCACTTTCGCTCCACCGAGATCTGGCACACGGCGAGCGATTCCGACGAGCGGCTCTATTCCGGATGGCTGGGCCGGACATTTGCCGAGCTTGAAGCACAGTCGCCGCCGGTCGCCGCGTATCACGGCGGACGGGCGATGCCGCGGGTTTTTGTCCGCGACGAGGACCGGCTGCATTCGGGCGCGGCGGTGAGGGGAGAAATGCGCCAGCCGCTCGCGCATGCCGGCGCGGACGCCGCCGTGCAGCTGGCCGAGATCGGCGAGCGCGCGGGAGGCGTTGCGGGCGCCGAAGTCTATTTCGTTTCCATCCCGGGCTTCGACACGCACTTCGATCAGGGCGCGCAGCACGCCGCCCGGCTCGGCTTCGCGGCGGACGCCTTGCTGGCCCTGCAGCGCCGCCTCGAGCGCCGCGGGGTGGACCATCGCGTGCTGACCGTCGTGTTCAGCGAGTTCGGCCGAAGCGCGGCCGAGAACGCGCAGGGCGGCACCGATCACGGCGAGGCCGGGCCGGTCTTGCTGCTGGGAGCGAGGGTGCGCGGCGGTTTCCACGGCCGGGTCGGTGGCGAGCCGCTGGATTTCCGCCGCGTCCTGGCGACCGTCACCGAACGGTGGCTGCGCACGTCGACGACCGCGGTGCTCGGCCGCGCTTTCGAACCCCTCGCCCTGTTCTCGTGACGCGCCGCTCCGATCGGCCATCGGAGTTGGCGGAGGCCACGGAGAACCCGGGGCGCGGCGTCACCCCTCGAAGGAGGGGGGCGGCACGAGGCAAAACCCACTACATTCAATCCTGCTTCGCTCTTAACCCCCTCGCTGATCCCGGCGCCTTCATCGCTTGGGTCGATGGCCCCGAGTTTTTCATGCGGGCGATTGTCGCCGGCTTTTCCCCTTTTCATGCTTCTTTCGCGAAATCCATTTTCGTTCCTCCGGTTGCCGGCGGCGGCCGCGCTCTTCGCCGCGGCGGTCCAGTCTCCGGCCGCGGAGCCGGCTCCGGCCCGGGTGCCGCCGAGCGACTGGCGCGATCAAACCACCCTGGCGCAAAATTGGGAATACGTGCGCGGCGATCTGGGCGGCATCTGGGAAACGCTCCGCAGCGACAACCGGGCGCTGGGCCTGCCGCGGTGGACGGCCGTGACGCTGCCGCATTGTGTCAACGCCGTGGATTCCGTCGATCCGGACGCGCCGTATTACCAGGGGCCCGCATGGTATCGGACCGAGCTCGCGATCGAAAATCCGCACGCCAGCGGACGCACGCTGCTGCATTTCGAGGGCAGCGGACAAAAGACCGCGGTGTGGATTGGCGATCGGCAGGTCGGCGAGCACGTCGGCGGCTACGACGAATTCCTGGTCGACATCACCGATGCCGTCGCGGCCTATCGTGCCTCGGCGCTGGCGAAAATGCCGGCCGCCGATTATCGCGTGAGCCCGGGCCGGATCCCGCTCGCGGTGCGGTGTGACAATTCGCGCGACCTCGAGATGATTCCGTCGAGCCTGAGTGACTTCAACCGTTACGGCGGCCTGTATGGCCGCGTCCGTCTCGTCTATTTGCCCGCCGCCGGGCTGATGCGCGTGCATGCGATGCCGGAGCGGCAGCCTGACGGCACCTGGCGCATCGGGCTGAGCGCGCGCTTTGCGGCCGGATCTTCCGACGAACAAACGCTTGCCGTCCGCATTGTCGGTCCGGACGGCCGCGAAGCCGCGCACGCGAGGCTGCAGCTGAAACCTTCGACGGAACCGCAGACGCTGCCCGCGATTGTCCTCGGGAACGCGCAGCTCTGGTCGCCGCAATCGCCGGCCCTCTACGGCGTGGAGGTGACGGCGACGGGTCCGGCGGGCAGCAGCCGGGTCTGGGAACGCTTCGGGCTGCGCTCGTTCGAGTTCATCGATCACGGTCCGTTCAAATTGAACGGCGAGCGGCTGCTGCTGCGCGGCACGCACCGCCACGCGGATCATGCGGGGGTGGGGGCGGCGATGACGGACGAGATGATGGAGGCGGAGATGCGGCTGATGAAGTCCATGGGGGTGAATTTCATCCGCCTCGGCCATTACCAGCAGCCACGCCGGATTCTCGAGCTGTGCGACGAGCTCGGCATCCTGGTCTGGGAGGAGATTCCCTGGTGTCGCGGCGGCCTCGGCGGCGAGCGCTACCGGGCGCAGGCCCGGGGCATGTTGCGCGCGATGATCGACCAGCATGGCAACCATCCGGCCGTGATCCTCTGGGGCGTCGGCAACGAGGACGACTGGCCGGGCGATTTCCCGGCATTCGACCAGGAGGGCATCCGCGCGTTCGTGCGCGAGCTGCACGAGCTGGCGCATGCGCTCGACCCGGCGCGCCTGACGGCGCTGAGGCGCTGCGATTTCTGCCGCGACATCGTGGACGTCTACTCGCCGTCGATCTGGGCCGGCTGGTACCGCGGGCCGTTCACCGACTATCGGGAGGCCGCGCGCAAGGAGCAGGCCCGCGTGAAACATTTTCTCCACGTCGAGTGGGGCGGCGACAGCCACGCGGGCCGGCATGCCGAGGATCCCTCGGCGAAGCTGCGCGAGGTCAAGGGGACCGGCGCGGCGGACGAGCGCGGGCTCGACTTCATGGACGTCGGCGGCAGCGACCGCGTCTCGCGCGATGGCGACTGGTCGGAAACCTATCTCTGCGACCTGGTGGACTGGCATCTGAAGGAGCAGGAAAAAATGGACTGGCTGACGGGCTCGGCGATGTGGCCCTTCAAGGACTTCGCGACGCCGCTGCGGCCGGACAACCCGGTGCCCTTCGTGAACCAGAAGGGCGCCGTGGAGCGGGACCTGACGCCGAAGGAGTCGTTCTATGTCTACCAATCCTATTGGACGCAGGAACCCATGGTGCACATCTACGGGCACTCCTGGCCCGTGCGCTGGGGCCGGCCCGCCGAGCGGCGCACGGTGAAGGTCTACTCGAACTGCGAGGAGGTTGAACTGTGGCTGAACGGCGCGACCCAAGGCGTGCGCCGTCGCGCGAGCCAGGATTTTCCCGCGGCCGGACTGCGCTGGGAGCTGCCGTTCAACGCGGGCATGAACACGCTCCGCGCCATCGGACGAAGCCACGGCGCCACGGTGAGCGACGAGACGCTTTTCCGCTACGAAACCCGGCCGTGGGGCCCGCCGCATCATCTCCGGATGCAGGAGTTGCCGGCGGAAAACGACCGCGTGCATGCGCAGGTGGAGCTGCTCGACGCGGCCGGTGTCGTCTGCCTCGACGCCGCCGATTTCGTGCGGTTCGGCCAGGCGGGCGACGGGCGGCTCCTCGACAACCTCGGCACCGCGGGAGGCTCGCGACGGGTGCAGCTGGCCAATGGGCGCGCGCGGATCGACGTCGCAGTGCCGCCGCACGGCCGCGCCGTGGTGAGCGCCTCGGTCGCCAAAGTGCCGGTTGAATTCCTGCGGATCGATCGACCCGCGGGCGCGACGCGGGAATCGGAAGCGCCGGCCATCACGCGGGAGCAACTCGCGGCCAAAATCGCGGCCCTCGACCGCGATCGCCTGCTGCAGCGCGCCGCGCTCGTCATGGAAACACGACCTCTCTCGCTGCGCTCGGCGCCGCCGCCGGCGTCCGCTGCAGCATCGGGTGTCGCTCCCGGGGATTTTTATTCGATGGCCGATTATTTCTGGCCAAATCCGAAAACGCCGGACGGCCTGCCTTACGTCAATCGCGACGGGGAGACCAACCCGGACAACTTCGACGACCACCGGCGGATAATGCGCGAAATGCGGGACACGGTCTCCCTGCTGGCCGCCGCGTATCTGGTGTCAGGAGATGCCGCATATGCGCGGCGCGCGGCCGACTGGCTGCAGGTCTTCTTTGTCGACGCCGGCACGCGGATGAACCCGCACCTGCGCTTCGCCCAGGCGGTGCTGGGCGTGACCGCGGGACGCAGTTATGGAATCATCGACACGCTGCATCTCGTCGAAGTGCCGCTGGCGGCTTCGGCGATCGCCGGCGCCCCGGGCGTCTCCCCCGCGACGATCCAGGCGGTCCGCGCCTGGTTTTCCGATTACCTGACCTGGATGCTCACCGATCCGAACGGGCGCAAGGAAGCCGCGGCGACGAACAACCACAGCGTCGCCTATTACCTCCAGGTCGCCGTCTTTGCGCGCTTCACCGGAAACGCCGCGGCGCTGGACGAGGCCCGCCAGGTTTTCCTCGAGGCCATCCTGCCGGGACAGCTGGCGCCGGATGGAAGTTTCCCGCGGGAACTCGCGCGGACCAAGCCATACGGTTATTCGATCTTCCAGCTGGACAACGTCGCCTTGTTGACGGACGTCCTCTCCACTCCGTCTGAAAATCTTTGGACCGCGTCGCTGCCCGACGGCCGCAGCGTGGCGCAGGCGGTGGCGTTCCTCTATCCGTATGTGGCGGACCGGGGGACGTGGCCGTTCGCGCGGGACCTCGCGCATTTCGAGGGCTGGCCGGTGCGCCAGCCTGCTTTTCTCCTCGCAGGCGAGCGGCTGAATCGCCCGGAGTATCTCGAACTGTGGCGGCGTTTGCCGGCCGAGCCGGCGGATCGGGAGGTGCGGCGCAACATGGCGGTGACGCAGCCGCTGCTGTGGTTGCGGGCGCCCGTGGCCGCGAAGGATCGACCGTGATTTTTCCGATGGATTTTTTCCAGACGGTCGCTGCGAGACGGGCAGTCGGGGCGCGCACCGCGTCGCGTGATCGGAACCACGCGGCGCTTGTCATCTCCGGCATCGCGGGATTCCCTCGGAAACCCGCCCCTCCCATGCGTCGTTCGGCTTTACTGATTCTGGCGATGGCTGCCCCGATGCTGTTCGCGGGCGCGCCGCCGCTGGCGGCGCAGTCGGCCGCGGGGCGGGTTCTGACCACGGCGGCCGAAGTGCGGGCGTTGTCCACCAGCGAGGCGAGCTCGAACCTCCGCGCCACGATCCGCGGCGTCGTCACCGCGGCGGAGCCCGACTGGAGCGGCAAGTTCGTCGTCCAGGACGAGAGCGCCGGAATCTTTGTCCAGAACATCGGGCCGCAGCCGGAGATCGGCGACTACCTCGAGGTCAGCGGCCAGACGGGCGCGGGGTGGTTCGCGCCGGTGATCCAGTCCACGAGCTGGAAAAAACTGGGCACGGCTCCGCTGCCGCCGGCCAAGCAGGTCTCGATCGAGCGCTTGATGGCCGGCGTGGAGGCGAGCCAGCGCATCGAGATCTCCGGCCTCGTCCGCTCGGTCACGTATGTCGCGTCGCAGAAGACGATGGTCGAAATTTCCATCGGCGGCTACCGCGTGCGGGTTTTCCCGAAGCTGTCCTCCCGGCTCAGCCCCCGCTCGCTCGTCGCCGCCAAGATCCGCGCCCGCGGCACGGTCGGCACGGCCTTCAATGCTGCGCGCCGCCAGCTCACGGCGGTGAATCTCTTTGTGCCGACGGAGGAGGACTTCGTGATCGAGGAGCCCGAGTCGCACCCGCCGTTCGACCAGCCGGCCCTGGCGATCGGCGACCTCGCGAAATTCCGGACGAGCAGCAATCTCGGCGAACGGCTGCACGTGAAGGGCGTGGTCACCTGCCAGCGCCCGGGCCTCGATCTTTTCATCCAGGACGAAACCGGCGGGCTGCACCTCGAGTCCCGCCAGCCGATCCAGCTCCTCGCGGGCACGCCGATCGAGGCGGTGGGGTTCCTCGAGATCATCAACTACCAGCCGGTCCTGCGCGACGCCGTGGTGCGCGAAGTCGCGGCGCCGTGGTCGGTCGTCGCGCCGAAGCCGGTGCCGATGACGGAACTGCGCGAGGGCCTGCACGGCGGCGAACTGATCGTGCTGCGGGGAATCCTCCTGGATCACAGCGTCCGCCAGGTCCGGCGCGAGGAGGCGGGCTTTGTCGGCGTGCGCACCGTCTGCACGATCCGGCACAGCGAGCAGTCGTTCACCGCGGAGTATGAGGGGCTGCAGGAGAGCGGCGGCATCACCGCGGCGCCGCTCGGCAGCCTCGTCGAGGTGCAGGGCATCGCGTCGTTCGAGTCCGGTGACGACGGCCGGCCCAGGGCGGTGAACCTCCTGCTGCCGAAGGCGGACGACCTCCGCGTGATCGAGAATCCCAGCTGGCTGACGGCGCAGCGTCTCCTCATCGGCCTCGCCGTCGTCGGCGCGCTGCTGGCGGCGCTCGCGGTCTGGCTGCTCACGGTCTCGAAGAAAAATGCGATGCTCAGCTTCCTCGTCGCGGAGCGGGAGAAGGCCCAGCGGGAGCTGCAGCTCGCGCACGACCAGCTCGAGGCGCGCGTCAAGGAGCGCACCGACCAGCTCAAGATCGAGATGTCCGTCCGCAAGGCGGCCGAGGTCGAGTTCCGCGCCGTCCTCACGGAACGCACGCGGCTGGCCCGCGAGCTGCACGACACGCTGGAGCAGGCGCTGACCGGCATCATGCTGCAGCTCGACACCGCGGTGAAGCTGTTCGAAAGGAATCCCGCCGACGCCGCGCAGCCGATCGAGCTGGCGCGGCGGTTTCTCCGGCAGAGCCGCCTGGAGTTGCGCCGCTCGATCTGGGATCTGCGCTCGCGGGAGCTGGAACTCTTCGACCTCACGCAGGCCCTGTCGATCGCGAGCGGTCAGATCATGGCGGGCAGCAACATCACGGTCGAGGTCAGCACCGTCGGCGAGCGGCAGCGGCTGCCGGAAATCGTCGAGGACAACCTGCTGCGGATCGCGCAGGAATCGCTGGCCAACGTGGTCAGGCATTCGGGCGCGACGGCCGCGACCCTCCAGCTGATGTTCCGGCCCGACGAAGTGGCGCTGGAGATCAGGGACAACGGCTCGGGCCTCGTCGCCGCCCGGGTTTCCGACCGCGGCGAACAGCACTTCGGATTGCTCGGGATGACCGAGCGCGCGAAGCGGCTCGGGGGCCGGCTCGACGTTTCCGGTCCGCCGGGCGAAGGGACGATGGTGCGCGCCACGATTCCGCTGCGCGGCCACGCGGTGGAAGCGGATGCACCCACGACCAAGGCGGTCCTTTGAACGCGACGGATAAAATCCGCATCCTGGTCGTGGACGATCATTTCATCGTCCGGACCGGCCTGCTGTCGCTGATCAGCACGGAGCCGAATCTCACCGTGGTCGGGGAGGCCGGCGACGGCGACGAGGCGATCCGGCAGTTCAAGGCGCTGCGGCCCGATCTGGTGGTGATGGACCTGCGGCTGCCGGGAAAAAACGGGCACGAGGCCACGCAATGCATCCGGGCGCTCGATCCCGATGCGCGCATCCTCATGCTCTCGGCGTTCGAGGGCGACGCCGACATCCACATGGCTCTGGAAGCCGGCGCGCGGGGTTATGTGTTGAAGAGCGTGACGGGCGAGGAGCTGATCCCGGCGATCAACGCGGTGGCGCTGGGCCGGCGGTGGATTCCGCAGGAGATCGCGACCCGGCTCCATTCGCGCAACACCTACGAGGAGCTCACGGCCCGCGAACACGAGGTCCTCCTGCAGCTGTCCCGCGGCATGGCCAACAAGGAAATCGCCGACATCCTCGGGATCACCGAGCACACCACCAAGGGCCACCTGAAAAGCATCCTCGGCAAATTGCGCGTGCTCGACCGCACGCAGGCGGTCATCGTGGCGGTCCAGCGCGGGATCATCCATTATTGAGGTCGAGCCATGAGCCCACCGAAGAAAATTCCCCGCCTCGCTTCGTTTCTCGCGCTCCTGCTGGCGGGCTCCGTCCCCTTGGCCGCCGCCGCGGAACCGCCGATGCGGGAGGTGGTGCGCGACAGCCTGGAGTTCTCGGCCGCGCAATACGCCTTCATGCTCTCCAGCCTGGAGGGCAGGCCCGGATATCCCCGTTCGGTCGCCAAGGGCGAGATCACTCTCGTGCCTGCGTCCGACTGGACCAGCGGTTTTTTTCCGGGCTCGCTCTGGTATTTGTTCGAGGCGACGGGAGATCCGAAATGGCGGATGGCCGCAGCCACGGCCACCGCGGGACTGAAAGCCATGAAGGAGAACCGGCACACCCACGATCTCGGCTTCATGTTGTATTGCAGCTATGGCAACGCTCTCCGTCTCGCCGGAGATGCCGACGATCGCGAGGTCCTCCTCGCCGCCGCCGAGTCGTTGAGCACCCGCTTCAACGCCACCGTCGGCAGCATCAAGTCCTGGGATCACGGGCAGTGGGCCTTTCCCGTCATCATCGACAACATGATGAACCTGGAGCTCCTCTGCTGGGCGGCGCGCGCCGGGAACCAGCCGCGTTATCGCGAGATCGCCGTGGCCCATGCCGATACGACGCTGCGCAACCATTTTCGCGCCGACGGCAGCAGCTATCATGTCGTGGCGTACGACCCCGTCACCGGCAAGCCGCTGCTGCATGTCACGCACCAGGGCGCGGCCGACGAATCGGCCTGGGCGCGCGGCCAGGCGTGGGGTCTTTACGGTTTCACGATGATGTATCGGGAGACGCGCGACCGGCGCTATCTCGAGCAGGCGAAAAAAATCGCCGACTTTCTCGTGAACCACCCGCGTCTCCCCGCCGACAAGATTCCCTATTGGGACTTTGACGCGCCGGACATCCCCGCCGCCCCGCGCGATGCGTCGGCGGCCGCGATCATGTGTTCGGCGCTGCTGGAGCTGAGCGACAATGTGGAGCCCGCCGCGGCCGGCCGTTACGCGGCGGTCGCGGAACAGCAGCTGCGCTCGCTCGCCTCGCCGGCCTACCGCGCAAAGCCCGGCGAAAACCACGGTTTCCTGCTCATGCACTCGACGGGAAATTTTCCGAAGCGCGACGAGGTCGATGTCCCGATCAACTACGCCGACTATTATTTCCTCGAGGCGCTGCTGCGTTCCAAGGCGCGGCTGGCCCGTCTCCCGGCCGCGAATGGGCACGAATGAATGCGGATTTGCGGAAGATTTCGGGCCGCGGCCAATCCGCCGGCCTGTTTCCGGATTCGCCTCCCTCCGCGGTCCTGCTCGGTCCAACCCACCATGAACCTTCCGGATAATCCCCAGAGCCTTCTCGCCGCCACGCTCGCCCCCGAGGAACTGCGCCAGCAATTCCTCGTCGCCGGGCTTTTCCGCCCGGGCGAGATCCACCTGCGCGGCTGGGAAACGGATCGCACCGTCCTCGGCGGAGCGGTGCCGCTCGCGGCGCCGCTGGTGCTCCCCAATTTTCCGGCCCTGCGCGCGGCCTTTTTTTTCGAGCGGCGCGAGGCGGGCATCATCAACCTCGGCGGCGCCGGATCGGTCCGCGTCGACGGCGTCGACCATCCGCTCGGAAATCTCGATGCGCTTTACGTGGGCCGCGGCGTGAGGGAAGTCGTGTTCGCCTCGTCCTCCGCCGCCGCGCCCGCGCGTTTCTATCTTCTCTCGTATCCGGCCCATGCCGCCTATCCGACGCGCCGGGTGGGCTTCGCCGACGTCGCGGGAATTTCGCTCGGAGCCCGCGAGAACGCCAACCAGCGAACCCTGTTCAAGATCTTCCATCCCGCGGCGTTTCCCACCTGCCAGCTCGTCATGGGATTCACCCGGCTTGAGACGGGCAGCGTGTGGAACACGATGCCGCCGCACACGCACCTGCGCCGCTCCGAGGTTTATCTCTATTTCGACGTCCCGCCCGCCCAAGCCGTGTTCCATTTCATGGGCGGACCAAGATCGACCCGGCACCTGGTCGTCCGCGATCTCGAAGCCGTGCTTTCGCCCCCGTGGTCCGTTCATTGCGGCGCTGGCACGGCCGCCTACGGGTTCGTCTGGGGCATGGGCGGCGAAAACCAGGAGTTTGCCGACATGGATCCCGCGCCGCTCGCCGACCTTCTCTGATTGCCGCATGAGTTCGCTGCTCGACTCCTTCAAGCTCGACGGCAGGACCGCGCTGGTCACCGGCGCCTCGCGCGGTCTCGGCCGGGCCTGCGCCGAAGCGCTCGCCGAAGCCGGGGCCGACCTCGTGCTGGTCGCGACCAGCTCCTGTGCGGAAACCCGCGTGCGCATCGAGGCGCTGGGCCGGCGGGTCGAAGTCATCCGGGCCGATCTCGGCGAGCGCGCCGCCGCGACGACCCTCATCGCCACGGCGACCAGATTCGCCGGTCCCCTTGATATCCTGGTCAACAACGCCGGCATCATCCGGCGCGGCGAGTTCGAGAACTTTTCCGAGAAGGACTGGGACGACGTGATCAACGTCAACCTCAACGCCGCGTTCATCCTCAGCCAGGCCTTTGTCCGCCCCCTCCTCGCCGGCGGCCGGCCCGGCAAGATCATCAACATCGCTTCGATGCTTTCGTTCCAGGGCGGCGTGCGCGTGGCGTCCTACACGGCCGCGAAGAGCGCGCTCCTCGGCCTCACCCGGCTGATGGCCAACGAGCTCGCCGCGAAAAACATCAACGTCAATGCCATCGCCCCCGGCTACATGGCGACCGACAACACCGCCGCGCTGCGCGCCGACGAGAAGCGCAACCGCGCCATCCTCGAACGAATTCCCGCCGGCCGCTGGGGCGCGGGAGCCGACCTGAAAGGGGCCGTCGTTTTTCTGGCGTCGCCGGCCTCCGATTACGTCCACGGTCATGCGCTGGCCGTCGACGGCGGATGGCTCGCGCGGTGACCTTTCCCACGTCGTGAAACCGTCCGGAAAGCTCCTCCTTCGCTCGCTCCTGGCCCTGCCGGCGCTCGGCCGGGCGGCGGAGCGCGCCATGATTTCCGTCACGCACGAGCTCGCGATCGCCCGGCCCGCCGAAACCATCGTGGTCCCGTGGTCCGGCATCTTGCGCGCGCTGCCGGGCGCGGCGCCGCAGCAGGTCGCGGTCAAGGATGACGGCGGCCGCGTGCTTCCCTGCCAGGTGGACGCCGGGGCCGGCCTGATTTTCCAGCACGACTTTGCGCCGGGCGAGCAGGCCGCGACGTTCACCGTCGAGAAGACCGCCGGGCTCGCGCCGGCGTTCCCGGCGAAGGTCTTTGCGCGCCACGTGCCCGAGCGCTTCGACGATTTTGCCTGGGAAAACGACAAGGTCGGCCACCGGACTTACGGCCCGGCGCTCGCGACGCCGGCCGCCGGAAAAGACTTCCTCGTGACGAGCGGCCTCGATGTCTGGTGCAAGCGCGTCCCGGACCTGATCGTCGACCGGTGGTACCGGCGGGGCCATTACCACACCGACAGCGGCGAGGGATTGGACATGTATCACGTCGGCCCCTCACGCGGCTGCGGCGGCACCGGCATTTGGGACGGGCGGACTCTTGCCGTGAGCCGCAACTACAGCTCGTGGCGGATCACCGCCGAGGGTCCGATCCGCGTGGTCTTCGAACTCACCTACGACGCGTGGGACGCGGGCGGTTTCAAAGTCGCCGAAACCAAACGGTTCACCGTCGACGCCGGCCACAACCTTGACGAGATCGAAAGCACGTTTGACGTCGTCGAGGGCTCGGCGAAGGAGCTCACGGTCGGCCTTGGCCTGAACAAGGATCTGGCCGACAAGGACCAGGAAGCGGCCGTGCATCTCGCGCCCATGCCGGCGGACGGCTCGCTCGCGCAGTGGTCGGTGCAGAAAACGGATGGCCAGCTTGGCCTCGCGATCATCGTGCCGCGCGATGCGTTCGCCGGTTATGCCGAGGATGCGCTCAACCAGCTCATTCTGGCCAGGGCCAGGCCGGGACAGCCCCTTCGTTATTATGTCGGCGCCGGCTGGTCGAAGGCCGGTGAATTCGCGACGGAGAAGTCGTGGACCGACTATGTCGCCGCCTGCGCGGCGCGGATCCGCGCGCCGGTGAAGGTCGAGATCCGTCGCGTCCCGTGAGCCACTCCGCCATGCCCGCCGTCAGCCGCTACCGCTGGATCATCTGTGCCCTGCTGTTTTTCGCGACGACGATCAACTATATCGACCGGCAGATCCTCTCGTTGATCAAGCCGATTTTGGATCAGGAGCTGGGCTGGACGAATGAGAAGTTCGGATATGTGAACTCCGCTTTCCAGGGCGCCTACGCCATCGGCCTCCTCGCATTCGGGTCGTTCATCGACCGGTTCGGCACGAAGATCGGCTACGCCGTTTCCATCGCGGCCTGGAGCGTCGCGGCGATGGGGCACGCGCTGGTCGCGACGATCGGGGGATTTTTCACGGCGCGGGTGGCGCTGGGCCTGGGCGAGGGCGGCAACTTTCCCTCGGCGATCAAGGCGGTGGCGCTCTGGTTTCCCCGGCGCGAGCGCGCGCTGGCCACGAGCGTCTTCAATTCGGGCGCCAACGTCGGCGCGATCGTCGCGCCGGCACTCGTGCCGTGGATCGCGCTCACCTGGGGCTGGCGCTATGCCTTCGTGGCCGCGGGCGTGGCCGGGTTCGCGTGGCTGGCCTTCTGGCTGCCGTTCTACGACGTGCCCGAAAAATCCCGCGGCGTGTCGCTGGCCGAACTTGCGCTCATCCGCAGCGATCGGGAGGAAGCCTCGGCCAGGATTCCGTGGAGGCGGCTCCTCGCCTACCGGCAGACCTGGGCGTTCATCGTGGCCAAGTTCATGACGGATCCGGTGTGGTGGTTCTTCCTCATCTGGCTCCCGGATTACTTCAAGAAAACCCGCGGCCTCGATCTCAAGAACAGCTGGGTGCACCTCGTGACCATCTATTCGATCGTCACGGTGCTGAGCATCCTCGGCGGATGGGTCACCGGCCACCTGGCCAAGTCCGGCTGGAGCGTGACCCGCGCGCGCAAGACGGGGATGTTCGTCTTCGCGCTGTGCACCCTGCCGTTCCTGATGGTGGCGCGCGTCGGCGACTGGACGGCGGTGATGCTGATCGGCCTCGGCGGCGCCGCGCACCAGGCGTGGTCGGCGAACCTGTACACGACGGTCTCGGACATGTTTCCGAAGAACGCGATCGCCTCCGTGATCGGGATCGGCGGGATGGCGGGTTCGATCGGCGGGATGCTTTTCCCGATCTACTCCGGCAAGCTCCTCGACCGATTCACCGCGAGCGGAAACGTCACGGCCGGCTACACGATCCTGTTCACCCTCTGTGCGTGCGCCTACCTTGCGACCTTCGCGATCCACCACCTGCTCGCGCCGCGCTTCGAGCCCATCAAGCTCACCCACGGCGCCGGGCCGCGTTTCTGACCGGCGCTGACGAAGTCTTCTTCGCGACCTTCGCGTTCAACCGTCGGGAGAAGCACGCAGCTCGCTCCCGAGGGCGATCGGTTGACGCCTCAACCGGCCACTTCGTGTCGTGCCCAGTCCTTGAGGATCTTTCCGGGCACGCTGATGTACTCGCCGCTGTCGGGAACGAAGGGGAAACGGCGGCGGATTTCGTCCGTGAGCACGATCCCGAGCCCGGGACGATCCGGCGGCAGCACGTAGCCGTCCTTCATCACAAAGCCGCCGTCGACCACTTCGGAATGCAGCGGACCATAGTCGGGCAGCACCTCGAGCATGCAGGTGTTGGCCGCCGCGAAACCGGCATGGACATTCTGCATCAGCGATCCCCCGGCGCCCGCCGCATGCGTGACGACCTTCCGGTCGCGCGCCGCGAGCATCTCCGCCACCTTCATGAATTCGCCGATTCCGCCCGTGAAGGCCGCGTCCGGCTGGCCCATGTCGAAGCAGTCCTGTTCGATGAACACCTTCCATTCGTAGGCGGCCGTGAGGCATTCGCCGCCGGCAATCGGAACGCTGGTCGCGCGACAGAGTTCGGCGTATCCCCACGGGTCCGTGTAGGGCAGCGGCTCCTCCAGGAAGAAGAGGTCGAAGGGCTCGACCGCGCGCGCGACCGCCTTCGCCATCTCCACCGTCCAGGTCGTCCCGGGACTGTTGTCCATGTGGCCATCCATCATGAGCCACGGCTGTTTCCCCATGTGGGACCGCATGAATGCCAGCTTGTCGGCTTCGTAGTCCGCCGCTTCCGCCGTCTCCTTCGGGAAATACCAGCCACCGTCCTTCGAGTAGCTGCCCGCACCCACCTTCATGCCGCGGAAGCCCAGGGACAGATAGTGGTCGATCTTCGCGGCGAGCCGGTCCTTGGGATAATTGCTCGGGCCGCCGGTGGCATACGCCGGCAGGCGGTCATGGCGGCGGCCGCCCAGCAGCGCATGGACCGGCTGGCCGAGGAGCTTCCCCTTCAAATCCCAGAGGGCCGCCTCGATCCCGTTCAGGACGATGGTGCCGAGACCCACCCGGCACCACGTCTTGCCGCAGCGGTACATCCGCCGCCACAGCTCCGGAATGTCGTCCACCGTCTGGCCGATCAGGATCGGGCGAAAAAATTCGACGATGCCGGGGACAAGCTCCGGGCAAAAATAGCCCGCGTACGTTTCGCCGAGGCCCGTCGGGCCATCGGTGACGACCTCGATGAACGCGGCGCTCCGCAGCGTGCGCGCCTCGCGGAGGAACGGATCGTTGGTCATGGGGCCGGTCAGCAGGATGGTCCGGACGTCGGTGATTTTCATGGTGGGGCGTTCGATCACACATCCCAGCGGCTCGGATTGATGCCCGGGGCCGACGTCGGCATGTCGGGCGAGCGGTTCGGCACGTCGTAGTTGATCCGGCGCAGGTTCGGGCTGCGAAAATATCCGCGGACGCGGTCCGGCAGTTTTGCGACCTTCTCGGCCGGCCATTCCGGGACCTCCGCGATCGGACCCGCCCACGCCGGACGGTACGCGATGGCCAGCAGCTCGCGGTCTTCCTGGCTGACGTTCGGAAAATTGGCGTGAAAGATCGACTGGTTGATGATCGCGGCCGAGCCCGCCTTGCACGTCACCATGACCTCCTCGGGATGGGACAAATAGCGGTGGTACGGATTCGCGTCCGCATGGAAGGAAAGATGCGAGTGCGGGATCACCTTCAGCGGCGCTCGCTCGGGCGTCAGGTCATCCAGATAATAGAGCACCCGCACGAGCCGCGGCGCGCTCGCCTGCATGCCGAAAATCTTCGAGCCGTAGGGCTGGGCGTCCGTGTGGATCGCAATCCCCGGATGGCCCGGCCGCGACAGGGCATACATGCAGGACGTGCACACGAGGTCGTCGCCGAAGAGTTTCCGCAGAAAATCCGTCGTTCGCGGCAGCGCGATCAGGTCGATGCACGCGGGCGAATCGCTCCACTGCACGTCGCGATGGCCGCGCTGGTTCTCGCTGTAGTCGGTCCCGACCGTCGGCAGGACTGCCAGCTCCTGCTTGATCGCCTTGACCTGCGCGGGGGAAAGGAGGTCAGGCAGGACGATGAAGCCCTCGATCTCGAGGTGCTTGATGAGCTGGGCGTCGCTCATGGCGGCCCAGTTGGTGCGGTCGATGCGGGGCGAGGGGATTTGGCTCATGGTGAAGAAGGGGAGGGCTTCGCCCGCCGGGACTTCCGGGGCGCGGAGCGGAGAGGGCCGGCGAGCGGAACCTTGCGCAGGGTGTACTGGATGAACAGGGCGCGGCCGTGCTGGAGATGCTGCTTCATCTTCAATCCGGCTTCCTCGGCCGAGCCCGCGACGATCGCCGCGGCGATCGCGGTGTGGTCGTCGACAATCGTGTGCTGCGCATCCTTCGCCATTTCCTCGGGCGGAGTTCTGACGCCGCGAAAGAAATGAAGCATCGAGGTGTCCCAGGCCCGCTGGATGAGCTCGTTCCGCGAGCCCTCGATGATCGCGCGGTGAAACGACATGTCGAGCTGCTGCAGCTGGTTCGGCCGGTGGGAATTGAAGGCCGCATATTCCTGCGCGAAGCGGCTGGCGATGCCCTGCAGCTGGTCCGCTTCCTCGCGGTTCATCCGCACGGCGCACTGCTCGGCCGCGATCGTTTCGACGCCCTCGCGAAAGAGAAACGCGTCGAGGATGCGCGCGTCGGTCAGCGCGCTCACCCGGGCCCCGGCGTCGGGCGCGATGTCGACCAGCCCGCAGCTGGACAGGCGCAGGAGCGTTTCCCGCACGATGCCCCGGCTGACGGTGAATTCCTCGCAGAGCACGCGCTCCACCAGCCGCGCCCCCGGCGGAATCCTCCCGTTGACGATTCGCTCCTGAATCGTCCCAAACAACCGCGCCGAAAGGTTCGCCGAGGCCTCGGCCGGCGCTGCGATCAGGCGCGTCTTCATCGGGAAAAAATCATCGGTCGGATCGATGGATGACCATTGTCCTACAAAATGCCAGACGAAACTGACGCGTCGCGAAACGCAGGCACCAGCCGAGGTCACGGGGCGGGCCGGGCACCGTGCGAAAGCGCCGCCGCATCCCCGAGCCACGTAGCAGCCGAGGTCACGAGGCGGGCCGCGCCCCGCCGCGGACCGTCGGCCCGTCGACCCAGCGCCCGAGGATGGAGACCGTCTGGGGATTCGCCGGCATGCCGCGCTCGTTCCGCTGGATCTGCGCGGCCAGGGTCTCGATCGCGACCACGCCGTGCAGTTCGGGCCGGAGGTCGAGGCCGGCGCAGGGCCGCATCCGCTCGTTCCAGTTCAGGTTGAAGAAGCCGATGTCCTTCGGCGCGGTGATTCCCGCGCGTTGCAGCCAGCCCAGCGCGCGATCGACGTGGCCGAGCACCAGGTCGGGCCGGTGCGTCCGCTGCCACGCCAGGAAGGCCGGGCGGGAAATGCGCTCGCTCATCAGCACCGGCACGGAGCCGACGCCGCCGTGGTTTTCCTGGAACGAGCGGAATGCGGCCGACCATTTGTGCACGAGCCGTTCGTCCTTGTGGCGCTCGATGAACAGCCCGATGCGCCGGTAGCCGAGCGCGGCCAGCCGCGCCAGCGCCGCGACGAGCGTGAAGTGATGGTCCAGCGAGACGGTGTGCTGCACCAGCATGGGCGAATCGTAGTCGATCTGGACCGAGGTGAAATGCTCCCAGGGGAAGCCCTCGGTCGTGCGGTTGGAGTTCGGCTGGAGAAACACCACGCCGAGCACGCCCCGCGCCTGCAGCACGCGCGCCAGCGCCGCGGAGCCGCCCGCGCGGTCGCCGAGGCTGAACACCCCGGCGCGAAACCCGAGCTCCGCCGCCCGCTCCTCCGCGGCGCGGATCATCCGCAGCTGCACCGGCCGGAGCGTCGGCTGCGCCGGAGACGGGACATGCACCAGCGCCAGGTTGCCGAGGAAGTGTTGGGTGCGGGCGCTGCGCACCTGCCCCATGATCGTGCTGACGAGGTGGTTTCGCCGGTACCCATGTGCCTGCGCGACGGCCTGCACGCGGGCGCGGATCGCGGCGCGCACATTCGGGTGGCCCGAGAGCGCGCGCGAGGCGGTGGCGGAGGAGATTCCGCAGGTTTTGGCGACGAAGCCGAGGGTGACGGCGGAGGGGCGTTGCAACGCTTCCAAAGCTGGGAGCGCGACATCCCCGGACAACTCCTTTTTTTCAGCTCCACCGGCCCGCATCGCCGCCTGCTTCTCACCCTGCCCCTCGCGCCCTCCCCCCTGCGCCCCGTTTTTTTCCGTTGGTGATTCCCGTTTTCGCGGGACTTCAAAAACGGCCCAGTCCCATACCACCATGACAAAGATCACACCCCCCGTGCAGACCCGGAGGCGGAGCCTGATGGCCGCCTTCGCGGTGTTGTTCGCCTTCGCGTGCAACCCGAGTTGGGCGGAAACCGATCCACTGAAAGCGCTCCAGCAAGAAAACGCCCAGCTCCGCGACGAGAACGCGGCCCTGCGCCGCCGGTTCGCCGAGCTCGAGGCCCGCCTCGCTCCCCCCGCCGCGCCCGTGGCCCCCGTCGCCGCCGCCCCGGGTGGCGCCGCCGTCGCGATCGCCTCTGCGACGGAGACGCCCGCCGGCCCCGCGCGGGACGTCACGCTGATGTCGGCGTTCAACGTGAACAGCTCGCGGGACTTCGGGTACCTCAAGACCAATGCGATGACCGCCACGCGCATCGGCATGGAAATCCAGAAGGTGCCGATGAACCTCTCCGTCGTCTCGCGCGAGTTCATCGACGACACCAACAGCCGCTCGCTCATGGACCTCCTGCGGTACAACGCGGCGTCGTCGGGCGACACCCGCTACGCGATGCGCCGGCCCGGCAACGAAGCCACCCCGCAGGGCGGGTTCACCATGCGCGGCTATCCCGTGAACACGCTGATGCGGAACGGCATCTTCCGGTACATTTCCTACAATCTGGACAACGTTGAGCGCGTCGAAATCGTCAAGGGCCCCGCCTCGGTCTTCTTCGGCCAGGGCTATCCCGGCGGCGTGATCAATTACATCACCAAGCAGCCGTCGTTCGTCGCGATTCCCTCGACCTTCCGCTATTCGGTCAACGACAACGGCGGCGACCGGATCACCGCCGACATCAACACCCTGTTCTCCCGCCGGGCGGCCTTCCGCGTGTCGGCCGGCTGGGAGGACAACACCGGCGAGCGCCGCTACGAGTTCCGCAAGAACTTCAACGTCACGCCGAGCCTCACCGTGCTGCCGTTCGGGAACGACAAGCTGAAGATCAACCTCGATCTGGAATATCTCCGCGAGAGCTTCAACCAGAACGACTATGACTGGATCTTCAGCGACTTCGCCGGCTGGAAAGCCGCCGCGGCCGGAAGCGCTGCCGTCGCCAACTCCCTCAACACGCCCAGCCTGGCCTACGCGACGTACATCAACAACCGGCGCATCGCCACCGGCAACTATTCGCTGCCGGCGTACACCAGCGTCCAGCGCGGCGCCTACTACACCAACGCGAAGAACCAGTTCATCCACGACGAGGCGTTCAACTACACCAGCCGCGGCGCGCGCAGCACGAACTCGGTCGATTCCTTCACGCTTACCGCCGACTTCGCGCCGGTGGAATGGCTCGAGGGCCGCTATGTGTTCCAGCGCGACAACAGCCGGTTCGATTCGATCGAGGGCGTCACCACGCCCTACGCCGACGGCATCCACTGGAACGTCGCGGCCAGCGCCACCTCGGGCTACTATCGGCTCACCGACACGCACCAGCTGGACCTGATCTTCAAGTTCCGGACCGGCGCCATCAAGCACAAGGTCCTCACGGGCTACAACCAGTCGGAGTGGACGCAGAATTACCTCGGCAACGATCTCAAGCTGACGCCGTTCTACGGGTTCGTGCCGGGCGCCACCAACCCGATCGCCAACCCCGGCTATGTCGCCGGCACCACCGGCGGCTCGCAGGTCCCGGGCAACCTCGTCGGCGAGGGCCGCGGCCACGACACCGGCGTCCCGACCACCAACGCGGTCGTGCGCGACCGCAACGGCAACATCAAGCTGGTGAAGGCCGTCTACAGCGATTTCGATCCGGGCGCGGAAATCTACCCGACGATCGACAAGCTGTTTCCGATCAGCCGCGCGTGGCTCGACGGCTACAAGCCGCTGCTCTCGGCGGCTTACCTCAATTACCAGGCCGCCTTGTTCGACGACCGCCTGAACGTCATCGCCGGTTTCCGTCGCCAGTGGCGCGAGGAAAAGGGCCAGTACCTGCTCTCGAACTATCCGTGGTACGACGTCCCGGTCGACGCCTGGAAGAACCCGTCCCTATATCCCGAGAACGAGTGGGGCTACAACGCGAACTACGTCAAAACGAACATCTACAAGCGTCATGGCGACGCTTGGATGGGCGGCGCCTCGTTCGCGGTCACGAAGGACATCAGCGTCTACGCCTCGATCTCGAAAACCTTCCAGTTCAACCTCGGCAACGTCGGCGGCGTGTTTCCCGGCGCGGAGCTCGCGGTCTACCAGAGCGCGCTGGACCAGAACAACGGCGCGTTCACCTACCTCGGCACGGTCATCACCTCGGTCGCGCAGGCCGTCGCGGTCGAGACCGCCCGCGGGGCGTACAAGGACATCAAGGACGAATCCGGCATGAACTGGGAGATCGGCGCCAAGATCGCCACGCCCGACAACCGGATCGTCGGCACGCTCTCGTTCTTCCGCGGCGAGCGCAAGGACCAGCGGCTCGACGACGCGGCCAAGCAGTCGAACCTCGAGGAACCCTTCAACTTCAACACGACTCTGTTCGCTCCGGGCACCGTGGGTTACAACACCCGCGTCTTCCGGTGGCGCACGGCCAACCTGAAAAACCGCATCGAGGGCACGGAGGCGGAATTCATCCTCACGCCGATCCCCAACTTCCAGGCGGTGATCAACGGCTCGTGGATGTGGACGGCGAAGACGATCTACGACCGCACCCGCGCCGCACCCGGCTCGGATGCCTACAATGCGTCGAGCCCCGCGGCCAAGGTGGCGTCGGACATCTACTTCAAGGCGCGGATCGAAAACGTCCCGGAATACCGCTTCAACGTGTTCGGCAAATACACGTTCCGCGACGGTCCGGTCCGCGGGCTCTCGCTCGGCGGCGGCGCGCGTTACTCGTCGCAGACCGTCATCAGCCGCTCGGTCGACTGGAACCCGCTCGCGGGCGGTTATCAGGGCGGCGACTACGTCGTGTTCGATGCGACCGCGGGCTATCAGTGGAAAGTCTTCGGCTACAACCTCACGTCGTCCTTCGGTCTCTACAACGTGACGGACGAACAGTACTCGGAAGGTTCGTTCGTGCTGTCGCCGGCGCGGAACTGGGTGTTCTCGAATTCCGTGTCGTTCTGATCGGGTGGGAGGATTCAGGGCGGAGGCCTCCGGGCCTCCGCCCTTTCGGAACGAGCGTGGACGCAACGGTGCCAGCCGAGCACAGCCTCGTGACCTCGGCTGCTACGGTGTTTCCGGATTCTCCCGCGCTCGGCGGCGGCGGAAGGCGGGAAAAACCAGGAGGAGGCCGCAGGACAGCAGTGCCCAGGTCGACGGCTCGGGCACCGGGACGAAGTTGGAGAGGGTCAGCGCGGCCGACGAGTAGTTCACCTGGAAGGATCCGAATCCATCCGTCGTCGCGAGGCGCGAGCCATTGGCTGCGTTGCTGAACGCTCCGGCGAGGCTCGCGGCGTTCAGGATCGTGAAGGTGTTGGCGCCGGTGACCGTCGACTCGAAGCCGTTGGCGAACATCAGGCCGAGCGTGCCGTTCAGGGTCGCCGTGCCGGAGACGTTGATGACGTCGTAGGTCGAGCCGGGACTTGTCCCGCCAATTTCAAAAAGCGTCGTCGCCGTGCCGAGGAGCGTCAGGTCGCCGGCGATGTTCAGCAGGCCGGGGGAATTGCCGGGCAGCACAAGACCGCCGGCGGTGATCGACGGCGCGGTGAAGGTGCCAAAGCCGCCGATCGTGCCGGTGCCCACATTGAGCGCGTTGGAAAAGGAAAAGTTGCCGCCGGCGGCGATCAGGGACCCGCCGGAGTTGTTGAACGCGCCGGTGAAGCTCAGCGTTCCGGACGAAACGCTGATCGTCCCGGAGTTGTTGAACGTCACGCCGGAGAAAACCGTGGTGCCCCTTCCGGAACTTTTGGCAAAGGTGCCGAGGTTGGTGAAGACCGGCGTCGCGCCGCCGAGAACATATTGATAGGTCGCGTCGCCCGAATTGACAAACGTCCCGGTCGCGCTGTTGACCAGCGTGCCGGCGCTGCCCCCGTTGATGACGCTGCCGTCCGCCCAGACGGTTGCGCCGTTGAAAACCGCGGTGCGGTTCGCGATGTCCTCGGAGCCGGAAATCATCGCCCCCGCGTTGGCGTTGAGGATGCCGGCGCCGACGAGTCCGCCGCCGGACCAGGTGAAAAGGCCGTCGAGATCGAGCGTGTCCGACCCCGCGATCGTGCCGGCGCTGAAACTCAACGATCCGGACACGGTCGTCAGCGCGTCGAACACCGCCGTCCCGCCGCTGACGGTGACGCTGCTCGAGCTGTTGCCGAAGACGCTCGGCGCCGAGAACGTCGTGCTGCCGCCCGCGAAGACCAGGGCCCCGCCGCCGGAGAAGCCCGAGGTCGCGGCGAAGGCGCCGCCCCCGAGGCGAACCATCGCGCCCGACGCGATCGCGATGGTGCCGCCGAGCGCGCCGCCTCCGGTCAGGCTCAGCGTCCCGATCTGGATGTCGAGCGCGCCGGAAGTGTTGAACACCGCGCCGCCGATCAGCGTGGTGCCGGTGCCGCCGGTCTTGGCGAAGGTGCCGAGATTCGTGAACACGGGCGTCGCGCCGCCGAGAACATATTGGAAAGTCGAATCGCCCACGTTGGTGAACGTGGCGCCGGCGGCATTGACGATCGTGCCCGAGCTGCCGGCGTTGATCACGCTCCCCGGGGACCACCCCGTGAATCCGCTGAAGGTCGCCGTCTTGTTCGCGATGTTGCTCGAACCCGAGATGACGGCGCCCGCGTTCGAATTGAGCACGCCCAGGCCGGCAAGGCTGCCGCCCGACCAGGTGAACTGCCCGTTGATGTCGACCGA
>JAQGON010000114.1 GCA_028293565.1 Verrucomicrobiota bacterium | reverse complement strand
TCCCGCCACTCTCCTTCCCCAGCCGATAACCGCAGATCCAAATCGACCACACCCCGAAAAAACCACTAACCCAAATCGGTACCTTACTTACAAATCACCGCCGCCTCCTTAATCAGACAGCCGTGCGTCCAACTTTCAACGTCCGCTGGATCACAGACCAAACTCGCCCCTGGACCTTAGGTGTGCATGATCGTGAGTTTGAAAACAACGGACCTGCTCAACGAAATCCCTGAGTGCGCTGGCTGTGGGCGCTGCTGCCGGCTCGTGGCCGAGCTGACGGATCTGGACACCGGCGTGCCGGAGGAACTCGTGGTGGAACACGACGGGGTTCGCTGCATGGAACAGCGAGGCGATGGGGCATGCGTCGCGCTCGATCCGATTACGAGGCTCTGTTCGATCTACGACCATCGCCCGCAGGTTTGCCGTGATTTCAAACGCGGAGAATCCCTCTGTCGTCGCGTGATCTTTGGATAGCGCGAGATCTCTCGGCGGCGGTGAGCGTTTTTATTCGCGGCGGCGAAACCTTCCCCCGACCGCGACCGAATGATTGCCACCGGCGTTGCCACTTTGCCGATCCGTCGAAATGAAAAACCCGCAAGGTTCATGACCTGACGGGTTCGGAAAGTGGTGCGGCCATAGGGAGTCGAACCCCAAACCTCCAGATTCGTAGTCTGGCGCTCTATCCAGTTGAGCTATGGCCGCGTGAGGGTGCGAAAAAGCCGGGATTGGCACGCGAGTGCAAGAGTGAACTTTTTAACCGTGAACAGGCCCGATTCGACCCGGAGCAAGCGAAAACAAACCCGGGTCCAGGGTTCGAATCCGGGTCCCTTCATCGCTAAAAAAACCGATCAACCCTCGGCCGGACGCCAGTCGACGAGCTCGAGCTGGAGCAGCTTGCGGTTGTTGAAATGATTCCAGGTCAGCTGCACGGCCAGGTCGACCTTCACGCCCAGCGGCGGGATGCGGTCGGCCATCTTCCACGCCACGCCGTGCAGGCGGCGCCCGCGGCCGTTCTCGAAATGGAAACGGAAATGCTGGACCTTGAACACCTCGGGCGGCTGGCGCAGCACGACGCCGCTCACCCCGAACACCGGCTCGGGATTTCCCTGCCCGAAGGGATGCAGCGCCTCCAGCTCCGTCATCAGCTGCTCCGTCACCTGCCCCGCCTCGAGCCAGGCCGACAACCCGAGTTCCCGCTGCGCGATGTCGCCTCCGGCGTGGATCCGCACCGTCTCTGCGAAATGCGCGCGAAACGCGTCGAGCCGCGTCTTCTCGATCGAGACGCCCACCGCCATCGGATGCCCGCCCCAGCTCGCCAGCGGCGCACCGCAGACGCCGAGGATCTCCACGAGGCTCAAGCCGTCGATGCTGCGTCCGGAACCCTTGCCGAGCTCGCCTTCGTTGCCGAGGACGATGCAGGGACGATTGTATTTCCGCGAAACCCGGCCCGCCACGATTCCGACGACGCCGGGATGCCAGTCCTCGCTGAACAGCACGATGCCGGGCGCGTCCGCATACTGCGTCTCGATGATGCGCTCGGCCTCTTCCGTGATCTTGCGCTCGATGTCCTGCCGCTCCCGGTTGAACGCGTCGAGCTGCTGCGCGGTCTCCGTGCAGAACTCCAGGTCGTTGCTGAGCAGGAGCTCCACCGAGAGCGCCGCATCGGCGAGGCGGCCGGACGCATTGATGCGCGGACCGAGGCGGAACGAGATGTCGACGGGATTGATCCCGTTCGCGGGCTTCACCCCGGCGACGCTCATCAGCGCGCGCAGGCCGGGGCGCGTCGTCTCCTGGAGAATGCGGAGGCCGTGACGCGCCAGGATCCGGTTTTCCCCGAGCAGCGGCACGAGGTCGGCAACGGTGCCGAGCGCGACGAGGTCGAGGTAGTCGCGGAGCTTCAGGGCGAGGGCCACGGGATGCTCCTCCGCGCGCAGCTGCTTGAGGAGGCCGTGTGCCAGCTTGAAGACCAGCCCGACCGTGCAGAGGTTGCGCCACGTGGCGTCGGCGCCGGTGTCGTCGGGCTCGACGTGCGGATTGATCAGCAGGCCCTGCGCGAACGGACGCTCCTTCGAGCGGTGATGGTCGATGACGATCACCTCGATCCCCTGCGCGACGAGGTAGGCCACCTCCTCGTGGGAGTTGGTGCCGCAGTCGAGCGCGATGAAGAGCGCGGGCTTTCCGCCCTCGAGCGCGCGGTCGATGGCGCTGCGGGAAAGGCCGTAGCCGTCCTCCGACCGGCGCGGGACGATGAAGCGCGGCTGCAGGCCGAAGCAGCGCAGGACGCTCACGAGCAGCGCGGTGCTGCTGACGCCGTCGACGTCGTAGTCGCCGAGCACCACGATCTCGTCGCGGCGGACAATCGCCGCGCGCAGGCGCGTGGCTGCCGCTTCGAGGCTACGGAGGAGAAACGGATCACTCAACCCGGCCAGGGTCGGCGCGAGGAATTTCGCCGCGATCTCCGCCTCGCGGTGCCCGTTGCGCAGCAGCAGCTCGGCGAGGACGCGGCTCACGCCGGCCCCTGCGCTGAGCACTTCGATCTCAGCGGCCGGAACAGGCGTGTAGGTCCAGCGCATGGAGGATAAATCCGGAGGCGAAAATCCGAGATCCGAAGCGGTTCCAAACCCGGAAAAATCCTGATCCAGATCGGGGATCGGGATTCCGGACTCCGGATTTTCGCCCTTCGGACTTCAGTTTCCTACTGCGACGCCTTGCTGGAACCGGTCCACTCGTATTTCGGGGCGACGTCGGAGTGCGCCTCGACGTGCTTCCGGTCGCCCTTGTGCCACCAGTAGAAAACCTGGGCGGCGACGAAGATGGCCGAGAAAGTCGAAGTGACGATGCCCACCAGGAAGGTGAACGAAATGTCGCGGAGCACGCCGCCGCCGAAGAGGAACAGCGACAGCGCCGCGAGGAACGTCGTGGTTGCCGTCATGATCGTCCGCGCGAACACCTTGTTGATCGCGGAATTGATGATGTCCCGCAGCGAACCGGTCGGGTTGAGCTTCAGCTCCTCCCGGATGCGGTCGAAGACGACGACGGTCTCGTTGATCGAGTAGCCGGCGATGCACAGGATTGCCGCGACCATCGGCGCCGAGAACTGGTGGTCGAAGAGGACAAACAGGCCGATCGTCATCAGGATGTCGTGCAGCGACGAGACCATCGCGCCGATGCCGAACCCGAACTCGAAGCGGAAGGCGATGTAGATCAGGATCGTCAGCATCGAGAAGGTCACGGCGCGGAGCGCGTTCCACTCGATTTCCTTGCCGATCGAGGCGCCGATGTGGCTCTCCCCGACCTTCTCCAGGCCGGCGTTGGGGAAATTCTGCTTCAACGCGGCGAAGAGCGCGTCGGACTTGCCCTCGCGGGTCTCGATCTCGAGCACTTCCTTGCCGCCGCCGAGCGCGCTGACGTGCCGGGGCTGGACTTCGCCGAGCTTCGCGTTCTCCGCGACCTGGCGAACCTTCGCGATGTCGAGGCGCTGGTTGAACTCGATCGAGATCACCTCGCCGCCGGCGAAATCGATGCCGTAGATCCGGTCGCCCTTGTAGAGCACCACGCCGACGCCGAGCGCCACGATCAGCCAGCCGCCGATGAAGGCCGGCTTGCCGTATTTCACGAAGTCGATGTGCAGGTCCTTCAGCATGCGGCGCATCGTGAAACGCTTCAGGAAATTCGACTCGATCAGCATCTCCATCACCAGATGCGCCGTGATCAGCACGGAGAAGAGCGTCGAGAGCACGCCGATCGCCAGCGTCACGCCGAAGCCCTTGATCGGGCCCTGGCCGAAGATGATCATGATCGCGCAGATGATCAGCTGCACCGCGTGCGCGTCGAGAATCGTCATCAGCGCCTTCATGTAGCCGGTCTGGTTCGCGACCTGCAGCGACTTGCCGAGGGCGAGCTCCTCGCGCATGCGCTCGAAGATCAGGATGTTCGCGTCGACCGCCATGCCGATCGTGAGCACGATGCCGGCGAGGCCGGGCAGTGTCATCGTCGCCCCGAGGCTGGCCATGACGCCGAAGATGATCACGACGTTCACCGCGAGCGTGACGACGGCGACGAGGCCGCCGGTCGTGTAGAAGGTGATCATGAACGCGGCCACAAGAACGGTGCCGATGATCGAGGCGCGCACGCCGCTGGAGACGGCGTCCTCGGCGAGCGAGGGCCCGACGATCTTCACTTCCTTGACCGTCAGCGGGAGGTCGAGGGGGTTGTTGAGGACGTTGGAAAGCGCGAAGGCCTCCCGATCGGTCATGGCGCCGCCGCTGATCTGGGCCGACTGGCTGTCGATCTCGTCCTTCACCGTCGGAGCCGAGTAAAGCCGGCCGTCGAGGACGATCGCGAGCCGCCCGGCCCGTCCCGCCTGGCGTCCGTTGTTCGCGATCTCGCGGGTGATGTCGGCGAAGTGCTTCCGGCCCTCCTTCGTGAAATTGAGCGTGACCTCGGGCTTGCCGTACAAGTCGGCGCGTACGCCCGAGTCGGAAATCGCGTCGCCGCCCATCTCCGGGATGCGCTTGACGAACAGGTCCTCCGAATACGATTCGCCCTTCGGTCCGTCCTGCTCGAGGGTCAGGATCTCATAACCGGGGGGAACCTCGCCGTTGGGAGCCGTGGCCGGCGTGAGCGTGGGGTGGACGGTGCGGAAATCGAGCCGCGCGGGCTTCTTCACCAGGTCGAGGATGTCGGGGTTGTCCTTCGGGTTCACGCCGGCGAGCTGGACCTCGATCCGGTTTTCGCCGACGGGGCGGATGACCGGCTCGGCGATGCCGTACGAATTGATGCGGTTGCCGATGATCTCGATCGCCTTGGTCAGCTTTTCCTTGCGGGTGTCGTTGGAGAATTTCTCCGCCGCCTTGGGATCGACCTCGAGCGTGAACGCGACGCCGCCCGCGAGGTCGAGGCCGCGCTGGAGCTTCGCCTTGGAACGCGCGCTGAGCTCGGTGAGCAGGATGCTGTTCCGCTTCTCGACGTTGGTCAGCTTGCTCTCGAGCTCGATGTCCGTGAAATACTGCGTGAGATCGAGCTTCCGGTCCTTCGCGATCTGCTTGAGCGCGACGTAGTCGGAGGGAGCGTGCCCGGCTTTCCGGAGGCTGACGGCCTCATCGGCCAGCTTGGCGAACTCCGCGGACTTCGCGGTGGCGTGGGCCTTGGCGTAGGTGGCAAAATCCCGGTCCCGAAGGGGCAGGAGCGTGGACACGGCCCAGGCCACGATGATGAGGCTGAGCGCGATCTTCCAGAGGTTGCGTCTAAACATGTTGGATTTGGTTAAAGCGGGCTGCCGATCGGGCGCCGGGCGCCCGCGGACTTACTTTTTCTCCGAACCGGACTTGCCGACCACGGTGCCGATGAAGGCCTTGCCGATTTCGATCTTCGTGTTGTCCGCGATCCGGACCACAAAGCGGTCGTCCTTCACGTTGGTGATCGTGCCGTAGATTCCGCCGGTGGTCACGATCTCGTCGCCCGTGCCGAGCGAGGCGATCATCTTTTCCAGCTCCTTCTGCTTCTTGCGCTGCGGCGCAATCATCAGGAAGTACATCGCGACGAACAACAGGCCGTAGAAGATGATCATGCCGCCGCCGCCCATCAGGCCGCCGGATCCTCCGGGCGCGGCTTGGGCTAGCAGGGAGGGGGCTTCGGCCAAATGGAACATTTTCGTCATTGCGTGTTGAGGGTTTTGAAAAAAGAAAACATGCATCCTAACGGATTCCCCGCCAGCGATAGCAAGCCATAACTCCCCCTTCCCCTCTCCGCGTTGAAAAGCAAGTCCGCATCCGGCTGGTCCGCCGCAAAATCCGAGGAGCATTACGGGTTCAAACGCTGGGGCCAGGGTCACATCGCGGTCGACGACGCGGGGTTCGTGAAAGTGGAGCCGCGGGTCGACGGCCGCGGCATCCGCATCATGGACGTGGTCGACGAGGCCCTCGGCATGGGCCTGAAGGCCCCGATGGTCATCCGGTTCCAGGACCTCCTCCGGCACCGGGTCATCCAGCTCAACGAATGCTTCATCCAGGCGATCAAGGAGGAGGGCTACAAGGGAAACTACCGCGGCGTCTTCCCGATCAAGGTCAACCAGCTCCGCGAGGTCGTCGACGAAATCGTCCTCGCGGGCAAGGACTACAGCTACGGCCTCGAAGCCGGCTCGAAGCCCGAGCTCATGATCGCGCTGGCGATGCACGAGGGCTCGCAGCGCCTGATCATCTGCAACGGCTACAAGGACCACGATTACATCCGGCTCGCGCTGCTCGGCCGCAAGCTGGGGAAGAAAATCATCATCGTGGTCGAGCAGCTGGCCGAGCTCGACGACATCATCCGCATCTCCCAGGAAACCGGCGTGAAGCCGATGATCGGCTTCCGCTGCAAGCTCCAGACCCGCGGCGAGGGCAAGTGGGCGATGTCCACCGGCGACAACGCCAAGTTCGGCCTGAACACCGCGGAAATCCTCTTCGCGTGCGAGAAGCTGAAGGCCGTGAAATTCGGCGCGTCGCTGAAACTCGTGCACTTTCACATCGGGTCCCAGGTCCCGAACATCATCACGATCAAGAACGCCGTGATCGAGGCGTCGCGCTTCTACTGCCAGCTCGCGCGGATGGGATTCCCGATGGGCTACCTCGACGTCGGCGGCGGGCTCGGCATCGACTACGACGGGTCGCGCACGAACTTCGAGAGCTCGATGAATTACTCGCTGGAGGAATACGCCCGCGACGTCGTGTTCAACATCCGCGAGATCTGCGCGGCCTCGGAAATTCCCGTCCCCGACATCGTCAGCGAATCGGGCCGCGCCGTCGTCGCGCCCCACTCGCTCCTCGTGGTCGAGGTCTTCGAGCGGATCAACAAGCGCGAATCGCTCGGCCACCAGCACCAGCCCAAGGTGAAGCACAAGGTCGTGACCGACCTCGAGGTCATGCTGAAGAACAAGACCAAGCTCGGCCGCCTCGAGCGCTTCCACGACTCGCTGCAGAAAAAGGAGGAGGCGTTCTCCCTCTTCAACCTCGGCTACCTCGACCTCGAGAACCGCGCCGCCGCCGAGTCGATCTTCTGGCAGATCTGCGAGCAGATCGCGAAGGAGGGCCGCAAGACCGGCTACCAGCCGGAGGAGCTGCACGACCTGGACAAGCTTCTCGCCGACCAGTACGTCTGCAATTTTTCCGTCTTCCAGTCGCTGCTCGATCATTGGGCGCTCAAGCAGCTCTTCCCGATCGCGCCGCTGCACCGACTGAATGAAAAGCCGTCGGTCAACGCCATCCTCGTCGACATCACCTGCGACTCGGACGGCAAGATCTCGTCGTTCATCGACCTGCA
>JAQGON010000103.1 GCA_028293565.1 Verrucomicrobiota bacterium | reverse complement strand
TTGTCGACGAAGCCGCTGAGCTGGACGACACCCTTGAAGGTTTCGACATTCACCTGGCCGGCCTTGACGGTTTCGTCATGGATGAGCGCGGCCTTCACCTTGGCGGTGATGGCGGAGTCATCGACGTATTCGCCCGTGCTCTCACGGGTGGCGGTGGAACTGCAAGCCGCGTTAAACGCGACGAAGCCGCCGAGCAGGGCTGCGGCGACGAGGGGGGAGAGGAGCTTTTTCATGATATGGTGGGAAAGCGAAGGCGGGGAATCCGCATTCAATGAATGAGACTTTAGTTCCAGGGGGTGCGTTCCACAATCGAGTGACAAACCGAAGCCCGCATCGGGGAATGGCCCGGGCTTTGTTCCAAATTCGCCGCCGTTCCCGGAAAAATCGTGCCGGGGGAAGCTTTTTGCCGAACGGCCCTGAGGGGTGGGGCACCGGCCCCAACTGGGGTGCCGGGAAGGCTGCGCTGGGGTCTTGGGGAAAAATTTCGTGTAGGACTCGAAGAAAATCGCCTAATTCGTTCATCGGAGGGCTCTCAAGCCTTTATTCACTGTCCAGAAACGAGGGCAGTAAACACTCATCCCAGACGCCGCGGACGAGGCGTGGATCCAGCGGGGTGGAGTGGTGCGCCCCGACGAAACCATGTCAGTGGACAACCTCCAACCTATCCGTGTGCTCGTGGTCGAAGACCGCGAGGACGACTTCGATTTTCTATCGCATGTCTTCGGCCAGACGCGCCTGGGAGCCTACGATCTCGAGTGGGCCTCGACGTTCGAGGACGGACGCGCGGCGCTGCAGCGCGGCGGGCACGACGTGGCGCTTTTCGACTACAACCTCGGCCCCGCCACCGGCGTCGAACTTTTGCAGGAGGCGCAGACGATGGGCTGCACGATGCCGATCCTGCTGCTCACGGGCCACGACAGCCCGGAGGTGGACGAGGCGGCGTTGCGGGCGGGCGCGGTGGATTTTCTCGGCAAGGCGCACCTCGACCACGTGCAGCTCGAGCGCGCGATCCGTTATGCGCTGCATCATGCGGAAATGCGCGCCAAGCTCCGCCAGAGCCAGGAACAGCTCGAGCTGTTCATGCGCAGCGTGCCGTGCGCGGTGGCGATTCGCGACGAGGACGGCCGCACGATTTTCCAGAATGAACTTTTCGCGCGTTTTTTCCGGCCGGGACAGGAAGTGCAGAAATTCAGCGCCGATCCCTTCGAGAGCGTCGCCAACGGCGAGCCGCGGCCCTGCGTCAGCGGCGACCGGCACTGGCTCGTGAACTCCTTTCCCATGGTGGGCTCCGACCGCCGCCGGCTCAACGGCTTCACCGCCGTCGACGTCACGGAGCGGGTCAACGCGGAGAACGAGCGCCGGCGCACGACGCAGCTCCTCGACAGCATCATGCAGAGCCTGCCGGTGATCGCGGGCCGGCTCGACGCGGGCGGCCGGGTCGTCGAGGCGCGCGGCCGCGGCCTCGAACACGCCGGCGTGCAGCCGGGGGACCTCATCGGGCGCGTCTTCGCGCAGGTGTATCCGGATGCGCGGGACGCGGTGCGCGAAGCGCTGGCCGGGGAGTCGGCGAACTTCACTCTCGGCGGCCGGCGGCACGGCACCGAGTGGCACGCGGAATTCTTCGTGACATTCGACGCCGCGCAGGGCGAGGGCGCGACCTTCTTCGGCCGTGACATCAGCGCGCGGCGCTGGCTCGAGCGGCGGCTGCTGACGGTGACCGACGTCGAGCAGCAGCGCATCGGCGCGGACCTGCACGACGGGCTCGGGCAGCAACTCACGGGCCTGTCCTGCATGGCGGCGGCCTTGCGCGATCGCCTGAAAAAGAGCCAGCCCGACGAGGCGGCGCCGGCGGAAATGATTTCGCAGCTCGCGAACGACGCCATCGCCCAGTCGCGCGCGCTCGCCCGCGGGCTGTGCCCGGTGCAGCTCGAAAACGCCGGGCTCGTCATCGCGCTCGAGGAACTCGCCGGCCAGGCGCATACGCTGCACGCGATCGATTGCCGGTTCACGCTGCACGGCGAGCCGCCGGCCTGCGACCACCTCGGCGCGATGCATCTTTATCGCATCACGCAGGAGGCAATCCACAACGCGGTGCGTCACGGGAAGGCGAAGCACGTCCGCGTGTCGCTCTCGGCGCGCGGCCCGGAGCACCGGCTGGTGATCAGCGATGATGGCGCCGGCTTCGAGACGGGCGCCCACCATCGCGCCCCCGGCGGCGGCCTGCGCCTGATGGGTTACCGGGCGGCCATGCTCGGCGGAGGATTTTCGGTAGAATCGCGGCCCGGTCATGGGACGCGCATCACATGCACATTCACTACGTTTGCCCAACCTCATGAAAACGACGAAACAGGAAAACCTTCCGCCCCCAAAAATTTCGAAGTCGCCTGCTAAGCACCGCATTCTCCTGGTCGACGACCACCCGATCACCCGCCAGGGGGTGTCGGTCCTCATCAACCAGGAAAGCGACCTCGAGGTCACCGGCGAGGCCGACAGCGCGCCCGGCGCCATTGCCTTCCTGCAAAAACAGCCGGCTGACCTCGCGGTCATCGACATCACCCTCAAGACCACGAACGGCATCGAGCTGATGAAGCACATCCGGGTGCTCGCGCCCGACATGCCCGTGCTCGTGATGTCGATGCACGACGAGAGCATCTATGCCGAGCGCGCGATGCGCGCCGGTGCGCGCGGATACATCATGAAACAGGAGGCGAGCAACAAGATCCTCACCGCGATCCGCACCGTGCTGGCGGGCGAACTCTATCTCAGCGACAAGATGAAGGAACGCATGCTGCACCGCTTCGTGAACAATCGGAAGGAAAAGGTCGACTTCAGCATGGACACGCTGAGCGATCGCGAGATGGAGGTCTTTCAGCTGATCGGCGACGGCTACAGCACGCGGCAGATCGCGCAGAAGCTGAACCTCAGCGTCAAGACCATCGACTCGTATCGCGAGCACCTGAAGCTCAAGCTCCAGCTCGAGGCCGGCAAGGACCTCGTGCGCTATGCGATCCAGTGGATGAAGAGCGAAAGCATCGCCACCTGAGGACGGATTCCCCAGAAAGGGGTATGGGGCAAAACCCGACCCCCCCCTGGGTCGTCTACCCGATTGGCAGCGGCCCGCCAGTCGGCTAAGGTCGCGGTGTTGTCGGCCGGGCCGCCCTTTTCGCAGGGCCAAGGCGTGTGCTCACAAATCCGCCTGAGGCGGTCCGGCCGACAACTTTTCTTTGTTATAACCCCGGACGGTTACCCCAAATGAAGACGTCATCCGTAGCGAAATACCCCCAGCTAGTCCGCGCGTTGCGTCCGTCCTCCGAGGAAGTCGAACACTACGCCCGTATCATCCTGAAACACGAACACCGGCCGAAATCCGCGCTGCCCGTTTGCCAGCGCGAAGCCGAATTGCAGCTGTGGGCCATGCGCTCCGTGCAAAAGACGCGGCGCGCGCTCGCGGCGCTGAATCCACCCGGCTGGGTGGGAACGTGAGGAAGTAGCTGCGCCGGTAACGGCGCGGTCAGGGCGACCAAACTCTTACGAGTTCGGCTGCTTGGTCGCCCCAACAAAAAGCGGATCCCCGGCAGGAGATCCGCTCTTAGTGTGACGCGGCGGCTGCCGCATCAGCGCCGTCTGGCGTGACGGCAAATTAATCGGCCTGCGCCCTGACGCTCTCCGCCTGGCGGAGATTCTCCCGGAGGGCGGGCAGATGTTTTTGGGCAAAGGCGACGACCTCGGCGTCGGCATCGTTGTTCCTGCAGTATCCCTCCAGCTCGTCGATTGCGTCCTGATGGATCTTGACGGTGCGCTTGACGTAATCCTCGTCGAGGCTCTTGCCCTCCTTCTTCTGCAATTTCTGCTCGGCATCGGCGAGATCGTTGGCGTCCTTGCCGGTCGGCGTCGTCACGTTGCGGGTCTGCGCGAGCCGGCCGATTTCCTGCTCAATGGCCTGACTGGAGCCCATGACCTGCTCCGCGAGGGTGCGCACCTGGGAGTGGGCGGCGCGCTGGGTCGCAACTTGGGAAAGGCGCGTTTCCTCGCTGGTCAGCATCGACAGCTTGCTGATGAGATTTTCCGTGTGACGGTTGGCGTTCGCCGGTGCGCCGGCGACCTTGATCTCGTCGGAGGGCGGCGGCAGCACGGGCTCGGTTGGCGTCGGATTGATGGGATTGATCGGGTTGGCCGGATAGGCGGGTCCCGGACTCGAGGGATTGCCCGGGTTGGGATTGGAGGGGGAGGGCGCCAACTGGGCGGTCGCGGACAGGGCGGCCAGGCCGGCGACAAGCGCGGGGAGGCGGAAAAGCTGAGGGGGGAATGAAATCTTCATGGCTGCAAGAGGGTATTCCTTTATTGGACAGCTGCCATCGGGCGGGGTTACCGCATCCGCATAGGTGAGTCGCCGGATGGCGGCCTCAAACCGGGGCGGACTCGAGCTGGGAGGCCGGCACGCGGGACTCCGTGGTCGGGAACTCGATCCAGAAACGGCTGCCGGCGCCGGGCGCGGACTCGACGCCGCATTGTCCGCCCATGCGCGCAGCGGCTTTGCGCACCAAGGCCAGGCCGATGCCGGTGCCGGGAAATTCTGTCGCACTATGCAGGCGTTCGAACAGCTGGAAAATCTTCTCGTGGTGCCGCAGATGGATGCCGATGCCATTGTCGGAGATCCACAGGCGGGTGAAATCCTCGGCCACCTCGGCGCGCACGCGGATGACCGGCCCGCGTCCGGGCACGGTGAACTTGAGCGAATTGGACAGCAGGTTGGAGAGAATCTGGAACAACCCGACGCGGTCGGCCATCACCCGGGGCAGCGGCGCGTCGATCTGGATTTGCGCCCCGGTCTCCTGGATGGCGGCCTGATGGTGGCTGAGGGCTTCGCCGACGGCATCATCCAGCGAGATCAACGCGAGGGAGAGATCCGCGCGCGCGAGCCGGCTGTAACCGAGCAGATCGTGGATGATGGATTCCATGCGCGCGGTGGCGCGGATGATCCGCTCGAGGTAGGTGCCGCTGTCCGGGCTCAGCCCGTTGTGGGGATCCTCGGCGATCGCCTCGGCAAAGCTGCGGACGAATTGCAGCGGGGTGCGCAGATCGTGGGAGACGGAATAGGTGAACGCCTCAAGCTCGGCATTGGTCTCGCGCAGCGTGGCGGTCCGGTCGCGCACGCGTTCCTCGAGTTCGTCGGCGTGGCAGCGCAGGAGTTCGCGGGCGGAGGCGAGCTCCGTGTAGGCGCGATTGCGTTCGGTAATGTCGTAGGCGTGAAAAACGATCCCCCGCACGCGACCCTGGCTGTCGCGATCAGGACGCAGGGTGGTGGCCACCTGCCGGTCGCCCGTGGAGGAATGGATCACGTTCTCGTAACAGACCGTTTCGCCGGCGAGCGCCGCCTGAAGGTGCATGGCCGCGGTCGACTCGAGCTGGCCGCCGCCGACCTCCGGCATGGGCTGGCCGATGATGTCGACGGCCGCCAGCCCGAGCCATTCGCGATAACGCTCATTGTGCAGCGCGAAACGCCCGTCGGGCCCGATGTAGGCGACGAGCGCCGGCACCGAATCGATGATGGTCTGGAGCAGCGCGCGGTGGCGATCGAGC
>JAQGON010000095.1 GCA_028293565.1 Verrucomicrobiota bacterium | reverse complement strand
TCATTGCGAACGAGTCCGCGCTCGAGAAAAAAGCCGAGCCCGGGATGGTCGTGATCGTCTGCTTGCCGGCATTGATCAAGTCAGGGTCCACCTCGTCCTCCGCAGGAAACGGGCCGACGCCGAGGAGGCCGTTCTCCGACTGCAGCGTCACGTTCATTCCCGGCGGAATGAAATTCGCGACCAGCGTGGGAATCCCGATGCCAAGGTTCACATGGTAGCCGTCGCGCAGTTCCCCTGCCGCCCGCTGCGCCACCATTTCCCGCACCGGCGTTTCCTTGCGCGAGGCCGAGGCGCCCCTGACGGTGCGAAACTCGATCCGCTTCTCGTAACCGGTCCCCCGGAGAATACGGTCCACATAAATGCCAGGGGTATGAATTTCGTCGGGGTTGAGGTCACCGGTTTCAACCAGTTCCTCGACTTCGGCGATGCAGACCTTGCCGCAGGTCGCGATCATCGGATTGAAGTTCCGCGCGGTCTTGCGGTAAACGAGGTTTCCGGAGCGGTCGCCCTTCCACGCCTTCACGAGGGAAAGCTCGGCGACGATGCCAGCTTCGAGCACGTACTCCCTGTCACCAAAGACCTTTGTCTCCTTCCCGGCGGAGAGGTGGGTGCCGAAGGCGGTGCGGGTGTAGAAGCCGGGAATGCCCGCGCCTCCCGCGCGCAGCCTTTCGGCCAGGGTGCCCTGGGGAATGAGCTCAAGCTCGAGTTCGCCCGCCAGCACCTGGCGCTCGAACTCCTTGTTTTCGCCCACGTAGGAAGCGCACACCTTTCTGACCTGACGCGTCGCCAAAAGCATTCCCATCCCGAAACCGTCGACCCCCGCATTGTTGCCGATGATGGTCAGGCCTCGCGCGCCGCTGTCGCGCAGGGCGGCAATCAGGTTTTCCGGAATGCCGCAAAGGCCGAAACCGCCGGCGGCGATCGTCATGTCGTCGTGGAGCAGGCCAGCCACAGCGGCGCGGGCGTCGGGGTAAACTTTGTTCATCATCAGGCCAAAAAAACCGCGGATTTCCGGGATGGCTACAGGAAAGGATCGGGGAATGTGGCGGTTCGGTCATCATCGCAACAGATTCCGGCGGGCGCTACGCTCCGGCGCTCAATCACTGACACTGTTGTCTCACCGTCCCTCCTTGCCTTTTGCGACCCGGCGCGCAGCGTCCCGACACGAAATGCCCTCGCAGCGGGAAGAAATCCAGTTCGGGACGGCGAACACGCTGCGCCTGCTGCGGTGGAACCGGAGCGTGAACCGGGTGGAAATCGTTCACGGTCCCGACCGGGTGGTGCCGATGCCGGGCCAGGGCGACCACTGGCACTATCATCGCGCCACGGAACTGACCCTGATCCAGCGCGGCGCCGGCACGCGTTTCGTGGCGGATCACATCGAATTATTCGAGTCGGGCGACCTCGTGCTCATCGGCGCCAACGTGCCCCACTACTGGCACCAGCGCAGCGTGTCGGCCGGCGTGGCCATCCAGTGGGATTTTCCGCTGGAGCACGGCATCTGGGAATTCGGCGAGTCGGCGCCGTTGCGCACGCTGGCCGAGTTCGCGCGCCGCGGCCTCCACATCCAAGGCAGGACCGCCGAGATCACCCGCCGGCGCATCGAGGAGTTGCCGAGCCTCGTCGGCCTGGCCCGGCTGGCGCTTTTCCTGCAGATTCTCGACGGGCTGGCCAATGCGCCGGCCCGCGATGTCCGGCCGCTGTCGGCCCGCGCCTTCTCCCTGGTGGGCACGATCGAGCACCAGGAGGCCGTGCGGCAGGCGGTCAGTTTCATTCTCGCCCACTACCACCGCTCAGTGAGCCTGCCGGAGCTGCTCCGGCTCACCAGCATGAGCCGGGCAACCTTCGCCCGCCAGTTTCGGCGGCACGCCGGCAAGTCGTTCTCGACTTTTCTCAACCAGGTCCGGCTCCAGGCGGTCTGTCGCGCCCTGCTCGATACCCCTGACCTTATCGGCAACATCGCCCTGGATCATGGCTTCAATCAGCTGTCGTTCTTCAACCGACTTTTCCGTCGCGAGTTTGGCATCAGCCCGAGCGCGTACCGCGAGCGCAAGCGCCGGTGACCAAGGCGTCCGGGCCCCCGCCGACAAGGTCGCGTTCCTCCGTCGCGCAAAAATCCGCGTGATACGATAGTGTGCGCCTCCGCGCCGTGAACCGCTACCCGGCGGGACCGGATCGAATACCGCCGGACAAACGGGGCCGAAAGCTCCGGACGCGCAGGGATGAGACGACAATGCCAGTATTTGAGCGAATAGGCGTAGCGGGTGGCGGAGCTTCCTCGGTAGAGTGATTGCGGCAGTTCGCCGACCCATTCATGACCAAAACTCCCGACTATCGGTTCTCCTTCGGCCCCTGGAATATCAATGAAGGGGCCGACCCTTTCGGTCCCTGCACCCGCCATCCTTACGACCATGAGGCAAAATACGCCTTGTATCGCCCCATGGGGTTCGAGGGCGTCCAGTTTCATGACGACGATGTGGTGCCTGAAATCGGAAAACTTGCCCCCGCCCAGGTGCTCGCCAAGGCGGCGGGCGTGAGAGCCATCCTGAATAACCACGGCCTGGCGGCGGAATTCGTCGCCCCCCGCCTCTGGTTCGCGCCGGAAACCATCGACGGCGGCTACACCTCCAATTCCGCGGCGGACCGCCAATACGCCCTGGACCGGACCCTGCAAACCATCGACATCGCCCGCACCGTCGGAGCGAAAGCCGTGGTCCTGTGGCTGGCGCGGGAAGGCACCTATGTCCGCGAAGCCAAGAACGTGGTGACCGCCTACCGGCGTCTGCTCGAGGTTTTGAACAAGATGCTCGCCTACGACAAGGAGATCGAGATCTGGATCGAGCCCAAGCCGAACGAACCCACCGATCTCGCCTTCGTGCCGACGGCCGGCCACGCGATGGCCCTCGCCTATGCGTCTCAGGACCACCGGCGGGTGAAAATCGTCGTCGAGAGCGCGCATGCGATCCTCGCCAACCTCGACCCGAGTGACGAGATGGCATTCGCGCTCGCGCATGACAAACTCGGCAGCGTCCACCTGAACGACCAGAACGGACTGAAGTACGACCAGGACAAAAATTTCGGGACAACGAACCTGCGCGCCGCGTTCAACCAGGTTCTCGTCCTCGAGGACAATGGCTATGGCCGGAACGGGGAGTTCGTCGGGCTCGACGTGAAGGCGATGCGGACGCAAAAGGGCTCGCCGGTGACCGATCACCTCAGAAACACCCGGCAGATCTTTCTCGATCTCGTGGCCAAGGCCCGGAGCTACGACCGGAAACGCGTCGAGGAATTCCGGGCCGCGCGCGATTACGAGGGATTGGAACTTTACACGGTCCAGCACCTTCTCGGTTCCAGATAGCGCGACGCCGCGAGCCCACCCCCTACCCATGGATCGCAAACTTCGTTTCGGCATGATTGGCGGCGGACGGGGCGCCTTCATCGGCGCCATTCATCGCATCGCGGCCCAGATGGACGGACAGGCGGAGCTCGCCGCCGGCGCGTTTTCGAGCGACGCGCGGCGATCGCGCGAGTCCGGCCTGGACCTCTTTTTGCCTGCGGACCGGACATATGAAAACTATGCGGCGATGGCCCGGGCGGAGGCGGCGATGCCGCGGGAGAAACGCCTGGATTTTGTCGTGATTGTCACACCCAACCACGAGCATTTCCCTCCGGCGAAGCTGTTCCTCGAGGCCGGGTTCAATGTGGTCTGCGACAAACCCGTCACGTTCGATCTCGCCGAGGCGCGAACGCTTCGGGGGATCGTGGCCCGCAGCGGAAAGGTTTTCGCCCTGACGCACAATTATACGGGCACTCCCATGATCAAACAGGCCCGCGCCCTCGTGCGCGACGGTCGCCTCGGCGTCATCCGAAAGGTGGTCGTGGAATATCCCCAAGGCTGGCTCTCGACGCGTCTGGAAGCCAGCGGCCAAAAGCAGGCTTCATGGCGGACCGACCCGAAGCGCAGCGGAGCGGCCGGGTGCATGGGAGACATCGGCACCCACGCGGAGAATCTTGCGCGCTATGTCAGCGGACTCCGCATCAAGGAACTTTGCGCCGACCTCACGAGCTTCGTGCCGGGCCGCAAACTGGACGACGACGGCAACGTCCTCCTCCGGTTCATTGGCGGCGCCAAGGGCGTGCTGATGGCGTCGCAGATCTGCGTCGGTGACGAAAATAACTTCAACCTCCGGGTCTACGGCGACAAGGCGTCACTCGAGTGGCACCAGGAATTTCCCACCGAGCTGGTGGTGAAATACCCGGACCGGCCCCGCGAAATCTGGCGCGCGGGAAATGGTTACCTCAGCCCGCGCGCGTCCCGTTTCGGCCGGGTTCCACCGGGGCATCCCGAAGGCTACCTCGAGGCGTTTGCCAATATTTACCGCGAGGTTTTCCGCGCGATTGCCGCAGAAGTGCGCGGCGAAAAACAGCCGGAGGACCTGGACTTCCCCACGATCGAGGATGGGATCGAAGGCATGGTTTTCATCGATACCGTCGTGAAATCCTCCCGGCGCGGCGCGCGGTGGGTGAAATTCCCGGCGCGCTGAACGAGCGCGGACCCGTGCCGCGTCCACGATTTGCCGTCTCCGCCGAGCACCTCGAAATCCACCCCCTTGGACGCCCATCCACCCACCCGATCTCCCGGCGTCGCCCGTTCCAGCGCATGGCTCGTGGCGTTCATGTGGGGCGCGTACTTTCTGAATTACAGCGATCGCCAGGCGGTGTTCGCGATGTTCCCGGCACTGAAGTCCGATCTCAACCTCACCGATACGCAACTCGGCCTGACCGGCTCGGTCTTCCTCTGGGTTTATGGCTTCGGGTGCCCGCTTGCAGGGCAAATCGCCGACCGCTTCTCCAAGCGGATGCTGGTGGTCTGCAGCCTGGCGGTCTGGAGCCTGGTCACCATCGGCACCGGGTTCGCGAACTCAGCCTTCATGGTGCTTGCGCTGCGCGCCGCGATGGGCGTGTCCGAATGCCTTTACATGCCCGCCGCGATCGCGCTCACCGCCAACGCGCACGCGCCGGAAAAGCGGTCGCGCGCCATCGCGGTGCTCACGACCGCCCAGATCGTCGGCACGGTCGGAGGCGCGTGGTTCGGCGGGTGGATGGCGCAGCGGGGCCAGTGGCGCGGGGCGTTCATTGTCCTCGGAATCGTCGGCCTGCTCTACGCGGTTCCGTATTGCCTCTTTCTCCGCGGGTTCGACGAAGGCCGGCAGATTGAAACCAAGGCGTCCGGCGCCAGCCTGGCGCTTTGGCCGCTGTTGAAAGTCCCCACCTACCGGGTGCTCTGCGTGGCATTTCCCATCTTCTGCGTCGGACTCTGGTTGCTCTACAGCTGGCTGCCGACGTTTCTCCATGGCAAGTTCGGCCTGGGTCTCAGCGACGCGGCGTTCACCGCCACCGCCTTTCTACAGGGTGCCACGCTCGTCGGCATGCTGGCGGGGGGCGCGCTCGCCGACTGGCTCTATCTGCGTACGAAGGCGTCACGGCTCTGGCTCATCGCGGCCAGCCTGCTGCTCTGCGCTCCGTGCCTGCAGGCGATCGGCTCGAGCGAAACGCTCGTTGCCACCCGCTTCGCCGCGGCGGGATTCGGCCTCTTCAGCGGCTTGCTCATGGGAAATATTTTTCCCGCGGCTTTCGAAATTGTCCCGGCGGACACCCGCGCCTCCGCCGTTGGGGTGCTCAATTTCTGCAGCGCACTGGTCGCCGGCTTCGCCCCGCTGCTCGGCGGAATGTGGAAGCAGACCGTCGGCATCGAATCGCTGTTCACGGCCACGGCCGTCGCCTACGTCGTGGGCGCCGTCGTCGTCGTCGTCGGCATCAAGATGCTTTTCCCGCGCGATTACGCCCGGATCCACTGAACGCCATGCGCCGGATCCTCATCGCCGAATGCAAGCAGGAGGTCTCGACCTTCAATCCAAACCGCAGCGGCCTCGATGACTTTGGCCTCCGGCAGGGCCAGGAAATGCTGCGGTATCATCGCTCGGTTCGGCACGAGGTCGGGGGCGCGCTCTCGGTGTTCGACGCCACGCCCGGCGTCGAAGCGGTGCCGACGTACAGCGCGTTCCTGCTCACCTCCGGAGGAACCCTCGGCCAAGGCGCCTGGGAGCATATCGCCCGCGAATTTCTCGGGGCCCTGCGCGCCGCGCCGAAGGCGGACGGAATTTATTTCTGCATGCACGGGGCGATGGCCAGCGAACAGGAACTGGATCCCGAAGGCTACCTGCTGAGGGAGGCGCGGAAAATCGTCGGGGAGGAAGTGCCGCTCGTCCTGTCCCTCGACCTTCACGGCATTCCCACCGATCGGATGCTGGAACACAGCGACGCAATCGTGGCGTACCACACGTATCCCCACGTCGATTTTTTCGAGACCGGACAGCGGGCCGCGCGGCTCCTGCTGCGCCTGGTGGAGGGAGGCGTGCGACCCGTGACGGCGAAGGTCGCCATCCCGGCGCTCGTCCGCGGTGACGAGCTGATCACCGCCACCGGGCTTTTCGGCCAGTCGATCCGCGCGGCGCAGGCCGCCGAGTCTGCGCCCCGCGGCCTCTCCGCGGGGCTGTTCATCGGAAACCCGTTCACCGACGTTCCCGAACTTCAGACGTACAGCTTCGTCGTGACGGACAACGACCCGGCTCTCGCCGAGCGCGAGGCCCTTCGCATTGCCGAAGGTTTCTGGGCCAACCACGGGAAAATGCAGGTGCCGCTGGTGAGCCTCGAGGAAATGGCGCGGCTCGCCGCCGGCACTTCCCGCGGCACGTCCGGTCTCGTCGACGCCGCCGATGCCACGAGTTCCGGGGCGTCCGGCGACAGCAACGCGATCCTCCGCCAGCTGAGGGAGTCGGGTCACGGCGGACGAACGCTGCTGCCGATTGTCGACGCTCCGGCAGTGCGGCAGGCGTTCGCGGCCGGAGTGGGCGCCACGATCAGCACGACCCTCGGCGGGACACTCGACCCGGACCGTTTCCCGCCGCTCGCCATCACGGCACAGGTGCGGTTGCTCTCCGACGGCCGCTTCCGGAGCGAATCCTTTGGCGAGGAATGGCGCTCGGGCCCGACCGCCGTGCTCGAGAGCGGAAATTTCGTGATCGTCGCGACCAGTCGGGCGGTGAGCCTCTACGACCGCGCGCTCTTTCATGCTCATGGACAGAATCCGCGGCACTTCGACACCGTCGTCATCAAGTCCCCGCACTGTGAGCATCACATGTACGCCGACTGGTGCGCGCGGATGATCAACGTCGATGCGCCCGGATCCACGAGCGCCAATCTCCGGCGGCTCGGGCACACGCGGTGCCCGCGTCCGATTTTTCCGCTCGATGACCGCGTGCCCTTCACGCCGCGCGCCCGGCTTTTCCGCCGTCACCCTCCTGCTTAACCCCTGCCCACCCCATGAAGATTCGTGAAATTCGCTGTGCCGGCCTGCGCGGCGCCACCCCTGAAGGCGGCTGGAGCAATGAGCTTCGACCGGACGATTGCGTGCACACCCTGGTGGCCGTGCACACCGACGAAGGGCTGGTCGGCATCGGGAGCGCGTTCACCAATGACGCTCTGGTCCGCGCGGCGCTCGCCGTCCTCGAGCCGCTCTATCGGGGCGAAAATCCGCTCGAGCCGGAACGCGTGAGCGAAAAGCTGCACCAGAACACGTTTTGGCTGGGGCGCGGCGGATCGATCACCCACGCGATCAGCGGCGTCGACCTCGCGATGTGGGACATCCTCGGGCAGGCCACCGGCCAGCCGGTGGGACGCCTGCTGGGCGGATGTTACCGCGAGCGCGTGCAGCCTTACGCCTCGTTGCTCATGGATGAGCCGGCCAAACTGCGCGATCACCTGCTGCAGGTGAAAGCCCGGGGATTTCGCGCCTTCAAGATTGGTTGGGGACCCTTTGGTCGCCGCAATGCCGCGAATGACCGCGCCATGGTCGCGGCGGCGCGCGAGGCGATCGGTCCCGGCCACCGCCTCATGGTCGATGCCGGCGGGAGCGATGCCCATTGGGGGAATGGCTACAAGTGGGCGCTCAACACCGCGAAAATGCTGGCCGAATACGACGTGGAGTGGTTCGAGGAACCCTTGAACCCGGACGCCCTGGCGGATTTTGCGGCGTTGCGGGAGCACTCGCCGGTGCCGATTGCGGGAGGTGAGGTGTTGACCCGCCGGCAGGCCTTCCTGCCCTGGTTTCAAGCCCGCGCATTCGACATCGTCCAGCCGGATGTCACGAAAGTCGGCGGACTCAGCGAAGAGCGCCGGATCGCCTGGATGGCGCAGGAATTCGGCGTTCGTTTCATTCCCCATGGATGGAATACCACCGTCGGCCTGGCGGCGGACCTCCATCTCGCCTCGGCTTTTCCCGGCACCGACCTCGTCGAGTATCTCACGGGTTCGCCCTTCATCGACGAAATCACCGTCGGCGGGTGGAAACTCGACGCCGACGGCATGCTCGCCATCCCGACAAAACCGGGCCTCGGTATCACCCTCGACGCCGACGCGTTAAAAAAATACACCGGCGGCGCCCGACTGCTCCAACCATGAAACTCCTCCCGTCAGCCGGACGCCGGGCCGCCCTCGGTTTTATTTTGCGGCGGGGTTTCGCGCCCTCGCCGCATTCCTTCGCCGGGCGCCTGAGAGAATAATGTCACTCTTTGAGTTCATAGGCGTAGCCCGCCGGCTTCCCGCCGTGCATACTCGCGGGTCAGAGCCTTGTCCCCCCGGATCCCGAAGCGGGATCGTGCACCAACCCCGACCGGAGAATTACCTCATGATTTCGCCCAGGAAATTCCTGTTTCTGTTCATCCCCCTGCTGCTCTCCTCCGCCAGCTTCGCAGCCCCGGACACCGTGCGTGCCACGGTCCCGCTGGATGGAGCGTGGTCGTTCCAGCTCGACCCCGAAAACGTGGGCGAAAAGGAACAGTGGTACGCGGCGGGCAAGAAACTGGCGGGCTCGATCACGGTTCCCGGCGCGTGGGAGGCCCAGGGCTACGGCGAGGAAACGGCCAAGATGCGGCACAACTTCATCGGCAAGGGCTGGTACAAGCGGACCGTCAACGTGCCGGAGGCGACGGGCGACCAGCGTTTCTTCCTCCGCTTTGGCGGCGTCTATCGCGCAGTGCGCGTGTGGGTGAACGAGCGCGAAGTCGGGTACCACCTGGGATATGTTTCGTGTTTCGAGTTCGATGTGACGCCGTTCGTGAAACCGGGCCAGCCGGCCAACGTGACGCTGCAGGTCAATTCGCAGCAGCAGATCGACGTGGATCCGCTGATGGGGTGCATCGATATTCCCGACCACCTGTTCACGTTCTGGGGTGGAATCTGGGGCCACGTCGATTTGGATCGCCGCAGCGCGACGTGGCTCGATGAAATGTTCGTGCGGCCGCAGCTGGATTCGGCACGGTGCCTGGTCACGGCGCGCATCGCCGGCGTCGCGGCGGGAGCCGACACCGTGCGCCTGGAAGTATTCGGCCCGGACGGGCGAAAGGCCGCCGAGCGCACGCTGCCGCTGGCCCAGGCGTCGGGCGACAGCGGCGTCGAGATTGCGGCGGACCTGCCCGATGCGGCGCGCTGGACGCCGGAAACGCCGCTGCTCCATCGCGCCCGATTGACGCTCCTTCGCGGCGATCAGGCCTTGGACGCGGTGGAGTCGCGATTCGGCATGCGCAGCATCGAGGTGCGCGGTGCGGATTTCTACGTCAACGGAAGGAAATATTACCTGAACGGCTACGGCGACGACGCGGTTTACCCGGACACGATCGCGCCTCCGTCCGACAAACAGTTCTACATCGACCGGCTGAAGGTCGCGAAAAGCTACGGTTTCAATTACGTCCGGCATCACAGTCACTTCCTGCCGCCCGAGTACTACGAGGCCTGCGATGAAATCGGCATGTTCGTCTCGCCCGAGCTGCCGATCGCCTATCTGCGCTATTACAACCGCGCAAAGGGCAAGGCCCGCGACCTCTACCGGCAGGAATGGGCCGGCGCCATCACGCGCTACCGGAATCATCCATCGATCTTCGACTGGTGCATCGGCAACGAGCTGTGGGCGGGCGTCGACCTCGCCCCCGAACTCTACAACACCGCGAAGAAACTCGATCCGACCCGGCCGGTCATCGACACCGACGGAGTTTTCCCCGCCGGCTTCGTCGACGGCACCGCCGATCGCGCCACGATGGACTTCTATACGGTGATGTTCGACATCCTGACGTCTCCGCTGGAAAACCCCGGGAAATTCAAGACGGGAAATCCGCTCAAGCCCATCATCACGCACGAGGAAGGGAATTTCGTCAGCTTCCCCCGCCTCGATTCGATCCCGCTCTACGACCGGACGACGGTGAAGCCGTTTTGGCTGACCATCGCCCGCGACAAGATCGCGAAGCAGGGGCTGTTGGACGAAACTGCGAACTGGTCCCTGCAGTCCGAGAAACTTTACTACCTTTGCCACAAGGTGAACCTCGAGGCGCTGCGCAAGAACCCGAAGATCTCCGGCTACCACTGGTGGCTCCTGCAGCCTTGGTATCCCGGGTCCAACGGCCTGCTCGACGTGCACCGCCGGCCGAATTCAATCACGCCCGAACAGGTGCGGCAGATCAACGGCCCCGTCGTGCTGCTGCAGGACGGCCTGGAGCTAAACTATCGCGGAAACGACCGGGCGCGCCTGCGGCTTTCGGTTTCCAATTATTCGCCGGCCGCGTTCAAGAATGCGGAGCTCACCTGGCAGGTGCTGCGTGGCTCCGATGTTCTCCATCACGACCACCTGGCGGTCGCCGCCGTGGCGCAGGGCGAAGTCGCGGCGCTCGGGGGAATCGAGTTCAACCTGCCCGATCCCTCGGGTCCGGAAAAAATCCTGGTCAAGGTCGAGTTGAAGGCCGACGGGCGACAATTCACGAACCAGTGGGACGCATGGGTCTATCCCGCGAAGCCTCCCGCACTGGAGCAACGCCATCCACTCTACGCGAGCGACGATCTCCTCGTTGCACTCGCCGCCTTCGAGCCGAAGCCGATTCCGGCGGAGGGCGACCTTCCCTCGCCGGCCGTCTACGTGGCGCGCCAGCCCGACGAACGGCTGCTGCGCGTCACCGGCCGGGGCAGCAGCGTCGTGCTGCTCTCGCCGACCGATGTTTTTCCCGTCGACGTGACGACGTTCAAAACGGCTTGGTGGCTCGGTGTGTTTCCCGGTGACAGCAATGCGGGCACGGTGGTCTACGATTCGCCCGTGACGAAGGCCATGGCCCCCGACGGCTGGTGCGACGCAGGATGGTTTCGACTGCTGCAGGGCGCGCAGACTGTGATTCTCGATGACCTGACCGCGCAGCCCGACGTCCTGATCCGCGCCCTCAACGTCCACAGCGCCCCGACGCCGTTCACGCGCGAACTCGATTTCGACTACGTGTGGCGCAACAAATCGCTGCTGTTCGAAACCGCGGTCGGCCAGGGCTCGTGGATCGTGAGCGGACTGAACTTCGACGCTGCGCTGCGTCACGGCGGCCCGGAGGGTCGGTGGCTGCTTGCGCAGCTGCTGGCCCGCGCCCAAACGCTGCCCCATCCGGCCCGCGAAATTCCCTTCGAGACCCTGCGCGCGGCCGTCGCGAAATCGCCGTTCACGAAGGGCCCGCTGGTCTCGGGCTACGCGAAGACGCTCAAGCACGTCGGCGAAACGGCTCGCGGACTCAGCTACCGCGAGACGAACAGCCTGTGCCTGCGGATCCGCCAGGAGGAACCGTTGCACGAAATCGTCTGGGAAACTGCGCCGGTAAAATCGCCCGGTCGCACCACGTTTGTCTTTGCCGGCGGCACCGCCTTCAAGGAATCCACGGCCAGCAACATGGGCTTCGGCCTGTGCGTGAACGGGGCCAAGATCCTCGACTTCGACTCCACCAACAAGCAGTCGACGTGGCAGAGCGCCGACGGACGGTTTGTGCTCAGTTTCGTTCCGGTGATCAGCCAGTCCTCGTGGCCGGAGGCGACCGGCTTGTTCTATCTTTCCGTTCCGGGCGACGCCATCGTCGCGGGGCAGCCGGCAAGGATCCGCGTGTATTCGATGGGCCACGACAACGCCCGCTGGTTCTCCCTCAACACCTACGCCGATGTCCTGGATGGCGCGGTCGTGGAGCGCGCAGCGCGTTGATTTTCCCCCGACCCGCGAATCTCCCGGCCCCGCTCGCACCGTGCGCGTCATGAAACCAAAACGCTCGATGCGCCGGGTCGCGGCCTTCGCGCTCGCGTGCCTCTGGTCCTGTTCGGCTGCGCTTTCGGATCCGCCGCCTCCGGTCGCGGCGCGCTGGCAGCCCCGGCTTCCGCCGACCGACGCCAGAAATCTGGTCCCCAACAGCGGCTTCGAGCTCGGCGGCGCGGGCTGGTCCAGCCTGGGAGAATCCACCGGCTGGAGCGGCGACCTGTCGTCGCTCTTCGGCACGGTCACCGCCGCGGAAAAATTCGAAGGCGGGCAAAGTCTCGAAGTCGTGCTCGGGCCCGGCAGGACACCGGTGACCTATTACGACTGCTGGCCCGCGACGACCGTCGTGCAACTCGCGCCGCTCGCGGTAAACCTCGGGTGGATCACGGTCACGCCGGGGGAGACTTACACCCTCTCTGCTTATTTGAAGGCGGACCGCGCCGGCGTCCCTGCCCGGCTGGTCATGCGATTCGGCGGCGACCCCGCGCCGGATCCCACGCCGGCGAATTCGGAAAAGGCGGTGACCCTCACCGATAAATGGGAGCGGTACAGCTTCACCTTCAAGGCCACGTCCGTGAGCGTTTGTGTCGGAGTCGGTCCTGATTTGCGCGGACACCCCGACGCCAAGGCCCGCGTCTGGATCGACGCGGTGCAATTCGAACCGGGCTCGCAGCCGTCAGACTACGCTCCGCGCGCCCCGCTCGAAGCGTCGGTCGATTCCGGCCGTTTCGGCAACGTCTTTTCCGCCGGCGCGCCGGTGACCCTGCGCGTCGCGGCGGTCAACCGGTCGGGCAAGCCGGCGGATATTGCGGTGGCGGTGTCGCTCACCGATTATTTCGACGCCGGGCTTCCCGAGCAGCGGTATGTGATCCACGCGCCCCCGGGCCGGAGCGTTTGCGAGGAAATTCCCGTGACGGTGCCGGGCACCGGCTACTATCGGGTCACCGCCGTCGCCACGGCGGGAGAGCTGCATCACGAAAGCTCGTTTCCGATGGCCGTGGTCCAGGAGTACCAATCTCCCCGGACACTTTTCGGGCTGAACCACGCGCCGACGAATCCGGACCTGCTGAGACAGTTCCGGAGGGCGGGAATTTTCTGGGCCCGGGAATGGTCGCTCGACTGGCAGGAAGTGCAGCCCAAGCCCGGTGCTTTCCGCTGGGAGGAAGCGGATCGCCAGGTTGGACGCCTGGAGCAAGCCGGTTGGAAAGTCCTCGCGCTGCTCCCCGCGTTCGCTTCCGCGAAGTGGGCGAGTTCGATGCCGCCGGACATTCACATCGTCCCAACGGCGTGGCGCGCCCCGGCGGAATGGGTGTGGCTCGCAGCCGCACCCAGGGATCCGGCGGATCTCACCCGCTACCTCCAGAACACGATCAGCCGCTACCGCGGGCGCATCGGGACGTGGGAATTCCTCAACGAACCCACCACGAGCACCGCACTGCCCGCGCCGTATCGAGGCGTGCCTGGCTTCACGTACAACGCGCAGGACTATCTCAAGCTGCTCAAGCTCGCCTCGAAAACGATCCGGGAAGCGGATCCCCACGCCCAGCTTGTCGGCGGTTTCTCGCTCGAGGTGCTCCATCGCGCCCCCGAATTCATCCGCGACGGCGGCCTGGGCCTGATCGATATCCTCAACATCCATCCGTACGGGTTCTTTGAGGACGCGCCGGAATATTTCATCCCGCAGATGGAAGAGTTGGCCGCGCTCATGGACGCGTCCCCGGCGGGACGGAAGCCAATCTGGGTCACGGAAGCCGGCTACTACGCGGAAGACGACAAACCGCGGAAGCCGTGGGTCGACCCCAGTTTTCCCTATCCCATGGAGAATGAAAAGGTGGCCGCCGACCATTCCGTGCGCCACGCGATCATCATGCTCTCGCACGGGGTGGAAAAAATCTTCTATCACCAGGGCAGCTCCGGCGAAGTGAACGACGGCATGCGCGATCTCGGCAATCCGCTGCTCGGGCCCGGCGGCACGCCGCAGAAATTCTATCCGGCGCTCGCCTATCTCGCCAACCTCCTGGGCCCGGATTTCAAGTACGCCGCTCCGCTCAGCAAGCCGGCCTCCCTGGATGGTTTTCCGACCGACTCTGTTTACGGCTACGCTTTCCAGGCCGGAAACAAAGCCGTTCTGGCCGCCTGGGCGCCCGCCGGCCGACCGCGCGATCACCGGTGGATGCTGAAGATTCCGCGCGACGTCGACGCCTACTCGATTGTCGGCACGAAACTCCAGGAGGGCGGCAACGGTCACATGGTGGCGCTCGGCGACTCTCCCGTGTACCTCGTGACGGAGCTCATGCCGGCCAGCGACCTTGCGCGCGCGCAGATTCTCCGGACGAGCAGCCGGACGGGAACGCCGTCCGCGCCTTCGACCCAGGGATTTTGAGACACCGCGAATCTGGATTTGCTTGAGCAAATAATGCCACTGTTTGAGTCCATAGGCGTAGCCTGCCACGCCAAAGGCCGCCATACTCGCCTCCGGAATTCGGAGGCCGGCCGATCCGGCCCAAATTAAATCCAATCCCCGAACACGATGAACAAAAAACTCCCCGGCGGCCTCGAGTGGCCCCAAGAATTCCCCGGTGTGCACTGGATCGACGAAAAGGAAGAGCAGGCGGTGCTCGACGTCCTGCGCAACGGATCCCTGTTTCGTTACTATGGCGTGAAGCCGCCGCGGCATGTGGACGACTTTGAGGCCGCCGCGCGCGAGTTCTATGGCGTCAAGCACGCCCTCGCCGTCAACAGCGGCACCGGCGCGCTCGTCTGCGCGATGACCGCGCTCGGCATCGGGCCGGGGTGCGAGGTGATCGTGCCATCCTTCCTCTGGGTCGCCTCCGTCGGCGCCATCGTCCAGGTCGGCGGAATCCCCGTCCTCGCCGAGGTCGATGACTCGCTCAACCTCAGCGCCGCCTCGCTCGAGGGCGCGATTACCGCGCGCACCAGGCTCATCGTCGCGATTCACATGGCCGGATCGCCGTGCGACATGGACGCGGTCATGGCCATCGCCAACCGCCGGGGAATTCCAGTCCTCGAGGACTGCGCGCAGTGCAACGGGGGCACCTACCGTGGCCGCAAGGTGGGTTCAATCGGGCGGATGGGAATTTTCAGCCTGCAGCTGAACAAGAACATCACCTGCGGCGAGGGCGGCCTGCTCGTCACCGACGATGCCCGCCTCTACGAACGCGCGTTCGCGGCGCACGACATGGGGATGGTCCGCAAGAACGGCCGGCTCGCGCAGCCGGACGATGACGCGCTTTCGTGGGGACAGGGACGGCGCATGACCGAGTTGTGCGGCGCCGTCGCCGGCGTGCAGTTGAAAAAACTCCCCGCCATCCTGGGACGGATGCGCGCATCCAAGCAGCGGATAAAGGCCGGCCTCGCCAACCTGCCGGGACTGAAGTTTCGCAAGCTCGCGGACGCCGAAGGCGACTGCGGACCTTTCATCATCATGCTGCTGGAAAATCCGGAGACGGCGCAGCGGTTGTCGGCCCAGCTGCGTGAACACGGCCTGCACAATGTGTTTCGGATCGCAGACTACGGCCTGCACATCTATTCGAACATTGTCTCGCTCGTCAGGAAGACTCCGCTCTCCGCCGCCGGCAATCCGTGGTCGTCGCCGGAAAACCGGGAGAGCGTTTACGACTACCAAAAAGGCGCGTGCCCGCGAAGCGACGCCCTCTTCGAGCGCTCCGTCCTGCTGCCGATTCCCTCCTGCCTCACTCCCGCTCATGAGGACGCGGCGATCCGTGCGATCAGGGATGCGCTGCGCGCAGAGCCGGTCTTGAGCCGTTAAAGGCCGGCCTCATGAGCCATTCGCACGCCGCCGCCTTTCGCGCGTGCCTGATGTTTGCCGGCTTGCCGCTGGCGGGCGCGGCAGCGCCCGCCGGGGATTGGTGGAACGGAGATTGGCCGTACCGGCAGCATGTCTCAATTGACGCCCGCGCGATCGAAGGAACGCTCGCGGATTTTCCCCTGCGCATGCGCCTGACCGACGCGCAGTTCGCCCGCACCCTCGCCTCGCCTGACGGCGGCGACCTCCGAGCCATCGGCGCGAGCGGGGAAATCCTTCCCCTGGAAAAAGTGTCATGGAATCCGAACGCCATTTGTTTCACCGTGCGCGTCCCGCGGATCCTAGGCGGGGCCGCGAGCGGCGGATTCGATTTGTATTTCGGCCACCGTGCCGCGCCGCCTCTCGCGTCGGGCCAGGTGTGGAACGGTTCCCATTTGTTCGTGCTCCCGCTCGCGGGCGAGACGAAGGATTCATCCAGTCGCAGGGCCGTGGTCGCGCGAACCGGCTACGTCGTCCAGAACGGATGGACTCCGGGCCTGATCATGGAGCAATCGCACCCATGGCTCACTCTCGACCGGCAACATCGCGGCTTCCTGGAAATTCAGGCGGCCGCCGGCGGGACGCGATTGACGCTGGCCTGCCGCTTTCGGTGCGCGACGCTGGCCGGCCCCATGACGTTGTTTTCGGGCGCGGGCCTGGATGTCATCGTCGAAGGCCGTCGCATCCTCGTCCGCAGCGGCGGGTCCGAACTGGCGCTCGGCGGCGTCGACCCCGCGCGCTGGCACTCGGCGGTGGTTTCCTATGACGCCCATACCGGCGCCCGGACATTGGCGTTGGATGGCGTCGCGACGAAAAATGATTCCGCCGCACCGGGCCCGCCATTGTCCACCATTCGCATCGGCCGTGGGATTTCCGACGCAGCGGAAACCCAGTTCGGCGGCGACATCGAGGACCTCCGCGGCATGCGCGGCGAGCTGTCGCCGGCCTGGCTCGAAGCCACGGCGCTGAATTTGAGCGACCCCAATCCGCTGGTCGCGACAGGACCGCTCGAACAAGCCAGCGGCCGATTGGTCCCGCTCCCGCCGCCGCAGCTGATCGGTCCGGTCGACGGTGCCGAATCGTATAAGCCCGGCGGCGTGACGCTGTCCTGGCTGCCGGCGCTGGGCGCGGAAAATTACGAAGTGCTGCTCTTCACGGACGCGCATGGCGGGAGACCGCTCGCGCGTCTTCCGGCGGGGCTGAACCTTGGCCTGACCCTGACCTCCGCGCAGGCGGGCGGGAGCGACGTCCGGTGGACGGTCGCCGCTAAATCCCCACAAGGCGAAACGCGCGCGCGGGAATTGCGCCGGCTCTCGTTCCGCCGGATCGACGTGTCGAACCGGAAGCCGATCCCCACCGAACGAATCGCCCCGAAACTTCAACGCCCGGCGGGGTTGACGATCGAGCTCGGCGGTTTTCTTGGCGGACGCGTCGAACGGCTCGGACGCTACATGGTCGAATTCACGCGGCGGAATCCCGGCCTGCTTCGCATGCTGCGGGAACGACCGGAAAAAAACGTCCCGCCTTGGGCGGGGGTTTTTCCGGGACAATACCTGAGTTCGGCGCAGCTCGTCTGGCGATTGTCCCGCAATCCCGAGTTGAAGACCCAGATCGATGCCTACGTCCGCGAGCTGATCGCAACGCAGCGCGCCGATGGTTATCTGGGCCCATTCGAAGGGCCCGAGGAATATCTGGCGCTGTGGAATCACTACGCGGTGCTGATCGGATTGCTGGATTATCATGAGGACACCGGTGATCGGGCCGCGCTCGAAGCGGCGCGAAAGATCGGCGACCTGGTCCTTCGAATCTACGGGCCCGCCGGCGCGACGCTGCCCAAGAACGGCGGTGCGAACGAGGCGGTGAGCCATGCCATCGTCCGGCTCTGCCGCGCGACGGGCGATGTCCGATACCGCGACTTCGCCAGCTACGTGATTCACGAAGCTTGGAATGAGCCGGGCGGCGTGGCCTACCACCGCCTCGGGCAGGAGCGCGCACCGATCACGGCCTTCCCGGTGCGCCGCTGGGAGGGCGTGCACAACCTCATGGCTCTTTCCGAAATGCACTGGCTCACGGGCGAAACGGATTACCGGGACGATTTCGAGCATCTTTGGCGGACGTTGAGAAACACGGAACGGCACACCACGGGTGGCTTCTCGACCAACGAGGGATTGCTGGGCACGCCCCTCAACCGCGGCACCATCGAGACGTGTTGCACGGTGGCATGGACGCTCCTGTCCACGGACATGCTGCGGATCTCCGGTGAATCGTCCGCCGCCGACGAACTTGAATGGAGCACGCTGAACAGTGCGCTCGGCTCGATTCCATCCGACGGGACATGCTCGACATACAACACGCCGCCCGACGGACTGAGGCAGTTCAACGTCCTGCGGCAGGGCCCGTCCGATGGAGCCGAGCTGAGCTGCTGTTCGACGAATGCCGCCCGCGCCATCGGCAACCTCGCCAACTGGGCGGTGATGCGGCACGGCGACGGGCTGGCGCTGAATTTCTACGGGCCTTCGAAAATCGCGGCCGAACTTCCTTCGGGCAACAGGGTCAGCCTCGAGCAGGTCACCGATTATCCTGCGCACGGAGCAATCCGCCTGAAGGTGGGGGTCCGCGATTCCGAAACATTCACCCTCTTGCTCCGCATCCCGTCGTGGTCGATCCGGACGCGCCTGACGCTGAACGGCCGGCAGCTTCCGGAACCGGCGGCAGGAAATTACGCTTCGATTCGTCGGCGGTGGACTGCGGGTGATGAGATTGGACTCGAACTGGATTTCACCCCTCGCGTCGAGGCTGGCCGCGAAGATTACGCGGGAAAAGTCTGCGTCTTCCGCGGGCCCTTGCTCTTCGCCAGCGATGGCCGGTATGCCGGCGAGCACGTCCCGTATTCGGGCCCACTCAACCCGCGGGGAATTACCATGGACCCGATCGCCCTGCCGGAAGGCGCAGGCCCATGGGTGCTCGCGCGCCTGACCGACGGAGACGGCCGGCGAATCGTCGTTTGTGACTTTTCGAGCGCCGGAATTTTTGGCGACGAGTACCGCTCATGGTTCGAATTGCAGCCGGCCCGCGGGGCCGCGGCACCGCGCGCTCGATAATCCTTCATGAAGCAGCCGCTCGCTCTCCTCCGCCTTCTTCCGCCGCTGTCCAGCGTCATTCGTCTCGCGCGTGCGGCGCGACGATGTCTCCGCCGTTTCTTTCTGCCTCGATTCACCCGCGAACAACCTGCCGGCGATCGCTCGGGCGGAGAAACACATCGAGGAGATTCACGAAAGGGACCTGCTATGGACCAAATAAATCAAGTGACGCGCATGCGGCGGCTTCTCGCCGTTTCGATCCTGAATCTTTTCGCCTGCCTCACGGGCGTGGCCGCGCAGGAACTTGTGACCAACGGCTCGTTCGAGCAGATGGTCCATAACTTTCCCGCAGGCTGGAGCCGGACCGAGGACGAAAACAACCGAGCCGCCGCGACATGGTCGATCGACGAAGGCCCCGACAGCGCCCACGCGTTGAAAATCGAGCGCACGCTGGATCCGGCACCAGCCAGCCGCGTCACTGGCGCGATCCACGTCGAAGCATTTCAGCGGGGCATCGCCCTGTATGCGCGCCAGAAATACACTCTCACTTTCCAGGCCAAAGCCCTGGGAACCGCGAACGAGAGCCTGCAGGTACGAATTGACGACGTAGAGGCATCGGGGCCGCCCCCGCTCGCCGCGACGGTCTCTCCGACGAGCGAGTGGCGGAAATATCGCCTCGAGTTCATGACGACCGCCGACGTGCTCCCGGAGAATTTCAAGCTGACCTTCACGTTCGCTTCGAAAGGCACCCTCTGGCTCGACGATGTCTCCCTCGCGGGCGGCGACTCGGCATCGCGGGCGGAGACCGCCGTGCCAAAATTTCAACCGCGGCTGCCGGCCCTCGGCAGCAAGAACCTCGTGCCGAACGGCTCTTTCGAGTGCGGCGCCGATGGGTGGTTGTCTCTCGGGAAACCGCTCAGGTTCGGGGGGAATATCGCCGGCCTGTACGGCAGCGTGGAAGCGGGTCCGGCATCCGACGGAACGCAGTCGTATCGTCTGACCTTGGGAGCGGGCTCGACCCCGCAGAGCTATTTCGACTGCTGGCCGCCGGAACAGCTCGCGCAATCGAGGTTGCTCACCGCCAATCGTGGATGGATCGAAGTCGAAAAGGGCCGCCCTTACACGTTGTCCGCCGACATGCGCTCCGACCGGCCCGGCATCACGGGAGTCTTGCAGTTCAATTTTAACGGCGACGCGCGAAAGAACGTTCAGCCAATGACCAAAGAAGTGGTGCTGACCGAAAACTGGCAGCGCTATTCGTACACGGTCGTCGCCCCTGACGACGGCGTCTTCGTCGCGGTGGGACCCGATGTGAGCAAGATTTCTCCATCGACGCCCGTTACCTTCAGGGCGGATGCGGTCCAGCTCGAAGCCGGGGAAACGGCGACACCCTTCGAGGCAAACGAGCCCGTGACGCTGGGCTTCAACTCCGGGCGATATGGCAACGTCTATTCCGCCGGCGCGCCGGTCGTGATCAATGTGTCCGGCAGCAATGTGTCGGCCGCGCCGGTGAACGTCATGGTGAGTGTTCGGCTCACGGACTATTGGGACCGTCCGCTCCCCGCACTGAATATTTCCCTCACGGTTCCGGCGCACGGAAGGATCAACCAGCCGGTTCCGCTGCAGCTTTCCGCCGGGTTTTTTCGCGTCCGGTTTTCGTGGGTGGCCGGGGGTCGCGGACACTCCCGCACCCTGCCGCTGGCAGTGATCGAACCCTACGCCCATGCCGACTCACCGTTCGGCTTGAACCACGGCCCGACCACGGCGGAAGCCTGCCGGCAAATCAAGCTGGCCGGCATTACCTGGGTGCGCGACTGGTCGGTGAACTGGGAGTGGGCGGAGCCCGAGCCCGGCAAGCTCTCGTTCGCAACGATTGATCCGCACATTGCGCGCCTCCAGGACGCCGGGATGAACATCCTGAGCCTGCTTCCCTCCAATCCGTCGACCGCCTGGGCATCCGAAGCGCCCGCGTCCGTGCCCAATCGGCTCTGGTACCGCCTGGCCTATGCGCCGAGGGAGCCGAAGCTTTTGTTCGACTTCGTCGCGAAGGCGGCGGCGCACTACAAGAGTTCGGTCGGCTATTGGGAATTTCTGAACGAACCGCTGTGGGTGCCCGATTTCTGCCTGCCGAAAAAAGGAAACTACACCGTCGGCACCTACCTTTCGCTGCTCAAGGGAGCGAGCGCGGCGATCCGGTCGGCCAATCCCGGCGCGAAGGTCATCGGCGGGATCGCCATCCAGTCGGAAATTCCCTTCGGCGACGAATTCATCAAGGCCGGCGGCCTCGCCTATGTGGACATCCTCAACCTTCACCCGTACGCCGGCGTCCGGGCGCCGGAGACATTTGTCCCCGACATGGAGCGCATTCACCGCGCAATGAAGGAAAGCGGCACAACCAAACCGATCTGGGCGACGGAGGCCGGATATTATGGCCTCGACGAATTTCCGTCTCTCCCATGGTCGGCGGCGCCGGAGGATTTCGCCGGGAACCGGCTGCTCATGAGCGAGCAGCAGTGCGGCGACTACCTCGTTCGTTTTTCGACCATCATGCTCGCCCACGGCGTGGAAAAGATCTTCTGGCATGAACCGGTCACCGGCGACGCCAATGACGCACGCCGCGATGTCGAGAATGTCTTCATCGGTCCCGACGCCATGCCTAGGAAAACCTACGTGGCCTCGTCGGCCATGGCGCGAATGCTCGGGCCCAAGCCCGTGTTTTCAACGCCGTGGGTCATCCCGGAGGAAGGGGAGCGTCACGCGACGACCACAGTGCGCGGCTACGCTTTCGCAGGCGACAACCAAGCCGTCCTGATCGCGTGGGACGCGGGTCCGGCCTCAGGAAAAAATTGGGGGCTGAAGCTTCCCTCGGCGGCGGCCGCCGCCGATATTTGCGGCGCCCCGCTCGCCGGCAAAGTCGTGCGACTCTCCGGATCGCCCATTTATATTACGAGCCGGACGCTTACGGCCCAGCAACTGGCGCAGCAATGCGGCCTGGTCGCCCAATGATTCGCGACCGCCCCATTTCACCCGGTGCGAAATCGCCGCGCCTCGTCTGGTGCGCGGCGCTCGCCGGCATGCTCGTCGTTTCCGCCGGCTGTCATCTGCGAACCCCGAAGCAAGCGTTTCCTGAAAACCTCGTCGCATTCGGCGATTCCATCACCCGTGGTTACGCCGTTCCCGTCGGCGAGGGCTGGGTTGAGCTTCTCGCGCACCGCATGCAGGCCGAGGACGGTCCAGGTCGTCCCGGAGTTTCGGTTTTCAACGCGGGCGGGAATGCCAACACTTCCGCCGAGGGCATGAAGCGGATCGAGCGCGACGTGTACCCGCATCTCCCCGGTGTGGTTGCGATCGAGTTCGGCGGAAACGACGCCACCCACGATGCCCGGCATGTCAGCGTCGAGCAATTCGAGCTCAACCTCCTCACGATCTGCCGGCTTGTGAAGGAACGCGGCGGCAAGCCCGTGCTGGTAACCTTTCCTCCGGTCATCAATGCGTGGCACGCATTTCACGGCGACTCCTACTATGCCCGTTGGGGCGGGCTCGATCAATGCGTGGAGGAGTATCGCCAGCGCACGCGCGCCGTCGCCCGTCGCATGGGGTATCCTCTCTTTGACCTGGATCTGCTCCTGCGCAAAAAAATCACTGCGACCGGACCGGAACGTTGGATCCTCCGGGACGGCGTTCACCTCACGCCGCAAGCGCATCAATTCGTGGCGCAGGAGTTCATGGCGTTTTTGCGAAATAGAGGATTCGTCGACGCGGCAGATCTGCGCGACTAGTTCGCGGCCCTTCCCCGGCTCTGGTTTTCCGCGGTCACTGCGAAGCGATCAGCTCCTCGACCAGACGGCCGCAGTACCACTGCATCCGGGGGAGATGAAACGGTCCCTTCCACAGGTTGCCTTTCAGGCGGGTCGAGATTTGTCCGTCGCGGTGCGCGTACCCGAACCACTCCCCGTGCCGCGGATCGGCGAAAACGCGATGCGACCACTCGTGGACCTCGCCATGCCAGCGCGCGTACTTCGGATCCCGCGTCATCTGCCACGCGAGCAGCGTCGCAATCTCCGCCTCGTTGTGCGGCCACCAGAATTTCATCTGCGCCCAGTACTCCTGCACCGGCAGCCCGCGCACGTCCGTGAAATAAAAAAGCCCGCCGTGCTCCCGGTCCCATCCGCGCTCCCACATGCAGTCGAGGATGCCGCACCCGAGCCGCACCAGCCGCGGATCGGCGCGGTGCTTGGCCTCGTGCAGGATGAACCAGGCGCACTCGATCGCGTGGCCGGGATTGAGGAGCCGGCCGTCGAAGTGATCGATGACTTCCCCGTCCGGCCCGACCGTTTCCATCAACGCGCCGAGCTGCGGCTTGAAGAAATCCCGTTCGATTTCCGCGATCGAGCGCTCGATCCATTCGGAGCACGGGCGGCCGTCCACCGTCACGTCACCCAGGTTGGCGCGCAACTCCTGCGCCGTCGCGATCGCAATCATCTGGGACGCGAGACCCTTCTGGGGACGCACCGCGGGATCCGTTTTGGGCGGCATCACCCCTGGAGTGAAGCTGTGACGGAGATAAGTCGCGAAATACCCGATCGCCTTCGCCGCCAGCGCCGGATTCCGGGTCGCCCGCGAGAGCGCGGCGCTGCCGATCGCCGCGAAGCATTCGCTGAAAACGTAGCGGCGCATGCGGAGCGGACGACCCTCGCGCGTCACCGAGAAATAGAGCTTGTCGTTTTCGCCGTGGCAGCACCGCTCGATGAACTGCAGGCAGCTCTCCGCCGTCGCCAGCCACTCCGGCTTCGCCTCGACGGTGTTGTAGAGCGTGGCAAACGTCCACACGGAGCGCCCCTGGAGCCACACCGCCTTGTCCGAGTCGATCAGCGTCCCGTCCTCGGCGAGCCCGGTGAGCATCCCGCCATGCAGGTGGTCGACGCCGTGTCGGAGCCAGAATGGAATGCAGCTTTCGAGCAGGTCCGCGCGGTAAACCGCGCGGAGTTGAGCGAGCCTCGCGGCGGACAACATGCCGCGCGTTCTACGGACCCAAGCCATCGAATGCAACGCTCCGCGCCGCCGGGACCGATTCCCGCCACGAATGGACGCTAGGGTATTTTCCATAACAGTGTTTCCGTCAGGAAACCGGAGCGGTGAAAACCCCGGTACGGAAGAGTTGGCCGCAAAAAATGCGCAAGGGCCTTGGGACTGCGAAGGAGCCGCCATCGCGCCTATGGGCGCACGCGGGATTCGATTCGGAGCCGCCGGGCCCTTGTGCTTTTTTGCGGCCAACCCTTCCCTCGGAATTTCCTCGCGGAGGCGCCTCGAGGGTGGCCGGATGCGGCGCTACTTCCGCACCCACATCTGCTCGATCTGCTCGAGCGTCTTGCCCTTCGTCTCGGGCACGCGCTTCCAGTAAAACCACGTCGCGACCACGCAAATGGCGCCGATGACGTAACAGCCGGCGGCCATCCCGACCGCGTTGACCACCACCGGGAAAAAGAGCGCGCTCAACGTGTTCGTCGTCCAGTTCGCCAGCGTCGCGAGCGAAGTCCCGCGGCCCCGCACGCTGGTTGGGAAGATCTCCGCCGTGATGACCCAAATCACCGAGCAGATCGAAATCGCCACGGCGGCCATGTAGACGCAGATCAGGATGCCGATCCACAATGCGGCCGTGGCCGAGGGCGTGCCGCCGCCGGCGGAGCCGAAAACCGCACCCGTCGCGAACAGCGTGAGCGCCACCGCCGCCGTGCCAAAAATCAGCAGCGGCCTGCGGCCGAAGCGATCGATGATCGTCATCGCGACCAGCGTGGCGACAAGGTTGATCAGCCCGAACCCCACCTGCCCGAGCAGCGCCGCCTCCTTCGCGAAGCCGGCGCTGGCCAGGATTTTCGGGCCGTAGTACACGACGATGCTCACGCCCGACAGCTGCCCGAACACGGAGAGCATCACCGCCACGAACAGCGCGCTGCGCAGCCCGGGGCGAAACAGATCCCGCCATGAACCGCTGTCCGGCGACTCCTCGGCGAGCCCGCCGCCCAGGATGTCGCCTCCATTCGCCAGTCGCGCGGCAATCGCCGCGGCCTGTTCCCGCCTTCCCTTCCGCCAAAGCCAGCGCGGGCTTTCGGGCACGGCCATCAGCAGCGCGCCAAAGGCGAAAGCCGGAAAGATCGCCGCGCCGAACATCGCGCGCCATGGCTCCGCCTGCATGATGCGCGGACCAAACCACCCCACGAAACCCGGCGCGGCCTGGGCGGCGTTGCGCACCAACAGCCAGTTGGAATAGTACGCGAGCAGAACCCCGATCACGATCGACAACTGGTACAGCGCCACGAATCGCCCGCGACTCGAGGCCGGCGCGAATTCGGAAATGTACATCGGCGCCACCACCGAGGCCACGCCGACGGCAATGCCGCTCGCGATGCGCGCGACAACCAGGGTCTCGAACGCATCCGGCACCGCGCACGCGGCGGCCGAGGCGACGAACAGCACAGCGGAAAGCAGCAGCACGGGCTTCCGGCCAATGCGGTCACTCAGCGTCCCGCTCGCCGCCGTGCCGATGACACATCCCATGAGCGCCGCGCTCGCAAAGAATCCCTCCTGGAACGGGCTCAGGTGAAACTGCGCGACGACCATGGCGATCGTCCCGGAAATCACCGCCGTATCGAACCCGAACAGGAACCCGCCCAGCGACGCCACGCTGCAGAGCAGCAGGAGGAACGAATCCAGTCGCGGCGCCGTCACCGCTCCGGTCCGGGGTGCTGACCGATTCATCGACCGCATCCTCGTCCCGCGCCCGCGCGGCCAAAAGGAAAATCGGACTCGAACTGTTAAATGCGGAGAAGGAGTCGAAAGTAGCATGGGTCTCCGACTCATGGTTCGACTCAGTCCCCGATGAAACAGAGTTCATGAATCCAACACGGAACGAGTTCATATGGGTCGGGAGACCCATGCCACCCTTCGAATCGTGATTGCCGCGATTGCCTCCCGGCCGTGCCCTCGTTCTTTCGTTGTCGCATGCCTCCTCCCTCGATTCTCCAACTGCCGAACGCCGACCTCGCCGCGTGGTGCACGCTGCCTCATTGGCCGCCGCCCGCATGGCGAGCGGTGACACCTTTGTCGTTCGCCCAAACCTGGCTCGCGCAGCCCGATGCCGGTTTCCGTCCAGGAAGGGTGTGGCTGGCATCGACTCCCGATGCCTTCGTCGTCCTGGCGGAAATGCAGGACACGGACATCATGACGGAAGGGAAAAACCACAATGATCCGCTCTGGGATCTGGGAGACACGTTCGAGGTTTTCCTGCGGCATACGGCGCGGCCGGATTATTTTGAGTTTCACGTGGCACCGAACGGCGTGACGCTCGACCTCCACTATCCGCGCCTGCATGCGCCCCGTGATCATGGGGTCGATCAATACCTCCTGTCCGACCCGCATTTTTCGTCGCGCGCGGTGCCCGAACCGAACCTCGGTCGCTGGCGGGTGGCGATGGAAATTCCCGTCGGCCCCTTGGTGCCGGAGGAATTTCTGCGCGAGACCAGTCTCTGGCAGTTTTCCTTCAGTCGCTACGATTGCGGGCCCGGTCGCGCGCCGATGGTTTCATCCACCACCCCGCATCGCGGCGCCGGATTTCATCGTGCCGAGGAATGGCTGCAGTTTCGAGTTCCGGCTTTCACTGCGCACGTCTGAAAGACTTGGTTTTGTAACCACGGATTTCGCGGATCGCCCCCCACCTTCGCGCTCTTCGCGACCTTCGCGGTAAAAATCCGGGTCCGCAGCCTCGCGGTTAACGCGCCGCGATCACCACGCGGTCCAGCCGCCGTCCACGACCAGGCTGTGTCCGGTGACGAAGCTGGCGGCGTCGGAAAGGAGGAAGAGCGTGGGGCCCACGATCTCCGTGTTTTGGCCGACCCGGTTCAGTGCGGTTTTTCGCGACAGGTCCTCGATAAACGCGGGCGCGGCGGCCTGCGAGGCCTTGTTCGGAAAAGGGCCGGGCGTGACGCAGTTGAACCTGAGACCGGAGGGTCCGTAGTGAACCGCGAGGTACCGCACCATCTGGATAATCGCCGCCTTGCTGGCGCCGTAATCGATCGGATTCGTGATCATCGGCGCATGATAGATGCGCGGATCCGGTGAAACGATGCCGTACATGCTCCCGAAGAGCACGATGTTGCCGCTGCCCCGGGGCTTCATCCGCTGCGCCACCTCGCGGCAAAGCACAAAGGTCGGGGTCAGGGCGCGGTCGAAGGTATTTTGAAAATCCGCGGCCGAGAGCGCTTCGAAAGTTTTTCCGGCCGACGACGCGAACGCCAGGTGAACCAAGCCGTCCGGCACGCCGTGCTCCGCCACGATCTTTTCCACCAGCAAAGGCAGGGCCGCCGGGTCGTTCACATCCGCGGAAATGGCGCGGGTGCGGGCAAGTTTCTGCTCGCGGACCAGCGCCTCGGCGCGTCCCGGGAGGTCGAAACAGACCACGTGCTCGGCGAGCGCATCGAGCGCACACGTCACGGGAGTGCCGAGGTAACCGGCGCCGCCGGTCACCCAGATTTTTTTGCCTGCAAAGGAATTGGTGGGATTCATGGGGATTTATTCATTTCCTGAGAGATCGCGGTTTTATCGGGAAGTCAGTTCGGTCCAGCGCTGCCTCAACCCGACGAGCCGGCCGTGTCGCGGCGTCAATTCCAGGCGCTGCGGATCGGCTTGGGCCAGGTCGAAGAATTCGTAGACATCGAAACCCGCGAAGCGTCCATCGCGTGCGATCAGGGAGAGGTCATCGAGGTACTCGGCCAGGCCGGCCGCACGGCCGATATAGCGATTGAGCGTAACCGGAATGCTCCGCTGCCGCGCAACGCCCAGCATCTCCTCCACGACGGGATCAGCGAGCATGCGGGCGAGTTGGCTGCGGCCCGTGTGTTTCGTCCCCAGCGGATCCTCGGCCGCTTCAAACCAGCTGGTTCTCAAATAGGCCTCATCCACCCATCCTTCCTCCATCCAGCGCCGCCACTGGAACTCGATATTCGCCGGCATCCCATTCTGTTGCCCGAAGGTCAGATCCCGCCGAAAGGCTTCCGCGTGGAGATGAACGTGCAACTTTCGCCCGCGCGCCCTCACCAGCATCGCCGCCTCGCGCAGGAATGCCGTGTAATGGTCCCCGCGCACTTTGGCCAACTGGGCCGGATCGACCGGACCCGGGCCGAATCTTTCCCGGCAGGCCTGCAGCACGGGAGGGTTCCAGCCATATGCTTCCGGTTCGTCGGACATGCACCCGTGCGCGGAAATCCTCAGGTTCAGCCCATCGACTCCCGCGTCGAGCATCGCCGTCACCCAGCCGCACCACAGCGCCCTGACCTCGGGATACGCTTCGCACGGAACCGCCGGAAGGGAGGCGTTCTTTCCGAGGGCGATGCCAACAAATCCACCGGCGGGACCGCGTCCGAACAGCGTGTGGTTCGAGAACTCGTCCTCCCCGGAGAAGGCCTGGCGCGGATCGCCTTGGACGCCCGCCCATGGCGCGTCCAATGTCACCGGCCAATGTCCGAAGCCCAGATCGTAGTCCAAGCCATAGGTGCGGAAATCCCGCGGTTGAATCCACGCCGCCGCGTGGGTGGCGACCACGCACTCCAACGGCTGGCCGTGCGCATTGCGGACTTCGACCAGGCCGAGCGGGGTGTTGCGAAAATCGCCGTCACCCTCCGACCACGTGGTCGTGATGACGACGAAGCGAGACCGCACGTCGAGTCCGGTCAGTCGAATCACGCGAACCGGTTCGCCTGCGCGAGTGAGCACGTTGCCGTGATAATCGCGCACCTCGCGCGCCGCTTTTTCCACGCTCACGCTGCCCGTCGGGACAAGTGGAAGGAGACGGTACTGGAAATTATCTTCGCTCACCCACAGGCGCAGGTGCTCCGGCCGCAGTCGTGTTTCTCCCGCGTCCGCCTTGGTCAGCCGGATCTCGGCAATCGTCGCGCCGCTCACACTGACGCCGTCCTCGAGCCGACGCTGCAATCGCATCTCGGGATGCTCTTCCAAAAAAGGAATCACCTGCTGGATATTTCCGCCAATCTTCGTGAGCCGGGAACCGGTCTTCGCGTCCGGCGAACCGAGCGGGTAACTGCCGGAGAGTCCGCCGTTATACGGTTTAAGCACGCCGATGATTTCGAGACCCTGCGCGTGCGCCGCCTTCACCGCCGCCCGCAACGGCTCGCCCAGGGTCGCGATGGTTTGCGGTCCATACGTTGCCCAGTGCGCTTCCCAGATATTTCCCCGGCCGGGATCGCCCGCCGCCACTCCCCCATAGTAGAGCCAATACACGCGAGTCGCGCCGGTCTCGCGGATGGCCCTCATCATCGCCTCGAGCTTCGCGTGGTCGAAAGGTCCTTTGCAGATATCGTCCGGGAAATCCACCGTCACTGACAGTTGCATCGTGACTTTATGAGCGAAGGATGGCTCGCGGCCCGGCCCCGGCCTGGGGAGGGAAGGCTGGACCGGTCGGCACCCATTTCGTGACGGCACTGCCTTCTCCTCCGACGCGAGGCGCCAGCTTGTACTCGCGCCGCGGCAGGTGCGCCGTCAGCGGATCCAGTTCCCACCAGTCGCCGCTATCCGCCACGTAGATGGCGCCATCGGGCCCGGTCGCGATCCCGTGCGGGTAGCGGAACATGCCGCGTTCGCCCCACACCTCCTGCGCGCGCCCCTCACCATCGAGGTGAACCACGGCGTGGTCCACGCCTACCGCGGCAAAAAAGCCGCCCTGGGGCGCCACGCAAAGTCCGTCGACCGAATGAAGCCCGGGCCAGATCGCCTGGAGTTTCCCGCCTTGATCAAACACCTGCACGCGGTCGTTCTCCCGATCCGAGACATAAAGCCTTTCATCCGGGCCGAGGATGATGACGTGCGGCGTGTGAAACTCCCCCGGGCCGATTCCCCGGGTCCCCCACTCCATCAACCGCTCGCCGCGCGCGTTGAATTTCACGATGCGCGAATTGCCGTAGCCGTCGGTGACGAAGAATTCGCCCGACGGCAGCACGCACACGTGGGTCGGCAGGTTAAACCGCCGCTCGTCGGCACCGAACTCGCCATCCACGCCGAGCGTCATGACGAGTTCGCCCTCGGGATCGAACTTCATCACGAGATGCCGCCATACATCGGTCACCCACACATTGTCCCACGGATCGACGTGCAAGCCATGGAGCCAGTAACGCGTCGCCAGCGGGACCGGCACCGGTCCGCGCCGAGCGTAGGCCACGCTCTGGCGATTCACGTTCGCTCCCACCTCCCGGCAAAAACTCCCGTCCGGATGCAAACAGATCAGCGGATGTTCGCCGCGATGGGCCACATAAACCAAGCCGCGCGAGTCCACGCCGACGCCGATCACCCGGTCGAACGTGATTCCCGGCAGCGGACGCGGCCAGTCATTGAACTGCCGCAGCGGGTAACGCGAGGCCGGCAGAAAGGAGGTGGCGCGCACGGGATTCATGGCTTTGGCACGAGGGAAGAAGGTCAGGCGGGCTGCGCATCGATCCATGCGCTTGCGCGTTTGATATCTCCCCGGATCAGGCGGCGATGGCCGAAGAGCAGCGCCAGGCCGGCGATGACGAACATCCCGCTCAATGCGCCGAAGATCGCGGCCAGGCCCAGGCTTTGTTTAAGCAACGCGGCAAAAAGAATTCCCGCGCCCCCGGCCGCGCAGGCGCAGGCCACGAATATCCCGATGGCCGTGGATCGGAAAGGCGGGGGAATCACATCGCAGAGGACGGGCAGTTCGTTGACCGAGCCCAGGGCGCGCAGGAAGGAAAAGCCCGCGACGGAGGCGACGACCCAGCCATACGTCGGCCCGGACAGGAATATCAGCAGGCAGGGTGCGGCGGCGAGGTAAGCGAGGCCAAAGACCAGCAGTCGACTCGAGGCCGACCGGCGGACCGCGCGATCGGAAATCGCCGCGCCGGCGACGATGCCCAGCATGCTCGCGCCCTGCAGCATTGCCATCCCCGCAAAACCCGCCTCGCCCATCTTCATGCCGTGCACCTCATAGAGGTACAGCGGCATCCAGTTGAAAAAAATCCACACGGCCGAACCCCCCAGAATGGTTTCCACCAGCAAAAGCACAAAGGTCGGGGTCCGCAGCAGATACCGGAGCGATTCACCGGCGCTGGCGCGGGCCGCTCCCGCCTTCGCGGGCGCCGGAGGCTTTCCGAGGAACTTTCCGGCGACGAGGGCCAAGGCGATGCCGACCGAGCCCAGAAGCACGAAGCTCAGCCGCCAGCCGTAGCGTTCGGCAATGAACCCGGCGCAGGCACTGCCCAGGATCACGCCGGCACTCTGGGACAGCAGCTGCAGGCCCATCGCGCGGCCGCGCGTTGCCGGGCCATGTAGGTCTCCCAACAAAGCCGCTCCTGCCGGGAGGTACAGGGCCTCCGTGATTCCGAGCACAATCCGCAGGGCCGCGAGCATGAGGAACCCGGTCGCAGCACCCGCGAGAAGCGTCGCCCCGCTCCAGGCCGCCAGGCTCACCATCACCTGAAGCCGGCGGGAGTAACGATCGGCGAGCATGCCGGCAAACGGGCCGCACAGCGCATAGCTCCACAGGAAAAGCGAACCCAGCACGCCAAAGGTGACGTCCGACAGGCCGAGATCTCCGCGCAGTCCCGGAAAGATCGCCGGGAGGATCGAGCGGTCCGCATAATTCAGGCCCACCGCCATCGCGAGGAAGGCATCGGTCCGCCAGCGCGGAAGGGCTCCTGCGGCAAAAAATTTCATCCCGCTTTTCCGCCGTGCGCCGCAGCGCCGACATGCCGCGACATCATGGCAGCACTTCGCGCCCGCGAAGAAACGTCTGCCTCACCCGGAGTCCTTCGTCGCACACGACCAGATTGGCCAGCTTGCCGGGTTCGATCGAGCCCACTTCCCGCGAAATGCCGAGAAGCCGCGCGGCGTTTAGCGAAGCCATGCGAAACAACTCCGGCCACGTGCAGCCGGAGAACTGGCGGAAATTGCGCGCCGCGCCGGCCATCGTCAGGCGCGAACCCGCCAGGTTTCCGTCGCGGTCGATCGACACATCGAGTTCCGCCAGTTTCGGATCCGTCGGATCGTCGGCGCGCCCATAACCCGCGTCCGTGATGACGAGCACGCGATCCGGTCCCTTGGCCTTGTAGAGCAACTTTGCCATGAGCGGATGCACATGGCGCCCACCGGAGTCGGGAATGATTTCCGCCGACAGTTCGTCGAAGACCAGGGCCGCTTCATCGATGCCAGGCCGGCGCGTGCCGAGATAGGCGGCCGCCGCCGGATTGCCCGTCGCATTCGTCCAATGCGTGATCACCCGCAAGCCGAGCCGGATCGCCCGCTCGATCTGTTCGGGCGTCGCCTCCGTGTGGCCGGCGGCTACCACATGCCCATGTGCCGCAACCGCCGCGATGAATTCCCCCGCGCCCGGCAGTTCCGGAGCGCAGGTCCACCACTTGATCAGTTTGCCGTACCGCGCAATCAGGGCGCCATATTCGACGGGATCGAAGTCCTTGATGACGCCGCGGGAGGTTTGCGCGCCGTACTTCCGGTTGACGTAAGGGCCCTCGAGATGCACCCCCGCCAACACGTCCCTTGCCTGCGGCTGCAGGGAGGCTGCGAAGCGCTGCAGCTGCCCGCCGATGTCATCCCGAACCATATCCGGATAGCCGAGCGTGGCCAGGACGCCGGTGGTCCCCTGCCGCAGTAAATTCGCCGCGACCCGATCAGGGTCGTCAAAGAACCGCGTGACTCCGTCCCCGTGACAATGCGGATCGATGAAACCGGGGCCGATCACGGAACCGGTCGCATCGAAGGTCGCGCCGTCATCGCTCCGCGTTTCCGTCCGCCCCGGGATGACATCGCGGATGACCCCGCGCTCGATCACGAGGGTGGCGTTTTCGAGCACGCTTTCGGGCAGCACGACACGCCCACCGCGGATCGTCACGCGTTCATGCACGGGATGGAATCCGAAGGACCGAACCCAGGCGCCGAGCCCCCTGGCGGAGCGAAAAGGGGAATGTGGCGAAGACTCATTCGTTCGGCACGACGTTGTTTCAAGGCCGGAACTGCAGCGAATACAAATCGGCGTCTTTCATCACAAAACGCAACCGGACCGGCCGGCCGGCCAGCGCCGCCAGGGAAGAGCCCGACGCCCATTTGACCTCGCGGTCGATCTCGTCGCCCAGGATCAGCGGCGACTCGGCGAGCGAAAAACCGGGCAGCGGATGACCGGCTTCATCCTGAACCTCGACCTGGACACCTCCCGAGGCGGAGGTCTCGTAATTGAGCACCAATTTTGCCCCCGAGAAAACCAGGGGTTTCGTCACCAGCTCCCCGCCGGCATAGGGTGCGTTGACGCTGGAGAAACCATCCGTGCGCAGGGAATAGCGCCGGACATGATAGTCGGGCGTCGTATGATGCGTGGTCGTGTAGATCGACATTTCGCGCTCACCCGTCGGCACGACTCCCACCGCCGGAACGGAGCTCCGCGCGACCCAGGCCCCGAAATCCGGGCCCGGCCGGATGAAGGATTCCATGAACGTTCGATCATAACGGTTCCCGCCCCGGGAGGTCATGAGCACGCCGTCCGAAAGTCCCTTTCTCTGGGTGAAATGCACCCCGTGCTCCGTCATCATCTCGTCGGAGTAGACCTGCCGGTCCGGCGAGAAACGAAACGGAAGGGCGATGAGGATATGCGGCGCGCGGAAATAGGGATGGGTGCCGTTGGTGTAGATGTCCTCCAGCGGCCCTTCGATTTCCATCTGTTGCGGCTCCGTCCAGGTCGCGAAGTCCGCCGATGTCGAGCGGCTGATCGTGCGCACCCCATCGTTCTTGGGATGGCTGGGCGTTCCGCCGCCACTCCAGGTGCGCAGGTAAATCACGTAGCAATTCTCGGCGGGAGACCAGGTCAGGACGTTCAGCGTATCGAGCGCGTAATTCACGAAGATCGGCTGCTCGGAAAACAGTTTCCAATGAATGCCGTCGCCCGACACATAGCGGAACAGGCCGCTCTTGCGGGTGCCCCCGATGGCTTTGAATCGTTCGGCGGGAGGCACGCCCGGCCGCGGGTCGAGCGTCACCATGAGATTGTGGGAAACGTGATGCGGATTGTCCGATGGCAGAATGATATTGTTCGCCTTCGAACCCCGGTACTCGAACAAACCCAGGTTGGGCCGGACCCAGTGGATGCCGTCGGTGCTTTCCGCATAACAGCTGACTTCGGTGGTGCCATCGTAGTCACCGTTGGCTCCGCGGTTCACACCCCGGTAATACATCATGTAGGTGGGTCCGTCCTTCACGATCGAAACAGCGCCGGCGAACGGCTGCTCCCACGGCTGGTCGAAGCGAAACACAATCTCGCGCAGCTGGGGACGCTGGAGGGTGAGCCGCAACCCCTCCATATGGTCGATGAGGTAGCGATCAACAAACAGCTCGAGCCGGCCACCGATGGGGAGAGGCGCCGCCGCGGCCATGAGGGCCGCGCAGGAAAGCCCCGCCCCTGCACACGCGATACTCCGTAGGAATCTGGTCATCATGGTTGGATTTTTTAGGGGAGAAATTGAAACGCATACAATTTTGCCGTGCGCATTTTGAAGGCGATCCGGATGGCCCGGCCCGCAAGCGCGCCGACATCGGCCTTGCCGCCGCGCCAGGTCACCACCTTGGCGACGTCGTTCTGGCCGATTGAATCGCTGTCCGCGAATGCATAACCCGGAAGCGCGTGTCCGTCGGCATCGCGCAGTTCCACCCACACCTCCCCGGTCGCCGAGGCGTTCAGATTGAGCGTCAGCTGCGTGCCCTCGAAGCTCAACGCCGGGGTGGTGAACTGGCCCCCCTTTTCATCCGCTTCGAGGGAAACGAAACCGTCCAGCCGCTGCCGCGTCAGGCAGACGCCGCCCCGATTCCGCATTTCCGGCACGCCTTCGAAGCCGCCGTGCGTCCAGTCACAACCCCCGTAATATTGGAAGAGCTCCGTATCGTGGCGAAGCATCCCGATGAACATGTACATCGAGCCGGAATCGGAGGCGCCCCTGAGGCCCATCTCGATATAAGGAAAGCGCGAGACCCGGTGGAATTTCCGACCGTCGCGGCTGATCGCCAGCGCGATGTCCAGCAGGCCGTCGTTTTGATGCAGACTGGCCGGCGGCGGCGGGAAGTGCCGATACGGGCTGGGAAACATCAGGTACACGTCCTCGGCCCAGGGATATTTGACGGTCGCCGAGGTATAGTGATCCACCGCGGGCGGATCGCCGGCGTCCACTCCGAAGGCATCGGGAATCTCCTTGTCGGGCACCGGGAAACCCGGGGCGACCGCGAACTTCCCGATGGCACGGGGCGGCACGTTCTTGTCGTAGGGCCAGGGCGCGAGCACGTTCTCGATCTCGGCGACACCCACCCGGCGCTGGTCGCCATTCCACGTCCGCAGGTAGGCCAGGAACCGCTTCGTGCGGTCGTCGAACAGCGCCATGTTGACCGTGTCGGGCGAGAACGGAAAAACCCGCGTGGGCTGCAGTTCCCAGTGCAGGCCATCCGGCGAAGTATAGATATAGAGGCCCGAACCATGGGGCGCGTTGCCCCACTGGGGATCGTGCCCTGCGGTGAGCACTTTCACCTCGGAAAGACGGGCGAGCAGCTTGTAGCGCTGCTGCGCCGGGGCGGTGGGATCGACGAAAACGCCTCCGCCATTCTCAATGCTGCTTTCCATGAGGATGTTGTTGGCCTTCGATCCCTGCCATTCGTAGATGCCGAGGCTAGGCTTCACCCACGTGATGCCGTCCTTCGATTCCGCATAGCACAGCCGGAACAACGCGAGCGGATGACCCGAGGCCGGACAGGCGGTGTACCAGAGCCGGAATTTTCCGCCGTCCTCGATCACCGTTCCCGCGCCGGAGACGATGCCGTTTTCCCAGGAATTTGTCCCGGTGAGGACAGCTCCCGCCTTCACCGGGCTGTTCATCCGCCAGATGACGTTCTCGGCCTGTTCGACGAACCGCTCGTCCATGAACAGCTGTTTTCGCGCACCGACCGCGAGCGGTGCGGCGCCGCCGTCGGCGGCCGCGATCGAGGAAATGACGACAAGGATGAGCGCTCTTGGGAATTTCATTTGGGTTCAGGGGCTGGGGTTGACGGCGCGCAACCCGGCAATCGACCTGCCGGGATGCACGAGCCGCGGCCTACCAATGGTAGCTACACGAAACCTTGGTGCTGAAAGGACGCTCCGTGTTGATCGAGAAGTTTGCTTCGGACCCGAGGATGGCATCCTTGACGTTGGTGATATTGTCGAAGTTCACCGCGACACTCCAGCGCTTCACGGTATAACCCAGGATCGCACTATAGAGCGTGTAGCCGGGCTCGACTGCGATACCCGTGCCGAGCTGGCTGCCGAATTCCGACATGCCTCCGCCGAAGCTGAAGCCCTTCGCCGGCCCGGTCTTGAATTCGTACCTCACGAAAACGGTCGCCTTGCGCGACACGACGCGCGCGGGCTTCAGGCCCGTGACATCCTTCGGGTCGGCGGCGTAGTAGGTGGCGAAGCCGAGCAGCTGCCCGGGCCCGAGGTCCCACTGTGTCCCCATGTCGACCTCGAAGCCCTTGTTCGTCTGCTTGCCCGTCTGCTGGTTTCCGAACACCAGGAGGCCGGTCCGCGGGTCGATGACCTGCACTTGGGTCACGACCGGATCGTTGAGAATATCGAAATAGGCGACGGAGCCAAACAGCCGGCCGCCCAGCGTGTTCACCTTGATGCCGACTTCCTTGTCCTCTCCATAGATGTCCTGATAGGCATGTCCCAAGAGATCCGAGCCCGACAGCGGGCTGAACGATTTCGCATAGCCGCCATAGAGCGAGAGCCCGTCGTTCACCTTGTAGACGATGCCGTAACGCGGCACGGTGGTGGCGACGCCCTTGCTCGTGGCACCGCTCGGGACATCGCGGATGCCCGCCACCAGGATCAGGTGATCATGGAAAAGCGTCAGGGCATCCTGCACATACGCGGTCCAACCCTCGGACCGCGACGTCGTGTTTTCCAGCAGGTAGGCCCAGGTCGACCTCGCGGGCTCGCCCGGCCGCTGGTTGAACGGGGTGGAAATCAGCAGGTCGGGCAAGGGAGCGATGAGCAGATTCTGGAAATTGGAACTGTACACGTCCGCCCAGCCTGCGGTGAGCCGGTTCTTGGCGAAGTCGGCAATGGGAACAGTCCAGGTGATGTCCGCCTGCACGTCCTGCTTCTTGTCCTTCAAATCGAAGGCGAGGAAGCGCTGGCCGATCGAAACGTAATTGGGAGATTCCGACGCCTTCAACCCCGGCGTCGGCTGGGGAATCCGGTACCAGTAGTCGTTCTCGAAGCTGTTGCCGAGGACGCGCGCCGTGAGGTTGCTGGTCGGCTGATAAATGACTTCGATCCGGTAACGGTCGTTGGTCGACTGCACCTTGCTCCAGGGCGCGCTGGTCGAGAAATCCGCGGGAAGATTGGAGAGCGTGTTCGTGACCGGATCGACCAGCGACCGGTTGAAATCCCGCCGGACATTGTCGCCGTGCGCGTAGTCGAAGTGCACTTCAACTTGCTTCGAGACGCTCCAGTCCAGGCTGCCGCTCACGGCACGGATGTTTTCATATTCCTCGTTCTTGTAACCGCCGAAATATTGGCCGCCCAGCGTCACCCGATAGCGGACCTTTCCGTCCTGGGTCAGCGGTCCCCGCTGGGTGACATCCGCGGAATAAAAGGAATCGCTGCCCACCGACAGATGCGACTCGCCCTGCGCAGTCGCGGTCGGCCGCTTCGTCACATAATTCACCGTGCCCCCGATCGAACTGAAGTTACCATAGACCAGGGCCGTCGGCCCCTTGATGACCTCGATGCGATCAACGTCGTAGTAACCCGGGTTGCCGTACCCGGTGTACGCGATGCCATCGCGGTTGACCTGTTCGCGGAACCCGCGAATCGAAACGTCGTCACGATAACTCACGCGCTGGTTCACGCCGCTGCCGGCATAGTTGAGCACCTCAGTGAGATTGGTGGCGCCAATGGTCTGGAGAAAATCACTCGTGATGATCGAGATGTTGATCGGCACATCCATGATGTTTTCCGCGACGCGGCTGCCGGAAAAGGTCTGCTGGGAATTCCAGGGCGATCGCTGGGTCTCCGAAACCGTAAAGGGACTTAATTTCACGGCGTCCGAATCTTGGAGCTTCGACGTGTCCGTTGTCGCAGGCGGACTCGCGGTTTGGGCCAGGAGAAGTCCCGATGGGGACGCGATCGCTAAACCGACTAACATTAACTTCCTTAACGTCTGGGAGACGGAGTTCGTTTTCATGCAGGTCTGATTTGGTGTTGGGAACTGAGCATGTACCGGAAAGAAAGAGCTCGAAACAATGAAACCCACGCGCTTCGACACTCTTTGCATACACTTGAATTCCTCAGAATCTAAAAACGCTGTCAATGTCAAATAACAGGATCACTTTGTCTTAAATGACGGAGGCGCGCCGCTCCCGGTGGCGGATCGATGCGCGAAAGGCGTGGACGTCATGTCGACAGGTCCAGACGCCGAAGGAAACCGGATCAGTTGTTCGTCGCGTAGAACGCGCCCGAATGAGGCACCGCTCGCTCTTCGCGGCGCTTTTGGGCGCGCGCCATCGCCATGACACCGCGATCGATGATATCCCTCAAATGCTCGTGCATCGCCCGACCGGCCGCCTCGGGCTCCCCCTTTTGAATGGCCAGGAAAATCTTGTGATGACAGCTGAGCACCCACCGCCGGCGCTCCGGGGTGTCGACGACGATCTGATCCCGCGAACCTTCCGGCATCTTGCCGACATCCAGTCGCACGAGCCGGCTGAACAGGTGCAGGCGAAGCACCTCCGCCTTGAGCAGGCTATTTCCCGCCGCCTTCAGCACCGCGAGATGGAATCTGATATCCTGGGCCACCAGCTCCTGCAGCAGCTTCTCGGAGTCGCTCACCTGCTCGAGAGCCGCGACGAGTTTTTCCATTTCCCGGTACGCTTCCTCCAGATCGATGATGTCCTCCGGCTCCCGATTGCGCGCCGCTTGTTCGGCGGAAAAAGACTCCAGCGCAAGCCGCACCTCGCACATTTCCTTGAACTGCGCGAAGTTGACCGCACGAACGCTCGCTCCCAGCCGGGGCAGGATGTCCACGAGCCCCTCGCTCTGCAATTGGCGCAAAGCCTCCCGAACGGGAGTCCGGCTCACCCCCGACTCTTTGGCCAGCACAAGGGTCTTCAATCGATAACCAGGCGAATATGCGCCGCCCAGGATCTTCTGGCGGATAAATTCATATGCCCGCTGCGTGTGGGCATTTTCAGTCGGAAAGCCTTCATTATCGGGTTCACTCATAAATCGAACGGAAGATCGGGTCCCGCGCGGGAAAAGACCTAGGAGGATATCCATTAATGTCAATAAGTCGGGATTCGGGAAACAGGAAAACACCAGAACTCCGCTGAAAACCAACCTTTGCCTTCTATCTAGACCATTTTGAATTTTCTTGTATCCAAACGAGGAAACTTCTGTGTAAGTCCAAGCGGGCAACCTCCGCCGGGAATACCGAACCATGAAACTTCCAACTGAAATCCCTGCCTTCGCCCACATCCTTCCATGAAAACCCGAGGCAGTCGTGTGCTAGCGCAGCTTCGTCAGGGGCAAATCCCGACGATGCTGAAACTCAACCTTTCCGATCCGCGCGCGATCGAGCTCGCCGGACTTTCCGGGACCGATGCCGTCTGGTTGTGCACCGAGCATGTCCCCAATGACTGGGTTGCCATCGAAAACCAGATTCGTGCCGCGCGCATTCACGACGTCGACTGCTTCGTCCGGGTCGCGCGGGGAAGCTACAGCAATTACATCCTCCCCCTCGAAGCCGGGGCCACCGGCATCATCGTGCCCCACGTCGCGTCGGCCGAGGAAGCCCGCCAGATCGTGGAATGGACCCGGTTTCACCCGCTCGGGAAACGCGCGCTCGACGGCGGAAATGTCGACGGCCTTTTCTGCCAGCTTCCGATGGACGACTACATTCGTCACTCCAACGAGGAGATTGTGGTGGTCCTGCAAATCGAATCGCCCGAGGCCTTGGAGAACGTGGAGAAGATCGCCGCGGTTCCGGGTTTTGACATGCTGCTTTTCGGCGCGGGAGATTTCAGCCACCGCATCGGCAAGGTGGGCAAGATGGACTCCCCGGAGATCGTGAGCGCACGCAAGCGGATCGGAGCGGCGGCGCGCAAGCATGGAAAAGTTGCGATGCTGCCGGGATTGATGGCGCCGCTGCCGGAATTGCTGGAGGAAGGCTACCGCGTCTTCGGCTGCGGCTCCGACGTCTATGGGCTCGGCCTCTATTTCAAACAGCGCGTCGACTTCATGCGCGAACAATTCACCGGCCTCCCCCCTGCCGCCAGGCCGCCGGCAAAATCCACCTATGCCTGAGCCCGCCGTGTCGACTCTCCCCACCCCGAAGATGACCCCCATGCAGGACCGCGCCATCCTCGGCACGGCCGTCGTGCCCTGGACCGACCGCTTCGAGTTCGACGAAGCCGCCTTCGACCAGCAGGTCGCCGCGATCGCGCGCGGCTTGACGCCGTATCTCTATGTTTTTGGAACCGCGGGCGAAGGCTATGCCGTGTCGGAGGCCCAGTTTCGCCAGATCGCGACGGCGTTCTGGAAGAGTTCTCTCCGGCATTCCGCGCAACCGATGCTGGGGGTCATTTCCCTTTCGCTGGGCACGGTGATCGAGCGGATCGAATTCGGGCGCGCCTTGGGATATCGGGAGTTCCAGCTCTCGCTTCCGAGCTGGGGCGCGCTCAACGACACGGAGCTCGATCGCTTTTTTGCCGAGTCGTGCGGCCGTTTCCCCGACTGCCGGTTTCTGCACTATAACCTCTCGCGGGCGGGCCGCATCCTGGGAGCGACCGAGTACCGCCGGCTGGTGGCCGCCCATCCCAACCTCGTCGCGGTGAAGACGGGGATTCAGGATCCGGTCAAGGTCCGTGAACTGATGGACCTCTCGCCGCGGCTGCGCTTTTTCTTCACGGAATTCGGCTACGCGGAAGCGCGCACCGTCGGGGATTGCGGCCTGCTGATTTCGCTTTCCTCCGTTTCCGACCGGCGGGGACTTGAATTCGTGTCCTGCGACGACGCCCGGCGCAGGGAGATGATCGTCCAGCTGCGCGAGATGCTCGCGACCCTCCTCCGGCTGGGCTCGGGTCGCTACCACATGGACGGCGCTTTCGACAAGCTGCTCTACCGGATGAAAGCGCCGGACTTTCCCCTTCGCCTCCTGCCGCCTTATGCCGGTCCCACCGAAGCGGATGCGGCGGCGCTGCGCGCTTCCCTGGGCGAAGCGTGGCGCTCGCCCTAACGGAAGCTCTCGCCGCAGGAAGTCCTGCAGACCAGCTGGGATTCAATCAAAGGCTCCCTTCGAACGACCCGCACCGGACAACATGAAAGAGCACGAAAGCCCATGGGTTTCGCGCGCCTCAAACTGCTAGAGTGGGTGCATGCCAGCTGTCATCGTCAGCCCTCCGGAGAAACTCTTCGATGCCTCGCTGCTCGAGGCCATCCGCAGCCGGTTCCTCCACGCCGAACGCGATCCCTTCACCGGTGCGCGCGTTTATTTTGAAAACGCCGGCGGCGGGCTGACGCTTCGCAGCGTCTTCGACGCCGACCAGAAGTACGCCTCGCTGCCGGACAACGCCGGGCGCGAAAACGCCGCCTCGCGCGAAGTCGGCCGCGTGATCAAGGGCGGACGAGCGGACGTCGCGACGTTCCTGAACGCGCGCGACGGCACCATCCTCTGCGACCAAAGCACGACCGCCTGCGCGTTCCGCCTCCTTTCCGCTGCCGTCGCGGGCATTCGCGGCACCAACCTGGTCTGCAGCGAGCTGGATCACGCCTCGTTTTACGACGCGGCGAAATTTCTCGCGGACCGCCACGGGCTGGAACGCCGCGTGGTTCCGCTCAACCGGCAAACCGGCGCACTGGACGCCGACGCGTTCGCCGCGCAGGTCGACTCCGGCACCGTCGCGGTGTCGTTCATCCATGCGTCCAACATCACGGGCGGACAGTCCGACTTGAACGACGTCGTGGGACGCGTGCGCTCCCGGGCGCCGCAAGCCATCATCGTGGTCGACGGCGCCCAACACACCCAGCACTGCCTCGTCGACGTCGACGCCTCCGCCGTGGACGCCTACGTGTTCTCGGCTTACAAGGTCTTTTCCAAACCGGGCCTCGCCTTCGCCTATGTCAGCCCGCGTCTCGCAAAACTGCCGCACGCGCAATTGCTCGGAAAACCCTCGAGCGACTGGGACCTAGGAACGCGCGATCCCGGCGGATTTGCCGCGTTCACGTGCGTGGTGGATTATCTGTCGTGGCTCGGGACCCAGGCGGATTCCTCCGTCGCGCAACGCGACCGGCGCAGCCAGCTCGCGGCCGGCATGCAGGCGATTGCCCGGCATGAGACCGCGCTGAGCCGGCTCCTGCTCGACGGTGTCGGGCGCCTGCCGGGCCTGGGCAGTCATCCGCAGGTCACGCTTCACGGTCAGCGCGACCCGGGCCGCGGTCGCGAAGCGGTCTTTGCCTTCACGATCAAGGGACGGCCCACCGGGGAAATTGTGCAGCAGTTCGGAAATCACGGCGTGATCGTCCATGACCGCGTGAGCGATGCCTACTCGGGACACACGCTCGCCGCGCTCGGGGTCCCGGAGGTCGTGCGGGTTTCGCTCGCCCACTATAACTCGCCGCGGGAAGTCGAAACGTTCCTCCGCGTCCTGGCGGAAATCTGCACCACATGAGCTGGCGCATTGGCATCGATACCGGCGGGACGTTCACCGACTTGGTGGCCATCAATGTCGAAGACGGCCGCCGGTTTTTTCACAAGGTGCACAGCACTCCGCACGACCCCGGCGAAGCCCTTTGCAACGGGATCATCGAAATGTGCGCGCGCGAGGGACTCGACCGCGCGGAAATCGATCACCTCATCCACGGATCCACGGTGGCCACGAATGCCGTGCTCGAGCGCAAGGGTGCGCGAACGGCGTTCCTGACGACGGAGGGTTTTCGCGACGTGCTCATCATCCAGCGCCAGAACCGTCCGCGCCTGTATGATCTGCGCGGCCGCCGTCCGAAATCGATCGTGCCGCGCTCGCTCATCTTCGAAGTGCCCGAACGGATCCTGTGCGATGGGACGATCGAGACGCCGCTCGACCTCCGTTCGCTCGATGCGGTCATTTCGCTCCTCAGGGCGGGGAAAATAGAGTCCATCGCCGTCGGTCTCCTGAACAGTTACGTGAACCCCGCGCACGAATGCGCCGTGCGCGAACTCCTGCTGCATCACCTGCCGGGAACGAAGGTTTGCCTGTCCCACGAGGTCGTCCGGAGCCAGGGCGAATACGAACGTTTCAGCACGTGTGTGATCAACAGTTACGTCCAGCCGAAGATGCAGAGTTATCTCGAACGGCTGAAATCGAGCCTGAGCCAGAAATTCCTGCCGTCGTCGCTCTTCATCATGAAGTCCAACGGAGGCATGACCACCGCCGCGGTCGCCGGCGAACGGAGCGTCGAGACCCTGCTCTCCGGACCGGCGGGCGGCGTAGTCGCCGGCGTCCGTCTTGCCGCGGAAACCGGCCGGTCCGATCTCATCACGGCGGACATCGGCGGCACGAGCTTTGACGTCTCGGTCATCCACGGGGGGAAAATGGGCTACTCGAGCCGCTCGGATATCAGCGGACTCGCGATCAACGTCCCGATGATCGACATCCACACGGTCGGCGCGGGCGGCGGCAGCATCGGATGGATCGACGCCGGCGGGGCGCTGCGCGTCGGTCCGCAATCGGCCGGGGCGGTGCCCGGTCCGGTGTGCTACGGCCGCGGCGGGATCGAGCCCACGGTGACGGACGCCAATCTCGTCCTCGGACGCATCGCGGCGCGCTCGTCGCTCGCGGGCGGCATGGATCTCGACCTGGCCGCGGCTCGGCGGGCGATTGAAACGCGCCTCGCATCGCGGCTGGGACTCGGCGTCGAAGAAACGGCCGAGGGCATGATCCGGGTCGTCAATGCGCGGATGACGGCCGCGATCCGCAAGCTCACCGTCGAGCGCGGCCACGACCCGGCGCGGTTCTCGCTCTGCATGTTTGGCGGCGCCGGCGCGCTTCATGGCGCGGAACTCGCCGATGAAATGGGCCTCGCCGAAGTGATCGTGCCGGTTTTGCCCGGGGTCTTCTCGGCGGTCGGTTTGCTGATTTCCGAAATGCGCGAGGAGCAGCTTCAGACGTGGCTCCGTCCGCTGGACGCCTCGGCGGTGTCGGACCTGGCCGGCAGATTCGCCAGTCTCGAACACGAGGCCGGCGGACGCCTCGGCCTCAAGGCCGACGGCGAAAAACTCCATCGTCTCGATCGTCGCCTGCAGCTGCGTTATCAGGGCCAGAGCCACGCTCTCACGGTGGATCTCCCGGACGGTCCCCTCCAGATTCAGGCGGTGGCGGCGCTCTTTCATGAGGCGCATCGCCGTCTCTTCGGTTATGCATTCGCCGACGAGCCCGTTGAAATCGTGGCGCTGTGGGCGGTGGTGACTCTCCGCGAGCGCAAGAGCGTGACGCCACCCTATTCGCCCGAAACGAGCCCGGCGCGCATCGGCCAGCGCGACGTGTTTCTGCACGGGAAAAAGGTCGAGGCCGCCGTCTACCGCCGGTTTTCACTCTCGGCCGGCGCCGTCATCGACGGCCCGGCCGTGATCGAGCAGCCCGACACCACGACGTGGGTGCCGCCGAGTCACGAAGCGACGGTGGATCCCTTCGGAAATCTGGTGTTGCGCGTCGCCACCGCCCCTCGCGTCCCATGAGCCTTCCCGCCGTCAATCCCATCCAGCTCGAAATTCTCCGCAACCGCTGGCGGGGCATCGCCGAGGAAGTCTGCGCCGCCATGATCCGCGCGAGTTATTCGCCGAACATCCGCGACCGTTTCGACTGTTCGACGGCGCTCGCCCTCCCCAACGGCGAGATCATCGCGCAGGCAGAGGTCGGCACGCCGCTGCACCTCGGCATCATGCCTGGAGTGATCCGCTCGGTCCTCGCCAAGGTTCCGCTCGCGCAGCTGGAGGAGGGCGACGCGGTCATCACGAACCTGCCCTACCCCGATGGCCCGGGACACCTGCCCGACGTCTCCATGTTGTCGGCCGTTTTCCACGCAGGACAGCCGGTCCTGCTGATCGTGACGACCTCGCACCACGTCGACATGGGCGGCTACGCGCCCGGCAGCATGCCGTTCGGGGTGACGGAAATTTATCAGGAGGGGCTGCAGATCCCGCCGATCAAACTGTTTTCGCGCGGGGTCATGAACGAGGCCATCTACGACCTCATCCGGCAGAACGTTCGCACGCAGCGGGAACTCAAGGGGGATCTCATGGCGCAATGGGCGGCCGCGACGACGGCGACGAAGCGCGTGCTCGAGTGCTACAAGGTGGCGACGGCTCCGGAGATCGCGCGGGATCTCGCCGCGATTCTCGACCATGCCGAAGCCAGCATGCGCGCGGGCCTGGCACAGCTGAAGCCGGGGACGTACAGTTTCGAGGATTTTCTCGATGACGATGGCGCCGGCGGGCCGCCGGTCCGGATTCGCGTGAAGCTCACCGTCGGCGGCGGCGAACTCGTCGCCGATTTCGCCGGGACGTCGCCCCAGGTTGCCGGACCGCTCAACGCCCGCATCTCCGCCGCGCGCGCCTGCGTGTATTACGCCATGAAGGCGGTGGTCGATCCCGACCTTCCGAGCTGCGCCGGGGCGCATCGCCCCATCACCGTCCTGGCCGAGGAGGGCTCGCTCCTTCAGGCCCGTTTCCCGGCCGCGATCGGGAACGCCAACATCCTCACCGACCAGCGGGTCGTCGATGTCATCCTGGGCGCCCTCTACCAATGCGCGCCGAAGAAAGTCTGCGCCGCGTGCAGCAGCGAAATGAACCTGACCAACATCGGCGGGATCAATCCGGCGACCGGAGGCTATTTCAATTTCGTCGAAACCTACGGCGGCGGGACGGGCGCGTGCCACGACCTCGACGGGGAGGATGGCGTGCAAAACCACCTGACGAATACGCAGAACACGCCGGTTGAAGTCGTCGAGCGGAGCTATCCGCTCCGGGTCGTGCGGTATGGCTTGATCGCCGACAGCGGCGGTGCCGGAAAATTCCGGGGCGGTTGCGGGCTGGTCCGCGAATTTCTGTTCCTCGGAAAGCTCGCGACCATGACCCTGAGTTCGGACCGCCGCCGGTTCACTCCTTGGGGCCTCGACGGCGGCGGGCAGGCCCGCGGCGCCCACACCTATCTGATCTCGGCGGACGGGACAGAGCGGGAATTGCCGACCAAGACCGTGGTCACGCTCCGACACGGCGACCGCATCCGCATCGAGACCCCGGGCGGCGGCGGCTGGGGCGCGCCAAGCGAACGCACGCGCGAGGCCATCGCCCTCGATCAGGAGAATGGTTACATTTCGCCGGACTTCGCGCGCCAACATTACGGCCATTCCGATGCCTGACTCCTACGATGTCATCGTGGCGGGGGTCGGCGGCATGGGCAGCAGCGCGCTCTACCATCTCGCGCAGGAAGGCCTCCAGGTCTGCGGGATCGAACAGTTCGAGCCCGGCCATCAAAGGGGAAGCAGCCACGGCGATTCGCGGATTATCCGGAAGGCCTATTTCCTCGATCCTTCCTATGTGCCCCTGATGCACCGGAGCTACGAGCTGATCGAAGAGCTCGAACGCCGCCGAAACGTGAAGCTTTTCCACAACGTGGGGCTGATCACCGCGGGCGTCGTCGGCAGTGCCTTTCATCGCGGGATGGAAAAATGTTTCGCCACGCACGATCTGCCGCACGCGTGCTGGACGGTCGAGGAGGCGCGGGCGCGCTATCCGCACTTCAACCTCCCCGATGATTCCATTGTTTATTTCGACCCGGCGGGAGGCTTCGGCGATCCCGAAGCCTTCGTGAAGGCCCATGCGGCTTCGGCCCTGGAGGAAGGCGCCACCCTCATGTCCGACGAACGCATGATCTCGTGGCGCGCCGATGCCAACGGGGTCGAGGTGCGCACGGACAAGCGCCGGCTGCGCGCCGAAAAACTGGTCCTCACCACCGGAGCCTGGATCATTCCGGAACTGCGCAAGCTGGGCGTCAGCCTGACGCTGAAACGAAAGGTCCAGGTCTGGTTCGAGATGGCCGACATGAGCCTTTTCCGACCTGAAGTCTGTCCGGTCTTCATCCTGAAAAACCGCGGCGGAGACTTCTACGGTTTTCCCACGCTCGACGGCCGTTCAGTCAAGACGGCCGAAACCAGCGGCGGCACCGTCCTCGATTCGGCGGACGCGCAGCACGACCGGCTGTTGCCGTCGGACCTCCAGAATCTTTCCCAATTCATGCACAACACCTTTGGCGCGCTCGCCGGACGTGCGGTGGCGCATCAGGCGTGCCTGCAGACGTTCACCGACGACCAGAATTTCATCATCGACCATCATCCGGAAACGGCGCGCGTCATCCTCTGCTCACCGTGTTCGGGCCACGGGTTCAAGTTCACTCCGGTGATCGGCGAGGTCCTTGCCCAAATGGTCCAGGGGCGCGCGCCCGCGCAGGACATTTCCCTTTTCCGGCTAAACCGCTTCCCCGCACTCCTATGAAAATCCTCGTCCTGAATCCCTTCGCCGGTGTCACGCTCGAAGCCGAGCACTGCCGTCGCGTCGCGCGTCCCGACACCGAACTCGTCTTCGAGAACATCGCGGATGTCTTTCCGCTGAACTACGTCACCTACATCTACTATCGGCTTCAATGCGCCTCGGCGGTCGTCGAACGCGTGCTGCGCGCACAGGACCAGGGTTTCGACGCCGTCTTCATCTGCTGCTGCTACGATCCCGGCCTGGGCGAGGCGCGGGAAGTGGCCGACATCGTCGTCACGGGCGCCTTCGAATCCAGCGCGCACTACGTGAACCAAATCTCGCAGCGCTACTCGGTCATCGCGACCGAGCCCAAGACTGTCCACTGCTATCGCGAACTCGCCCAGCTCTACGGCACCGATTCAAAGCTGGCGTCCGTCCGCCACATCAACCTGTCGGCTCGCGAGTCGTACGCCGAACGCACCGATCCCGCCATTCTCGTCCAGCGCACGCTCGACGTGGCCCGGAAATGCATCGAGGAAGACGGCGCGGAGGCCATCCTCATGGGTTGCACGCTCCAAAGCTGTCCTCTCACGGTGGCCGGTCGCGGTGACCTGCAGGGGGTGCCGATCATCGACCCGGTCCTCACCGGTTTCAAAACTACGGAGTTCCTCGTCGAAGCGCGCCAGGCCGGCCTCCCGGTGGTGAGCCGCTATGGGACCTGGCAGAAACCTCCGGCGGCGGAAGTCGCCCAGCTGCGCGCGCGGCGTCCGCGCGCCTGACGCAGTCCGCGATCAAGCCTGTTCCGCAACGAACCCTCTCGATCCACCGATGACCCCTCCCGATTTTCCCGTCGATGCTCGGTTGCAGAGCGAGGAATTCATGCGCAACCCCTACCCGCTCTATTCGGAATTGCGGGAAAACGCCCCGGTTTGCTGGTCGCAATCATGGGGCTGCTGGCTGCTGACGCGGCATGATGACATCGTGGCGACGCTCAATAACCCCGATCGCTTCTCCAGCGTTCGCCGGCTGACCGCGGTGTTCGAGTCGGAACTGGCGGTTTCATTTCAGGAAAAAATCCGGCCGCTGATCTCCCATTACAACACCGGCCTCATCAACGTCGACGGCGGCGATCACTCGCGATTGCGCCGGCTCGTGCAGCAGGGATTCACCCCGGCGGCAATCCGGCGCCTGCAAGATCGCATCCGCCAGGTTGTCCGCGGCATCCTGGCCCAGATCGCCGGGAGAAACGAGGAGGTGGATGTCGTGCGGGACCTGGCGTATCCGCTCCCCATCACCGTCATCACCGAGATGATGGGCGTGCCGGAGGAAGAGCGGGACGACTTCAAGCTCTGGTCGGGCAAGACCGTCGAGTTCATGGCGACGCCGCGACCTTCCGAGGATGTCCTGCTCGCTTCCAACGCCGCCCTCGTGCGCCTGCGCAACCGGTTTCACACTTTGACGGAAGAGCGAAAAGCACACCCGAAGGACGACCTGGTGACGGCGCTCGTTCAAGCGCGCGAGGCCGGCGACAAGCTCAGCGACGACGAGATGATCTCGACGCTGACCACCATTCTGATTGGGGGCCACGAAACCACCACCAATCTCCTCGGGACGAGTATTCTCCGCCTGCACCAGCACCCGGCCGAGCGCGAGATGCTGCGCGCGAATCCGCCGCTGATCCGCAACGCCGTGGAGGAACTGCTGCGCTTCGACTCGCCCTTCCAGCGGAATCGCCGGGTCGTCACCGAAGACTGCGAACTGCGCGGGCAGTCGCTGCGCCGCGGCCAGATTGTCCTGCAGTTTCTGGGCTCGGCCAACCGCGATCCCGCCGCCAATCCGGATCCCGACCGCCTCGACGTCAAACGTTCGCCCGTCCGTCACGTCGCGTTCGGTCATGGCGCGCACTTCTGCCTCGGTGCATCGCTCGCCCGGCTGGAAGTGCAGACCGCACTCGAAGAACTGCTCAACGGCCCCTATCGACTGGAAGTTCTGGAAGACAATCCGGCTTGGAAGAACGGCATGTTGCGCGGCCTGAGCCATCTCCGCGCCCGCGTCGCCGCTCGGGCCGCTTGAAGAAGGAGCACTCAACCGGCAGACAGGCGCGCCTCCCGAAATTGGCGCGGACTCATGCCGAGGCGATTTCGGAAGAGTTTGGAGAACTGGAACGGATCGTCGTAGCCCACCTGCTCGGCAATTTCACGGATGTGCAGGTGCGAATTTCGCAGGAGCTCCTTGGCTTTTTCGAGGCGGCATTGGATCAGGAAATCGCGAAACGTGTACCCGGTGGACTGTGAAAATATCCGGCTGAAATGCGTGGGGCTGCATCCCAGCTTTTGCCCAATGGTTTCCCGCGTCATGTCCTCGGCAAAGTGGTCGCGGATATGGGCAATTGCCTCCTGGACGATCCGGTCGCGGTACTCGTTGGCGACCGGGACCAGGCCGATGGTCTTGTCGACGGCGCCGTGCGCAATCCGGAGCAACGGCGGGGCCGATTGAACTTCGTCAATTTCCCGGACAATCTCCAGGCTGTGCGTATTCAGCAGTTCGGTGGAAGCTCCGGCGTTGAAAGCCGCGCGGTTGGCGTTCGTCAAAACCTGAAGGGTGCGGAGCTTGAAATATCCGAACCGGCCATCGCTTTCGCGCTCGATCATGCGAAGGATGAGATCGAGATTCCGGCGGGCCGACGCCCGGTCGCGAGCCTGGATGTTCGCCATGAAATGCGCGCCGAGATACCAGAGATTCGTCTTGCTGAAGGTCACGCCGGGAACGTGCCAGAAGCGGGTCCAGGCTCAAGTGGGTTCAAAACAAGGTGGAACGCGTTGCCTGCACGCGCGGCTCGACCCAAAATCCCCGCAGCGCAAACAGCGCGTTGGGGCAGCCGCGGCAAATCGTGCTTAGCGACGCGCGTTCTCTTGCGGAGCGCTGCTTGGTACCCTAACGAGTGGAACAACCACAGCGATCCTTCGGCTCCGCTCACCGATGTCCTCTTCCCAAACCAACAACCGGATGCCATGGGGTTGATCGCCAAACTTTTCGGCCGACAGCCGCCGCCCAAACCAGACCTTAGGCACCCCTTATTGATCGTGTTGGCGGCGGAGCTTCGGGCTTTCGATTCGCTTCCCACGGTTACGGCACCGAGCGAAGTGGACCACACTCGTCGCCGGAGCTGCCCTCCCTGATGACCACGCCCATCTCCCGTTCCTCGGTCTGTGATTTTGATCGGTCATTTCTCCGCTGGCGCAACGACACGCTCAAAAAACCGATGCTGACGGTGTCGCGTCCCCCGCCAACGACCCTCAACAACGTGCGCATGCCGTTGGAGTGCTTGGCGACGGTTTCCCGCGACGGCCGCCAGGAGGAGTTTGGTCTCGGCGCCTCGTGCAAGACGGAGCAGGTGTTCGTGGAGCGCGATGTGTGGATGCAGCCAAACGCCGACATGTGCGCGGTGATGGGCGCCGACCAGTTCATGGTCATCAAGCGATGGGACAAGGCGGACAAGGGTGAGATGCTTTTCCCTCCGAGCCTAGGCGTTCAGCCGGAACGCCAATGCGTCGATCCCAACCTCGCCTTTGAAACTCACTCCCTCGCGTTGCGTCGGTGCGCCGCCCTCCAGCTTGGGTCAATCCATGAGGTGATCGAGACCCTCGCTTCGGACCGCCGCGTGGTTTCGCGGACGACCGTCGCGATCGAAGGCGGCGAGGTCACCCTCGAGTATCCCGTGAAAACGGTGAACTACAGCGAGCGTCACGGTTACTACCAGGTGGACACGGGCCCGGTCCTTTTCCCCGCTGAACCCACCGGCCCCGGATCCATCGAGCAATTTCACCTGGCCTACGTCGCCCACCTTGGCGGCGAATGGGCCGAGTTTCTGGTCAGTCGCCCCACCCCGCTGGCCGACCTGCCCGTGGCCGTGCATCACTTCAGCGAATCGCGCCGGATACCGGCTCGGAATTCGCTTTGGGCAATCGAGGGCGATGTCACGTGAGGCAAACGTGTTTGCGCACCGAATTCCATGGCTGACGCGGCCTTTATCTGGCGGCGCCGATCATCCACTTTGGATTCGTGCAGGCCACCGGGTGCAAACGGCCTCGCCTTGCGGATACCGTCGCGAATCTCCGGAGCCCCGTTTATTTCGCGATGGCCCGGTGGGTCAGACCCAATCCGCCCGTCAGGAATACGGCGAATGGAGAGGCGGGATTGCAATCGCGAGCGCGGAAATGTGGCTCTGGATGAGAGCGATGCGCTGCTGGACGTACCCAACGAGCCCGACGACATCGGCGCCGACTCCAAACACCCGGTAGCCTTCGTCGACGAGCTCGGGGAACGGCGCGATCAGCCCGGCGGACATGGCAAACTTGCCGTGCTTGCGACACGCTGCGGCGACGCGTTTGCGGGCGGCGACCACCTCGGGAGCCCCGAGCTGGCCGGCCTTGCCAATCCGATGGCTGAAGTCGCCGGGTCCAAAGAGCAGGCCGTTGAAGCCAGGGACGGCGGCGATTTTCTCGACATTCTCGAGGGCCTCGGGCGATTCGATCTGCAGGATAATGAGCCGTTCGCGATTGGAATGGGCAAGATACTCCTCGACGGGGAGCAGGCAAAACTGGCCATCGCCGTTGCCGCCATCGAGGGCGCGCTGGCCGATCGGCTTGAACCGCACCCAGTCCACGATCTGCCTTGCTTCGTCCTCACTCGCAACGTGGGGCACGATGATGCCGGTCGCGTCCGCCTCCAGGGGCCGGATGTAATCGCTATAGCCGCCGCGGCTGACCCGCACGAGCGAGTCGATGTTGTGCAGCCGCGCGGCACGGATCTGGTTTTCCAGCGAAAGCCAATCGTTGGGGACGTGTTCCTGGCAGAGCCAGACCGAGTCGACCCCGCAGAGTCCAGCGATCTCAATGACGCGCGGATCGGCCAAATTGATCTTCAGGACCGTGGGCAGCTTCCCATCGACGAGCAGCTGCAGGATCCGGCTGGCGCGGGTTTTCATGAGCGGCTTGACGGACCTGCGAGGAAAACCCAGCGGCATGACGCTGCGGCGTTCGCTTGGCTGGCGGAGGCTGACATCAACCTGCCGGGTGAATTCCTAAATAAATGTATATAATAGTATCATTTTCCCGACGCATTCCCTGTCAATTCCGATCCGGAGCGAAGCAGCGCGATCAAGAGGAGTCCCCTTCGTTTCGTCGCCTTCAGAAACATCGATCGGATGCACCACGACGCTTCCGCAAAGGGGTTGACACCAAGAACCGATCAGAATCATTCGTATACAATCCTTCGGCTGCCTAAAAAGAGACGCAACGCGGCCTTTTCCCCACGCCGCTGGCTTGATCTCTTCGCGTTTCGGCTCATGCAATCGCGCTGGCAGCGATCCCTTCCCTCGCCCTTAAACTTTATTCCTGATGCTTAACCGACGGAAATTCCTTACCGGCCTTGCGGCCGCCGGGGCCACGGCCCCCGGCTTTTTTGTGCCGACAGCGCGAGCGGCCGAACAAGAATCTTCGAGGTTCGACGACGCCGTGGCTGCGGCGAAGCGGGCGCGGACGGCTCCCGCCGAAAAATTTTGGTCCGAAATCCAGCAATCGTGGGCGGTGGATCGTTCGATTCTCAACATGGAGAATGGCGGACTCCAGCCCGCGCCGGCGATCGTGAACCAGGCTTTCTTGCAGGCTTGGTCGAAGGCGAACGAAGCACCCTCCCATACCAATAGCCGCGTCCTGTGGCCACAGGTGGAAGGCGTGCGCACCCGGCTCGCCAAGGCATTCGGCTGCGAGGCTGAGGAGATGGCAATTACCCGCAACACCACCGAGGGCTTCCTCGCGGTGGCGCTCGGGATCAAACTGAATCCGGGAGACGAGGTTCTGACCACGACCCAGGACTATCACCGTTTCCACAACGACCTCCTGCAGCGCCAGGCGAGAGAGGGGATTGTGGTCCGCCAGATAAAACTGCCGGCGGTGCCTGCCGAAGACGCTGGCGCAGTGGTCCAGGCTTTCGCCAATGCAATTACCCCGCGCACGAGGGTGCTCCTCCTGTCTCATGTCTTCCAGCTGACCGGGCAAGTCATGCCGATTCGCGCGGTGGTGCAGATGGTCCGCGCGCAGGGAATCCTGGTGATTGTCGACGGAGCCCACGGTTTTTCCCATGTGGCTGCAACGCGGGATGAGCTGGATTGCGACATCTACGTCACTTCGCTCCACAAGTGGCTCAGCGCCCCGCACGGCACTGGCTTTCTTTATATCAGGAAAGAGCTGATTCCGACCATCTGGCCTTTGCAGCCGCCGACCGACCGGGCTCCCACTGACATCCGCCGCTTTGAAGCGATCGGGACCGCCTCCGCCGCGCCCTACTTGGCGATCGGCGCGGCCCTGGACTTCTGGGAGATGGTCGGCGTCGAGCGAAAGCGCGAGCGCCTCGTCTGGCTGCGCGAGCGCTGGGTTTCCCGTCTCGCCGAACTGCCCGGCGTGACTTTGAACACCAGCCGAAAGCCCGGCTTGGGCGGAGCCATCATGAGCATCGATGTGGCGCCCGGGTTGTCGCCGCCGAAACTCGCCGCCTGGCTCTGGGAACGTCACCGGGTGCTTGTCGCCGGCGTGGAACACGCGGAGTTCCGGGGACTGCGGGTCGTTCCGGCTCTTTACTCCACCGAGGCCGAGCTGGACCGGTTCGCCGACTTGCTGCTTGTCGCGCGCCATGACGGCCTCGCGTGAGGCGACCCGGTCGCGCCGCTGACGGCGCGACCGTTCACGGTAGCCCGGCCTCGCGGCGATAGCGTCCGGGCGGCATCCCGAAATGCCGCCGAAAGAGACGGGAAAAATAGTAGATGTCCGGACAGCCCACCGTCCCGGCGATCGACTTCAGCGGACTGTCCCCCGTCAACAGGTGACGCGCGGCCGCCTCCACCCGCGTGCGGATCACGAACTGTTGCGGCGGCAGTCCGGTCAGCCCGCGGAACAACCGGTGAAAATGCGGCGTCGACACTCCGACCTGGCGGGCCTCCGCGCCGAAGTCCCAGTTCGTCGCCGGCGCCCGCCGGATTTCGTCGACCAAGCGTCGCAGCCGCTGCTCCCTCTCCCCCGTACCCGAGGGGGCGGGCGGCTCGGTGAGATGCAGCAGCAGGTTCTCGAGCCCGTGAATGCGCCGTTGGGGAAACCGGGTGAGATCCTGTCCGGAACCGATGACGGCCTCGAATCCGCGGCTGAACGCAGCGGGATCGTGGATCCGCGCCCACGCCTGCCGGGGGTCGCAAACCAGCAATCCTTCCTTCACAAACTTCGCAATCCGCGGCCCGCGGAAGCAGACGAAGTAATGATCCCAAGCCACGCCGTTCCGGCTGCCGTACTGGAACCGGGGGCCCGGGAAAGTCCACCACGCCACCGGCGCCTTCAGCGCCAGGAACGCGCGCCGGCCCGTCCGCCACTGTACGACCCCGCGATGCGCGTAGTTGAGGCAGTAATAATTCGGGAACGCCTTGTCGACCCACGCGGTGCACTGCGGAAGGTGCGCCCCACTGATCCATTCGACATCGTCAAAAAAAGGCATGATAAAATCATGCAACATTCCGATGGAAACATCCATTGAGAATTTTCCGCCCCATGGGTAAAGTGAGCCTTGTCGAAGAGCCGGTCCCAACGACCGTGCCCAATCCGTGACGAAATCGGACAAACCACCCATGAGCCCCTCCGCCACCCGCATGGCCCCCGAACTTTTCAACCACCGCCTCCTGACTTCCGCGGAACTCGCGACTTTCCAGGAACAGGGTTTCCTGGTGCTGAAGTCGGTCCTGACGCCGGCCGGGATTCATCGCCTGGTCGACGAATGCATGGCCGCCTGGACCGCCGAGAAAGGACCCTACGACCCGACGGCGAGCTGGCTCGAGAATGCCCTCCTCCCCAACATCCATCATCGTTCGAGCGCGGTGCGCGATTACTATTTCGAGGGCCCGCTGGTGGAGGCCGCCAGCCAGATCATTGGCCCGAATCTCAAGGGCGTCACGTCCCAGCTGACGTTCAAGATGCGCGGCAACACCAAGCCCTTCGCCTGGCATCAGGACAACGGGTATGGCGAGCTCGAGCCGTACAACGCGGTCACGTGTCTGACCGCGCTCGAGGACAATGACCGCGAGACCGGCTGCCTCTGGATCATTCCGGGCAGCCACAAACAGGGGCAGATCGCGTCAGGACTGACGGCGGCCGACAAACAGGCTCATCGCGAAATCGTCATCCGTCCGGATGAGTCAAAGGCCGTGCCGATGCCCCTGCGCGCCGGCGACTGCCTCATTTTCTCCTGCTGGACCCTGCACAAATCCGAGGGAAACTTTTCGAAGGATCGCGACCGCCGCGTCTTGTTCTTCCGCTACGCGGACGCCGACGCCGTCGAGGTCTACAACGATCGCAAGCCGCGCCTCGGCCGGTTGGTGCGAGGCCGCAGCCGCTTCGCGGAGGTGAGGGCTTTCGAGCAAGATCTTTGAGGATGCAACAACACCGGCGCACGCGGATGGCAGTTCATCCGGACTTCCCCGAACGGGGGCAAGGGTGCGCCGGCCGGCCGGATCAACCGGAGGAAAAGTTTCCGGCCCAAAAAAAAGACCAACCCGCAGACCATCGACAAATCCAGTCTCCCGCCCAAAATCCCGATCACCGTGTCCTTCCCACCCGAGTCAATTCCGCCGGACGTTCCGGAAACGCAGATCATCGATGAGATCGACATCGACTCCAACCGGCGGCTGCTGAACCGCTATCGGTATATCGAACAGCGGAGCATGCGGGTGCTGGCGGGCTGGCTCGCGAAGGCCGCGCGTTTTGAACTCAAGTGCGAGATCGGGCGGGCCATCTGGGAAGACAGCCTGCATGTGAACGGACTCTATCTCCGCCTGCGCGAAATCCAGTCTCCCGCGTTCCAGAATCCCGCCGATCCCGCCCTCCTCCGGCTGATGGAGGAAATCCTGCACGCCCCGAACGAACTGGCGCTGGCCGTCGCGTTCTGGCGGGTGCTCAAGCCCGCGTTGTGCGCGGCGATGGAGAAACACGAGTCCACGACCTTTCCGAACAGCGACCTGCCGAGCGTCTACGCCATCGCGCACATCCTCCTGGACGAACGCGCGCAGATCGCGCGGATCGAGAAACTGCTCGTCCAGTGGGAAGCCGAGCGCCGTTTTGATTCCGCGGTCGCACCTTGGGCCGACTATATCCACGCGCTCCTCCGCGACGCCGGAGGGATCACGGGCGAGGCAACCCGTCCGGCCGCGCCGGCGATCGCGCCCGCGGTCCGCCGCAACTTTGTCCCGCCTAACGAAGCCGCGCGCGACGAGCGTTTCACCAACGCCGAAACCGTGGCCGGCATCTGGGGCAATACACCGAACGAAGCCGACTACGGCGAACACACCAGCTGGGAGTTCGAGCGGTACTCGACCGAGATGCTCGCGGCCGAGACCATCGGACTGGTGATGTTCCAAATGACAGCGGTGCCCATTACCTGGGAATTTTTCTACGATCTCGCCCGTCACCTGTACGACGAGGTGCGGCATGGACTCATGGGCTACGAGTGGATGACGCTGCATCAGCACGATCCGTACAAGGCCCCGCAGGCACTCGCGGTGTTCCGCTGGCGCAGCCAGTTCACCCCCGTCGAACAATACGGAATGCTCACCATGGGCAATGAGGCAAACGTGTTTCCCTACCGGCTGCGCCGCCTCGAAGCGCATCGCCAGCTCGGTCATCGACTCAACGAACAGTTCGTCCGCTACGACATGGCTGACGAGACTCAGCACGTGCGGTTCGGCAAGCGCTGGCTGCCCGAGATGCTCAAGGCCGTCGGGGAACCGCGTTCGCTCAAGCAGTTCACCAAGGAAATCCTCGAGGTGTGGCACGAGCAGTATGCGACCGGGAAATATCCCCTCCAGGCGGAATAAGGATTCAGGAACGCGATCGTCCCCTCCGCCCTGCGGGTCGTTCGACCGCGCGATCAGCAGGGTCCTGATCTCCTCGGTGCGGATGGCGACGTCTGCCCCCTGCTCCGGAGCCTGGGCTTGAGGTTGAAATAAACCCTTTCCGCTCTCACGCACCGTCGTCTGGCCGCGGCTTCATGCACAGCAGGAGGATCGCGCAAAGCGCCATTCCCACCGCGGCGCCTTCGAAAATATGGGCGAGATCCACGTGGGCGTCGCGCAACGCACCGCCCACATAAATGGTGAGGCCGCCCATCGCGCAGCCGAACAGGTTGAGCAGGCCATAGCCGGTCGCGCGATAGCGCACGTCGGTAACCATGCACAGGATCGGCATCATGTTCGAGTCGCTGAAATTATAGGCGGCCGAGTGCAGCATGAATCCGACGAGCGCGATGGCGAAGACGTCGGTGTGGCTGCCGATCAGGATACAGGGCACCGCGACCCCGAGGCTGATCGCCACCGCAAAAATCCGCCCGCGCGGATTCCGGCGGCTCCATCGGTCCGCCAGCCACGCCCCCAGGAGAATGCCGCCCCAGGCCGCCGGTTGCAGGTAACCCGTGGCCGACATGCCGGCCTCGCCTTGGGAGAGGTGAAAATGATCGCCGAAGTAAGTCGGCAGCCAGCCCACCACCGCCCATCCCGCGATGCCCAGCAGTCCCCAGTACAGCATCGCGAGGAGGAAAGAGCCGTGGCTGAAAAGGCTCTTCAGCGACGCGCCCAGGTTCACTTTCACGACCGGTCCGGCGTCGGCCCGCGGAGCATCCCGCAGGAAGATGAGCAGCAGTCCGCTGTAGCCGACCCCGATCGCCCCGAAGAGAATGAAAGGTGAATTCCATTTCCCATGTTCCGCGATCACCCCGCCCAGTCCGCCCAGGCCGGCGCCGATCGACACCGCGATCATGTGCAGTCCGGTCGCCATCGATCGCGTGCCGCCGCGATGATAGTCCGAGATCAATGCCAGCGCCGCGGGAATGTAGCAGGCCTCGCTCACGCCGAGGAGGGCCCGCGCCATCAGGAGTTGCTCATATGAGTGCGCGTGCGCGGTCAGCCACGTGATGCTCGACCACACGAACAGGCTCGTGATAATCATCCGGGCCCGGCCAAAACGATCAGCAAGGAATCCCGCGAACGGGCTGAGGACGGCGTAAACCCAAAGAAACGCCGAGGTCAGCAGGCCGAACTGCGCGTCCGTCATCGGGATCGCCTCCTGGATCGATCCCCGCATCGTCGTGAGCATCACGCGGTCGAGGTAGTTCAGGCAGGCGACGACGCAGAGCAGCGCCACGGTCATCCAGGCGCGGGAGGATGGCCGGTCAGCCGCGACCGGTGCGGTGGAAACATTCACCCGTGCGGCGATCAGGGTGCCTGCTCCCTGAGCCATTCTTCGCGCCCAGGAAAATCCTCGGCCTGCCACGTGTCGTCGGCCGGCCGGTTATCCCACAAATCCAGTCCGCCGAAAATCTGCCGGGGGTCATTCCGCCGGCCAAATTTTTCGGGCAGCGGCCAATGGCGCGCCGGCGTTCCATGGGCGAGCGAGTCGGC
>JAQGON010000074.1 GCA_028293565.1 Verrucomicrobiota bacterium | reverse complement strand
AGACCTCCTCCACGCCAACGAGGTGAAGGGCGGCGAGAATTCCGTCCGCGACCTTGCCCGATGAGTTCGACGGCGTGAACACGGCGATCTCGGGGCAGCCGGCGATCCGGGCCAGGGTCGCGGTCATCAGGACCGTCGACACCAGCGGCACCTGCCCGCCGGGCACATAGATTCCGACGCGGCGGAGCGGGTCGAATTTTTCCCCCACCAGCGCGCCCTGCTTGTTTTTTGCCGTCCAGCCCTTGGGCAGCGTGCGGCGGTTGAAGGCCGTGATGTTTTCATGGGCAGACATGAGCGCCCGGCGTTCCGGCGCCGACAACCGCCGCGCGGCGGTGGTCAGCTCGGCGGGTTTGATCCGAAAATCGCGCGCCTGAAGTTTGGCGCCGTCGAACTTGGCGGCATAGTAGCCGACCGCCTCGTCGCCGCGCTCATGGACCGCGGCGAGGATGGCGGCGACGCCGGCCGAGAATTCGCGCGAGACCACGGCGCTGCGGCAAAACGCCGCGAGGTCGTCCATGAAGGTCCGCGAAGTATGGGAGAGCGTGCGCACGGTGCACGGTTCAGCGGCCGGAAATCGGAGGAATCGCGAACGCGCTGGCGGGAAAGGATTCGTTCAACGTGATCTTGTCGAACGTCAGGGTGAGGGTTTGCTCGTGTCCCTTGGGATCCTTGGACGTGGTGTTGATCGCCTTCGGAAAGCGGATGCCGTTCACGCGGATTTCGCCCTGTTCGCGGATGGAAACACCGGCTTCGTTCTCGGTCAAAACGAGGCGGCCCGTCAGCTCGTCGAAATAGCGGTAGAAAACAATATCGTCCGAATGGACATAGGCTATTTTCCGGCACCGGACGCCATCGGCCGGGGCGTTGCCCTGGTCGATGACCTTTCCGCCCTCCCGTTCGAGCCCGCGATAGAACGCGAGGTTCTCCCACGTGTTCGCGCGCAGGCGCTTGATCTGCGGCTTGCCGATCAGCTGCATGCGCCATTTGGACGAGTCCTTGGGATCCTGCACGCGGTGCCACGCGTCGTACTCGTCGAGTCCGGTGATCTCGACACTCTTGTCCGAGCTGGCGGTGATCCGCTGACGATACGGCGCCTGAAGGATGATTTCCACGGTGACGTAGGTCATCTTCTTCGCGTCCTGCGGATCCGGCGTGATGAGCGAGCCGACGTAATGGATCGACTTGACGGAATTCAGCGCCTCGTCGGGTCCGACGAAGGCGCGCGCCTTGGCGATGATCGGGAGTTCGGCGCGGGAGAGGACGCTCGAGCAGGCAAACAGCACCAGGAGGAAGGTGCGGTGGCGGGGGAAAGTCATGGGGAGGGAGGTTGGACGAAAGTTCGCCCGGAGGAAAGCCCGGTGACGAGCGGGCGGTGTCCTAGTAGCGCAGCCATCTTGCCGGCCTGCGCTGTTTTCCGGCGTCGTTCACTCCCACTCGATGGTTGCCGGGGGCTTGGAGCTGATGTCGAGGACGACGCGGCTGACGCCGCGGACCTCGTTGGTGATGCGGCTCGAGATTTTCTGGAGAAGATCGTGGGGCAGGCGCGCCCAGTCGGCCGTCATCGCGTCGACGCTCTCGACGATGCGCAGCGCCACCACGTAATCGTAGGTGCGCTCGTCGCCGAACACGCCGACCGTCCGGACGGGCAGGAACACCGCGAAGGACTGCCAGACTTTCCAGTAGTAGCCGGAGCGCATCATCTCCTCCTGCAGCACCGCGTCGGCGTTGCGGAGGATCCCGAGTCTTTCGGCGGTGATGTCGCCCATGACGCGGACGCCGAGCCCGGGGCCGGGAAAGGGCTGCCGCCAGACGACCTCGCGCGGCAGTCCGAGCACGGCGCCGACGGCGCGCACCTCGTCCTTGAAGAGTTCGCGGAGCGGCTCGACGAGCTTGAGCTTCATCCGCGCCGGGAGTCCGCCCACGTTGTGATGCGTCTTGATCAGCGAGGCCGGGTTGCCGGCGATCGAGACACTTTCGATCACGTCCGGGTAAAGCGTGCCCTGCGCGAGGAAATCGGCGTGCCCGATCTGGCGCAGCGACTTTTCGAAGACCTCGACGAAGGTGCGACCAATGATCTTCCGTTTCTGCTCGGGTTCGACGACCCCGCGAAGGCGGCGAAGGAAGAGCGCCGACGCATCGACGACGCGGACATCGATCTTGAAGTGACGTCGGTAGAGCGCCTCGACCGTGGCGCGCTCGCCCTTGCGCAGGAGGCCGTTGTCCACGAACACGCAGGTGAGCTGGCGGCCGACGGCCTTGTGCAGGAGCGCGGCCGCGACGGAGGAATCGACGCCGCCCGAGAGGCCGAGGATCACGCGGGACTTCCCGACCTTCGAGCGAATGGCCGCAACGGCGTGCGCGATGAAATCCCTGGTCGTCCAGTCCTGCCGGGCGCCGCAGATCTTCACGAGAAAATTGCGGATCATGTCCACGCCGTGCTCGGTGTGGGAGACCTCCGGATGAAACTGGATGCCATAGAACCTCCGCTTCGCGTCCTCGATCCCGGCATACGGCGAATTTTCCGAACCGGCCGTCGCGACAAAGCCGGGCGGCAGGCGCGTGAGTTTGTCGCCGTGCGAATTCCAGATCCGCAGCTTGCGCGGCAGCGTGGCGAAAAGTTTTCCCGGGCGCTTGATCGTCAGGTGACCGTGGCCGTATTCGCGCTCCTTGCTCAGCGCGACCTTGCCGCCGAGGAAATGGCCCATGAGCTGAACGCCGTAGCAGATGCCGAGGATGGGGACGCCGAGTTCAAAAATCGCCGGGTCGGGATGTGGCGCGGTCTTCGCATAGACGCTCTGCGGTCCGCCGGAGAGGATGATCCCGACCACGCCGTCCTCGCGCAATTTTTCCGCCGGCGTGCTGAAATGGTAGATCTTCGAGTAGACCTGGCACTCCCGGATCCGCCGCGCGATGACCTGCGTGAGCTGCGAACCGAAGTCGAGAACCGCGATTGTCTGTGCCATACGGGAAACTGGGAGGGTTTTTCCCGGATAGAAATCAAAAAATCGAGGCTGCGGCCGGTTCAACCCCGGAGCGCGGCGTGGTGCGCGCATCCAAGCAGGAGGGACGCCGTGGAGGCTGGCAGCGGCGGGAACCACTACGCGGGCAGAGTCTCTCTTCACGGGTCGGAGACCCGCGCCGCTTTACTGCTGCGCGGCTGATCAGAAACGCAGCCGGGTGTTTTCGTAGGCGCAGCGGGGGCATTTCGCGAGGTCGATGCCGGTCGGGGCAGTGTAGAGCGCGTCGCAGCGGATGCAGTGGAACGTGCCCTTCCGTCGTTCCATTTCGAAGCGCGCATGGTCGCGGCGGTCGTAGTAAAACCAGAGCGCGAGGAAGACGACGGCGATCAGGGCGCAGTAGACAACGACGGCCGCGGGAAGCGAAAGCATGGTGCGGGCGGTGAGGCGTTATGAAACGGCGGTGCGGGCCGGCCTCGTGGCCTTGGCTGCGACGGTGACCCGGCACGCTGCGCGGAAATGCGAACGGCGGCGGCCGGCGTGGGGAGGCTGATTCGACCGAGCGGACCTGCGCGGTCCTGCTTCACGGACGGAGTCTTTCAGCCCCGTGACCTCGGGTGCTACGCTAATCAGCATGACCAACGGCTAAACGAAAAACGCGCCGAAGGAAACCTTCGGCGCGTGGGGAAAGGAAAAGAAACGGAGGGTCAGCTCTTGGCTTCGCCTTCGGACTTCCCGGCTTCGGGGGCGGAAACGGCCTCGGTCGAGCCGGCGGCCTTGGGCGTCCGGGCTTTCTTGGCCTTCGGGCTCTTCTTCCCCTTCGACTTCTTGTAGCCGGCGTCGTCGGCCTTCACGAACTCGATCAGGGCGAGCTCGGCGGCGTCGCCGAGGCGCTGCTGGCCGAGCTTGTAGATGCGGGTTTAACCGCCGGGCCGGTTGGTGATCTCCTTGTGCTTTTCATTGAAGAGCAGCGTGAGAGCGGTTTCGTCGCGGACGTCGCC
>JAQGON010000072.1 GCA_028293565.1 Verrucomicrobiota bacterium | reverse complement strand
AGAGCCGCCGTGATCCAGAAGGTCATCAGCATGTCTGGCGTCAGGAGGCGGGCGAGGATGAAGAAGCCGCCGCTCGAGAGGAGGATCAACCCCGCGAGATAGCCCTCCCGCCGGCCGAAGAGCGTCGTGCCGATCCAGGCGGTGAGGAGCACCGTGCCGAGCGCGGCGAAGGCGGGGGGGAGCCGCGCGGCCCACTCGTTCGGGCCGAGCAGCCGCATCGAGAGAGCCGTCAGCCAGTAGAGCAGGGGCGGCTTTTGAAAATGCTCGAAGCCGTTCAGGTGCGGCACGAGCCAGTCACCGGAGACGGCCATTTCGCGGCCGATCTCCGCGTAGCGCCCTTCATCCGGCTCGTTCAGCCCGCGCGAGCCGAGCAGCGTGAAGAGCACGACGACGGCGAGGAGCGGCAGCCACCAGGATCCCTTCGGTTCCGTACCGATCATGAACGCTTCGCCCCGTCTTCGTGGTTTGCCTGAAAGCGGCGGCGGGTGAACCACCAGACTCCCAGCAGATCGAGCAACGGCCGCCAGAGCATGACGCCGAGCCCGTATTTTGAGGTGCCGAGTTCGCGGGCGCGGTGCCGCACCGGCTGCTCCACGACGCGAAAGCCGCCCGCCACGGCGAGCGCCGGCATGAAAGAGTACAGGGTGCGCATCGGCAGAAACGCCTCCACGACCTCGCGCCGAAAGACTTTCAGTCCGCAGCCGGTGTCGCGCACGCCATCACGCAGGATGCGCTGGCGAACGCCGTTGGCGAGGCGGGACATGCGCCGCCGGAGCCACGAGTCGTTCCGTTCGACGCGCACGCCGGCCACCATGTCCGCTCCGGTTTCCTCCAGCCGCGCGAGGAGCGAGGGAATATCGGCGGGATCGTTCTGGCCGTCGCCATCCATCGTCACGATCACGGGCGACGACGCCAGACGCATCCCGCGATAGAGCGCCGCCGCCTGTCCCTGGTTTTTCGCCTGCACGACGACCCGCCAGCCGGGGCGGGTGGCCGCCGCGCGCTCCAGAACCTCCCGGGTTCCGTCCGTGCTCCCGTCGTCGACCAGAATCACTTCGGCCACTGCCGGCTGCGAACTGAGGGCGGTGGCCAACTCCTCGAGAAAGGCGGGAGTTCCCTCCACCTCGTTGAAGAAAGGGATGACGAGTGTGCACGCCGAAGGCACGGGACGAGGAGTGTTGGACACAGCGGGCCTAATCCGTGGCGGAGCTGAAGTCGGAAGACAAGCGACCATTTCTTTCGCAAACAAACCGTGAGTCCATGACACGAGGAACTCGCGGAAAATGACCGTTTGGTCACGTTTCGAAAAGTCGCTCCTCCCCGGCGGGACCGCGCGCGCTTTCGCCCTTATTTCACGATGAGGTTGCGCTCCATGCCGCGCATGGCGTGCTCGCCGACCGGGCAGTAGACCCGGTAAGTCCCGGGCTTGAGGTCGATTTGGAGGGTTTTGCTTTCGCCGGCGTCGAGGGTCCCGGGCAGCTTGCTGTTTACGCCGCCGCCATCAATGCCGAAACTGTGTTCCTTCTGGCCCGCATTGGTGACGACGAACGCCGTCTTGCCGGCGGCGATTTCCTTGGGCATCTCGATGCGATGCTCGATCAGGCGCACTTCGACTTTGCGCGCGGCGGCGTCGATCGCGTCCGCGGCGTTCAGCGTGCTGACGGCGCACGCCAGCGAAAGGGCAAGCAGGGCAAAGTTTGTGATGCTCATAATTTGGTTCGGAGATAAGCGGCGGTCGAATTGTCCAAAATCATCGACCCGGCGCCATCAAAATCCGTGACGAAGCGCGGTTCTCTCGCGCCCAGCGGCGGTGTTTCCAAGTCCGAAGCGTGCCTGGGGTGCGAATCCGAAAAGGCCGGCGAGCGGCGAAGACTCCGTTCCCACATCCCTGGACTGTCGCTGCCTGCTGAGGCGAACCAACTGCAACTCTGGAGGTAATCATCATGAATTCAGCCAACTCAATCGCTCACCGGCACCCGGCCGTCTCGGCCGTTGGCGCGCATCTGGACGAGCTCACGGAAATCGCGGCGCTCGCCCAACGCTATTACGAAGAGGAGGGGCGCCCGGACGGCCGCTCGCTCGAACATTGGCTCCGCGCAGAGCGCGAGCTGCATCCGCACCGCATCTCACAGCCGGCGCAGGAAGAGCCGCCAAGCGAGGCGGATTCCGAGACGGAGGAAGCGATGCACCTCGATCTTTGATCGATCGGCGCTCTCCGCGGCTCTCTACCAGGGGCCGTTGCTGAGCGAAACCAAAAACCCCCCCGATGAATCCCGGCTTCCGCGACCGTGCCACCGCGGGAGGGCGGCTTGCCGAAATGCTCGCCGGCTACGCCGGCCACGAGAACCTCGTCGTGCTGGCGCTGCCACGCGGGGGCGTCCCGGTCGGCTTTGCCGTGGCGCAGGCGCTCGGTGCGCCGCTCGACGTTTTCGTGGTGCGGAAACTCGGAGTGCCTGGTTTCGAAGAGCTGGCGATGGGGGCGATCGCTTCCGGCGGAGCGCGCGTGCTCAATCCGTCGGTCCTGCGCCGGCTGCCGAAGGCGGAGACCATGCTGGCCCAGGCGACGGCGCGCGAAGCGGCCGAGCTCACCCGCCGCGAGCGACTTTACCGCGAAGGCCGGCCGGCGCTGGAGGTACGCGGCAGGACGGTGATCGTGGTGGACGACGGTCTGGCCACCGGAGCCTCCATGCGGGCCGCGGTCGCGGCCCTGCGCCAATTGGGCGCCGCCCGGATCGTCGCCGCCGTTCCGGTCGGTGATCCTGGAGTCTGCGCGCAGTTGCGGTCGGAAGTGGACGAAGTGGCCTGCGCCGTGATGCCCGCATATTTTGAGGCGGTCGGACAGTTCTACGACGACTTTTCACAGACCACGGATGAAGAAGTGCGCGTCTTGCTCGCGCGCTCCCGCTCGGCTGAAGGATGAGGGTTTCCGCGCTCCGGCAGCCGGCGGGGCAGAGTGATAAACGATTTTCGGCGAACTCGATTTCGACGGCCATTTTTCGCCGCTCTCGGGAGAAGAATTCGTCAGTTTCTGAATCGCCCGTCCGACTGGCGGCAATTCTTTGGCGGGGCCACGCAAGCCCTTCGTTACGATACCCTTATGAATCGCACGCCGTGGTCGAAACCTTTAACAAAATTAATATTTAACCCCAAGCGACCCGGTAGGTGCCGAAATTGTCATTGCAATGTGGCCAAAACTGGGTGAAGCAAGAACGGTGGCGCTCCCCCCTTTTGAGCTCTATTCAGTCTTCACGGCACAAGCTGCCGCGCGGCTTCGTCGCGGAACGATAAAATGTTCCGCGCCGGTGCCTGCATTTCGGCCGAATACCTTCCGCCCGTGCGGCGGAATCGCTCTCCTCCTGAACAAAGTTTTATTCAACCCGCGACCATTCTCCGGCTCGCCGGTTTCACGCTAGCACCATTCGCCCCCTCTTCCGCCCAGCCCCAACTCACCCTTATGAAACGCTTCCTGCCGCGTAAGCGCCGCCGCGCCGTGCTCAAGTCCGTCCTGCATCCCCGCAAGCCGCGGCCGCTCAGCGTTTCCCTCGGACGCTTCGGTTCTGCCTTCGCCATGTTGGGCGCCCTCGCAGCGGGCGTCTCCGGCGCGCGGGCGGCGGTCCTGAACTTCGACGCGTCGAACGCGTTCGGAATTCAGGAAGGGGTCGGAGCGTGGAATACCACCACGCCGCTCTGGACGACCGACGCGGGTGCGACGAACCTCACTTTTACCCAAGGCGACAGCGCCGTTTTCGGCGGCGGGATCAGCGGCTCGGCGGGTTTGGTGACGCTCGGCCAGCCCATCACGGTCGGGAGCATCGTCTTCAATACGCCTTTTGGCGGCGCTTACAACATCGCGGGCGGCGGGTTTGGCCTGACCGTGAACGACGGGCTGTTCATCCACACGGTCCCCTCCGTGATATCCAACAACGTGGCGGTGTCGGCCGCCACGGTGTCGGCGGCCGTCACCCTGGGGAACGCCCAGACTTGGTTGAACGACTCCGCCGGTCTCTTTACGATGACGGGTTCGATCAATAACGGCGGCGGGCTGCTCACGCTCAGCAATACCTCCACCGGCGCGCAGACTCTGACCGGCGTCATCAGCGGCCTCGGTGGCCTGACCGTGAACAACACCGGCTCCGGCGTGACCACGTTGAGCGCCGCCACCCCGAACCTCTTCACCGGTCCGACGTTGATCAGTTCGGGCATCCTGACGGCCACGACCTCGGGAGGCCTGGTGAATTCGCTCAGCGTGACCTTGGGCGTCGCCGGCGTTATCCCCACGCTCGCCCCGACTCTGAACGCCAATGGCGTTATTTTCAATACAGCGGCGGACGTCAATCTGGCCGTGCCCACGGCCGTCCTGAATCTCGGGGCCGTCGAATCAATTTCCACGTTGACCGGCGTCGGGACGGTGAATGTGAACAACGCGCTGACGCTGACGAGCAACAGCGACTTCTCCTACGGCAACGTGACGCAGGGCGCCATCGGTGGAGGCGCCGCCTTCAACAAGAACGGCACCGGCGTCCTGACGCTCGGCGGGACCAGCGGCTTCACGGGACTGTTCAATCTCAATGCCGGGACCCTGAAACTGGCCAGCGCCGGCGCCCTCGGCTCGGCGTCGAATGTCATCGTCGCCAACAACGTGACCCTGGACTTGGGCGGGTTTGCGACCGCCCGTCCGCTGAACCTCATCGGCGTCGGGAGTGGCGCCGGCGCGCTCATCAGCTCCGGCTCCGGCGTCGCGACGGCGTCGGGCGCCATCACCCTCGCCGGCGCGACGACGATCGGCGGCACCGGGCAGATCAGCTTCACCGGCGTCTTCGATGCGCTCGGCGCAGCCCCGCTGACCAAAACCGGCACCGGGATCGCCATCTTTGGCAGCGCCACCGCCGCCACCCGGACCGGTACCACCACGGTCAACGCGGGCACCCTCCGGCTCGTGGCTGCCTCGGGGACGACCAATCCGCTCAGCACCGGCAGCATCATCCTGAATGGCGGCGTCCTGAGCCTGGCGCCGACGACCGCTTCCGGCAATCTCGCCGTCGACGCGCAATTCAGCGCTGCCGGATCGAGCACGATCCTCACGGATTCAACTCTCATTCAGGGCCTGCGCAACCTCACTTTCGGCACCGGCGCCACCGGATTGACGCTCATGGCCGGTCCGCTGCTGGCCATCAACACGGCTGGCGCCGCCCTGTTTACCGGGACCGTCACGCTTTCGGGTCCCACGACCTTCACGGTGGTCAACAATGGGACCGCGCTGGAAACGCTGACGCTTGGCGCGCTCGCGGATGGCAGCACCGCGCGGACAATCATCAAGGAAGGCGGCGGCAACGTCACCTTCAACACGGCCGCGAGCAGTCTCGGGGCCGGCACGGCCCTGACGATCAATCGCGGTTCCGTGACCTCCAGCCTGGCGTCGGCCCTTGGTACGGCCGCGGCGGTGACCGTCAATAACAACGCGCTCTTTACGGTCGGCGTGGCACAACAAGTCGGCTCCCTTTCGGGAGCCGGTTCCGTGACGTTGACGGGTCTGCTGACGGTGGGCGACACCAGCAACACCACTTTCTCGGGCGTGCTGGCGGGAACCGCCGGCCTGACCAAGGTGGGGACCGGCGTCTTGACTCTCAGTGGCCCAAACACTACGGCCAACCCAATCGTCATCAACACCGGAACCCTCCGCGCGCAGGATCTGACAGGGGCTCTCGGCACGGGCGGCATCACGATGACGGCGGTCGGGACGGCGACCCTCGACCTGCGGGCCAACACGACGCAGTCGTTCGGCAACGCGGTGACCCTGACGACGAACGCGACGATCAACGTCGACAATACCGGCAGCTCGACGGCACCGACGAACAACGTGCTCTCCCTTGGGGCGCTCACGATGGGTGCGCAGACATTGAGCGTCACGGCCGGTCACGGTTACTGGGTGAATATCGCCGGCGCGCCCACGTTTACGGGCACC
>JAQGON010000057.1 GCA_028293565.1 Verrucomicrobiota bacterium | reverse complement strand
GATTATTATTACGAGCATAGCACCTATCTATATCCGTCGCTCACCTATAAATGGAGCAGTGACACCTGGCTTAGCCTCAAGATGGATTACGTGCGCGAGGATCGCCAGGCGAACGACGGCTTGGTGGTGCCCTTCCTGAACATCGGCCTTCTGCCCCCGATCAATGTCACCTATACCGCGCCGGATGCCAAGGACACCGACTACGGGGAGTCGTTGACCGCGCTTTTCCAAACCCGCCTCCTTGACGTGTGGACCGCCCGCGTGGCGTACCGGGCCACCTGGCACACGGATTCCCGCAGGGCGATCGAGGTGATCCAGGGCGCAATCGTCAGCGACCCGGTTGACTATCGAAATTCGAGCATTACCGGGCGCTTCAAATTGCAGGACAATTCGCGCCGGTATAATTTCATCGACGCGAACGTCTCCGGCGAGCTCGGTCCGAAGGCATTCCGGCACACCCTCATTGCCGGAGTGAGCGGCGGAAAGGAGTGGAGCGATTTTTACCGCGTGGCGCAGAAGCCGAATTATCCGGGAATCAACTTGTACCGCTCGGCGCCGGATGCCCCGGGCAATTATCCGGCCATTCCGCCGATCCTCCCGAGCTACCAGCCGCAGGACCGAAAGACGACGCTATGGAACTATGGAGCCTATGCGTCGGACAAACTGACGCTCGGCGAACGCTGGGATGCGACCGCCGGCGTGCGTTGGGACAAGCAGGACGCCTACCAGTATGAGGTGATCACGAATCGGGGGATCAAATCCACCACGACATGCGTGCTGCCCTCGATCGGGCTGCTTTATCATGCCGCGCGCCAGGTTTCGGTCTACGCCAACTACTGCGAGGGATTTAAGCCCCAAACCTCCGGCAACGTCGACGCCAGCGACAATCCGAATTTCCCGTCGGAGTCCTCCACCCAGGTTGAACTCGGGGTGAAGGTTCAGGCCCTGGATGAAAGGCTGACCCTCGCCCTCGGCGCGTACGACATCAGGAAACGCAATGTCCTGAGCGCCACGGGACAGACTGCTCCGTCGGGAAATCCCATCGCCAACCTTTCGGGTCTGCAGGAGAGCACCGGCGTGGAGTTCGACACGACCTATCAACCTTGGCCAAACTGGGAAATCCGGGTCGGCGCGACCTACATTGATGCGCGCGTGAAGAAGTCCACCACCGCGAGCATCGTCGGGGCCCAGCTCGACAACTCCCCCCACGCGAGCGGCAATTTCTGGACCCGCTATAATTTCAGCCGCGGCGCCCTGCGCGGGTTGGGATTCGGCATCGGTGCCATTTACGTGGGCCAGCGGCAGGGAATCATCACCAACGTGCCGGCCGCTCGATTGGAAGCGCCAAGCTATGCGCGCCTCGATGTCGGCGTCTATTATGGAAAGGGACGCTACAACTACGCCTTGAACGTCGGCAACATCACCGACCGGCTTTACGTCGCCGCCATCCAGCAGGGTGATGCCACGCGCATCAATCCGGGCGATCCGCGCAAAATCACCTTCTCCGTAAAAACCCAGTTCTGATCCATCCCATGAAAAAAAGCCTCCTCGCCCTCGCCGCCACCGCCCTGTCGCTGGCGTTCGCCCCAGCGCACGCCCAAACTCAATCGAGCCAAAAGCCGCACACGGCCGAGGAGCTCCAGAAGATCTGGGACACGGGGCAACGCGCAAAATTTCCGGGCCAGGCCCGCCTCGCGGCCCCTCACGCCAAGGAGGTGTTCGGACCCTATCGGATGAAGGAGAAGACCCTGGCCCAAGCGTTGGTCGAGGAGCTGCCGAAGCTTTATCCGGATGCGCAATACGGCGTCATTCACGCTGAGTTGCCGGACAAAAGCCGGGCCGTGATCGCCTCCTGGGAATTAACCGAAATCGGCGAAGTGGACAACGCGGCGGGCGACGCAATCATCATCGACTTTGGCTATATTGTGATCAATCCGCGCGCGAAAGAAGAATATACCCGCACGGTCGTCCGGCTAAAAATGAGATGCGCCACGGGAGAGGAGATTCCGGCCGCCTGGGCGATATACTGCAAATCCACGTCTGCGAATGACGCCGATCGTTATAGCAACGCCATGCGCCTTTGCCTGAAGATCAACGAGGAAATGGGCAAAAAAATCCCGAGCCTCGCCGCCCTTTACGAACCGGCCACCAAATACGGCTATAGTGGGAAATTCGACGTCTCGAACTATAAAGAGTGGCTGAAATAGCCGACCGCCGCGCCCGCGCCCCCCGGAAGAAGCGACGAAGGACGAGTGACAGGAAGTGCCGCCGCCGCTGACTCGCTCGCCATCGTCACTTCCTTCGCGTCCTTTGCGCTCTTCGCCGTGAAAAACGGTTGAACGGTGCGCCCCCGCCGCGAGCGCGTTCACCGGATCGTCTCACCAGCTGCGCTGCTCGCGGCCCATCCAGTAGGCGACCAGCCATTGGGCGGGGAACTCCGCGCCGAACAGGTTCGCGAAGGGCTGCATTTCCGGCGGCAGCCGGCCGTCGTCCCAACACTGCCGCAGTCCGCTCCCATCCACGCGCAGCAGGATTTTTCGCGAGATTTCATGCGCGTGCGGGTCGCGGCCGTGTTTCTGGGCGAGCATCCCGAGGATGGCGATCGTCAGGGTGTAGAGCGTGCGGCCCTGGTAGCCGGTGGGCGACCGCCACCAGCGCAGCGTGGAGGGTTTTCCTCCCGCGCTGGGCGGGTTGGTCTCCATCCAGCCCTCCTTCGTCGGCGTGAATTTCTTGTTTCGCGTATCGTAGATCCCGTCGAGCAGCAGGCCCTCCTGGTCCAGGCCGCGCTGCGCGGCCTCCCAATAAACCCCGATGTTGCCGATCCAGTCGGCGGCGTCCGCGACGCTCGTCTTGCTCCAGTATTCTCCCAGCCAGGAATAATACATCAGGTTCGCGTTCAGTTCATAGTTTTGGGCGGGCCACGGCAGCAGGCCGGCGCCGGCGATCTGCCGCACATATTTGACCGCGTTGTCGCGAAACCGCACCTCGCCCGTGGCGTCGAACGCCGCGTGCATGCACGCGAGGTACTTCATCGCGCTGGTGTGGGCCGGATCGACAATCCGCGCGAGGTTCCCGTGATGATTCATCACCCAGTTCCGGCGCAGGTAATAGTCGCCATGATCGAGGAGATTGCGGCGCGCCTGCCCCTTTTCCTCCGCCGTCCCGAAGTCGCGCGCGAACTCCGCGTAGAGCAGGACGGGATTCGCCGATTGGTCGTAACTGGTGGTCTGACCGCCCCGTCCGCCGTGGGGCTTGCCCAGCAGTCCCGGCTCGAATGGGCGGGAAAGGGCAAAGAGGTGGTTGAGGTCGCGGAAGCATTTGCGCGCGATCGTCATCGCCTCCTCCTCGCCGGTGACGCGATACCGGATCATCTGCGACCACAGCAGCCAGCCGGTCGCCCACGCCGTGTTTTCGCCATAATACCACTCGGCCACCGTCGGCTTCGGCGCTTCCGGGCCCCAGACGGAATCAAGCACCTGATGCAGGTACGGCGAAAGCTCTTCGCCCTCCTGCAGCGGCCGCCGCGTGTCGAACCGCGAATGCGAGATGATCAAGCCGCCCGGCCCGCGCATCACTTCCTGGATCTGGCGAAGATAATCCTTCGCCCGCTCCGCGAGCACCGCAGATTCATCCGGCGGAGCGTGCATGGCCGGCTGGGGCGCCGCGGCGTCCACGGCCGAGACCGTCAGCGGCCGGGAGAGGGCCAGTCCGGCTGCTCCCACGGCGGACAGCCGGATAAAATCCCGGCGATTCTGCCCGGCGAGCCGGGCGGGGAAGGATTCATTCTGGTTCATGCGAAGCGGGCTTCGGGGTTTCTGTTCCGCCTCGAAGGACCAGCGGCGCGCATTCCGATCAATGCCGGCCTGCTGCTCTGTTCAGCGAATCAGTGCCCGCGCCGGCCCGCTCCACCCGGCGTCGGGGCGATCAACTCCTGACGAAGCACGCCCTCAGGGCTGCTGAAGCGGCGAAGGCCACGCCGGTTTCAAGGCCGGAGGCAGACGATCGAGCTTGAAGTAGCGATGGGCGTTCTCCCGCAGGATGAGCCGTTTGGCTTCGTCGGGGATTTCCGCCGTGTCGATGCGCGTGCGCTGCATCGGCGCATGATACAGCGGGGTGTCGCTCCCGTACATCAGCCGTTCCGCGCCCACTTCCTTCACGGCCCATTCGATGAGGCCCGGGAGAATGCTTCGGCCGCTGGAGGTGTCGACCCACAGGTTTCCATGCCGCGCGGCCTGGATCGCGCGGACCTGGAGATCCGGCCTGCCGTTGTCGCCGTTGCCGTTCCCCAAATGGGCGAGCAGCACGCGGGCGCGCGGGAAACGGTTCGCGAAGGGCACGAAATCCATCGGCAGGCTGTTCGGACAACCGCTGTGGGTCATCACCGCCGCGTCCGTTTCCTCGAAGAAAGCGAAGAGCTCGTCGCCGTGATCGGAGATGCGGTAGCTGTGCTCCTCCGGGTGGATCTTGATTCCGACGCAGTGCCCGGCCTGCAGCATGCGGCGCGCCTGGCCGTACGTTTCCGGACGCAGCGGGTCGACGATGACATATTGGAGGAGTCCGGGGACCGTCGGGATCTCGGCGTGCGCGACCTCGTTGGCCTTCGCCGCGTCCGGACGGCCGCGCGGCAGCAGGCCCGCCAGCGGCGAGGCGATCGACCAGGCGGTGCGACTCAGCCTGGCGCGCTCGGCCACGGCGTGCGCATCCGCCGACATGAACTCGTTCACCAGGGCGGGGCCCTCGGGCTTCAGATAGTCGCCGTAGTGCGCGTGAACGTCGATCGCGGGAATTTCAGTGATTGGATTCATGGAGGGAGGAAGGGATTGGTTTTTTCACGGCGCGTCGTGGTGCGCGGCAAGGGCTTTGAGCACCCGGGGATTCTTGACGACACATTCCCCCGGCTTGGCGCCGAAACTGATGAAGGAGCTGACCTCGTAAAAGATGAACGAGTCGAAGCGCGGGTCGGTCGCGACGCGCGCGAATTCATCGGCCAGCTTGTCGCCGGCCGTGTCGATGTAGCGGTTGACCGCGATGGGGAGATGAGCGGCCTGGGCCCGCGAGATCATTTCCTGGGTCACGTCGTCATGGAACAGCACGTCGAAGGGCAGGCTGAAAAAGCGCAGGATGGCTCCATCGAGCATTCCTCCCCCGATCCATTTGGCCCACTCGAAGCGGATGTTTGCCGGGTAGGCCAGCAGCCGGTTGGTGGGCGGATGGTCCCGGAAAAAATCAATCTGCAGGTTGTAGCGCATCTTGCGGCCGGCCTTTGCCAGCCGGGCGTGGGACTCCTGCAGGAAACTCGTGTACGCTTCGCCGCGCACGGCCGAAATGTTGGCCAGCAGGTTGCCGGGACGTTTCCGCGCCTCGGCCAGCACGGCCGGATTGAATCCGTAGTCCCCCGGATGATCCGTATGCGTGCTGTGGCTTTCCTCCCGGAAATCCACGCCATCGACTCCGGCCGCGATGATCTCGTCGAGATTCCGCAGCCAGAACGCACGCACCGCGGGTTCCGTCTCGCAGAGCGCGCCGGGGAGGTAGGCATTGCGGCCGCGGGCGAAGGCGATGAAGCCTTGCTTCCCGTTGTTCTCCGCCGCGTCGAGCGGGAGTTCCGCCGTCGGAATCTTCTGCACGCGATGGTTGGGTGCATCGAGTGTCACCTCGCCCGCTCCCCACCCGTAGTCGAACATCACGCCGCTCTTTCGAAAATCAACCAGGCTCTCGCCCCAGACGGTGCCGCCGGAGGCCACGCACCCCGGGATTTCACGTCCCGCGGAGTCCCATGCAGTGAGCAGGGCCAGCCCGGAGTTGGCGAAGTCCGGCTTGCCCTCTGCAAAATCCGTCGTGACCAGCACAAATTTATCGCGGAGATCCAAACCCGTCAGTCGCAGCACGCGCACCGGGTCGCCCTTTTTCGTCACCACCCGACCCATCTGGTCGCGGACCTCGCGGGACGAGGGCTCGACGGATTCCGACAGGGAAAAAGTGCACCGCTTCGGTTGGTACTGGAAATTATTCGGGCTGGTCCAGATCTGGAGGTGCTCCGCCGTCACCCGCGTCGGTGCGGCGTCTTTCTTCGTGAGCGTGAGCGCGGCGATTGGCGTCGAGGCCACTCCTTCGGGAAGATCATCCGTCCGGCGCTGGATCCGCAGTTCGGGGTGATCCCGCACGAACGGATCCATCCACACCAGCTCCTGCCCGATGCACGGCAGCACGCCCCACCGTTTGGCGAGTTCCGTGCCTTCGGGAAACATCACGCCCGGGCCGGTCTCATACGGCTTGTAGTAGGCGTACACCTCGATGCCGTGGCGATGTCCGGCCTCGACCGCGACTTTCAGCGGGTTGCCGAGGGCCCGGTAGGTTGCGGCGAGATTCTTCCAGTCGCTGGGCTCGTCGCCCTGGTAGGGACTGGCTTCGCGAAAACCCTCCGGCACCAGGAATCCGCCGTGCCCGTCGCCGTAATAGGCCCAGCTGACCCGGCGAATGCCCAGGCCGGCGAGTTTCGTCATGAGGGCCTCGATGTCCTCGCGCACCAGCGTGCGCCCCGCGACCGCGCAGTCGTCGGGAAAATCCACCAGCGTCTCGCGCATGATGGCACGCGCGGGAACGTCCGGCTTCGCCGCGCTCACGATCGGCGTCGGCGCGGCGATGCCGGCGAGCAAGGCGGCGAGCAGCCATCGGCGGCAGGCCGCGTCGATCGACGCGAACGGACGCAGCCGTCGCGGATTTTCCCGATCCCTGGAATTCGAGCGATTGATCTTTGGCATGGGGTGAAGGTCAGTCTCGGGCGCCGCGGCGCTTATTTCAGCGATCGTTTCGACCCGGCGCGGATGGCGTGGGCCAGCTTGTCGATGTAACTATCCGACATCGCCTCGTTCAGGGTGAAGATGATGCAGTCGCGCAGGATTTCCTCGGCCACGGGGCAACTCACGTTGCGGTAGTCCACCGACGTCAACCCGAGATCGCGGATGGGCCACTGGCCGCCGAAAAAATTATGATTCCGGAACACGGGATACTGATAGATCGGCCGGGGAATGTAACCGGCCTGGCAGGCGACGCCCTCGGCGGCCAGCGACGCGGCCAGCTCGTTTCGCGTCACCCGAAATTTCTCGGCCTCGACGCGCACGAGGTAGAACCAATAGCTGCTGGTGTCGCCGGCGTTGACGCGGGGAAGCCGCAATCCGGGAGTGCCCGACAACAATGCCGTGAGCCGATCGCCGGCCGCCGAGCGGCGGGCGGCGATCTCGGGCAGGCGTTTCAGCTGCGCGGCCGCCACCGCTGACTGCGGTTCGCTGATGCGGTAGTTGGGGGCGAGTTCCTCCGGATCGCGGCCGCCCGCCATCCGATCGTAATGCTTGTCTCCCCATTTGCCCAACCCGGGCCCGTAGCGGAGGTCGTTCGTTGCGACGATTCCGCCGTCGCCGCACGTGACGTGCTTGTGCTGGTTCAGCGAATAGCACGCCAGGTTTCCCGCGAGCCCCACCGGCGCTCCCTGTGCGCGCGCCCCCCACGCCTGGGCGCAATCCTCGATCAGGGCCAGATTGTGTTCGCGGGCGATGACCTGGAGCTGGGACACATCGCATGGATTGCCGGCCAGGTGCACCGCGATGATCGCGCGGGTCCGGCTGCTGATCCGCCGGCGGACGTCGGCTGGGTCCAGATTATACGTCGCCGGATCGAGATCGGCGAAGATGGGGACGCACTGCTGGTACAGGATCCCGATCACCGTTCCCATGTCGGTGATCGGCGGGACAATGACCTCGTCGCCCGGCTTCAACCGCAGTGCGGCGATCGCGATATGAATCGCCGCCGAGCCCGACGAGCAGGCGAACGCGTACTCGAGCGGGTACAGTTCGCGAAAGCCCCCGAGCAGCGCCACGGTCTGCTGCCCATTCCAGTAGAACAGGGAATCCTGCTCGAGCATCGCAGCGAGACGCGCCATTTCCGGCGCGCCCCAGCGGCGGGGCCGCGGCAGGGGTTCATCCATCAGGGGAGCATGCGGGGGATTCATGGGACGGGTCTTTCCTTCGAGGTCGAGGTTGCCAGCGCGCCTCATCCTAGCGGAATCCCGTCATCGGCGAAATCCCACGGATGATCAAATTTATACACAAACCGCCCATCTCGCGGAATTCGCGCTCGACGCGCGACGGTGCAAGGGCATCAAAGCTTGCGCGCCGTGCCATCTGAATTCTGACGCTCACGCCTTCAACCCGCCATGCTCCGGAAAGCCTTCGTCATGTTCCTCCACCCCGGCTGCGAGGACGAGTACGCGCGCCGGCATCGCCCGATCTGGCCGGACCTCGAGCGCGAGCTCAAGGCGCATGGCGCCTCGAACTATTCGATTTTTCTCGAGCCCGCGTCGCGGCGGCTTTTCGCCTACGTGGAGATCGAAAGCGAGGAGCGCTGGTCGCAGGTCGCGAACACGGCGGCATGCCGGCGCTGGTGGGCGCACATGCAGGACCTGATGGACAGCAACGCGGACGGCTCGCCCCGGGCGGAGACGCTCACGGAAGTTTTCCACCTGGCCTAGCCAGCGGCTGGGTAGCACGGGTCTCCGACCCGTGTGGGCGGACTCTGCCAACGGAGCACGTCGAGCACACCCGTTTCGCTCGAGTCCACCTTCACGGGTCGGAGACCCGTGCTACACGCTCCCGGCCTGCCCCTCGCGGCCCTCATTCCTGACGGAGGCTCTTCGTCCAGTTGGCCCGCTTTGGCCGCGTGCCGGACTTGGGTGCCGGGGCGGGGTGGGGGCGATCGCCGCGCATCTGGCGGCGCCATTGGTCGGGCGACACGCCGAAGGCGTGCTTGAACGTAGTCGAAAAATGAAAGCCCGAACTGAACCCGAGCCGCGTGGCGATTTCTTCCAGCGTCGCATCCTCGCCGGAGACCAGCTGCCGGCGCGCCCGGCCGAGCCGCAGGCGGAGGATATATTGCCAAGGAGCATATCCCGTATGGGTCCGGAACGCCCGCCGGAAATGCGAATACGCGACCCCGAGCTGGCGGGCCAGTTTTTCCACGTTGACCGGCTCCGTGAAATGCTCCGCCAGGTGCTGCTCGGCCTTGAGGACCGCGCGCGTCAGCCGCGTCGGCGCCGAGTGCTTGCCGTCCATCTGCGCCCACGCGGCGACCACCCCGTAGGCGCGGGCGGAAAGCTCGGGCTGAAAACCCGGCGTGCCCATCCGCGCCAGCGCATGGACCTCGTCGAGCGCCTTGTCCATGCTCGCCAGGAACGCGTTGCCGCGCACGACCGTCGCGGTGTCGAACAGCCCCTTGCGCCTCAGCTTGTCGAGGACGGGGCCCTGCACCTCGACCCAGCTCTCGTCCCACCCCGTGGCAGGATCGGGCCGGTAGCGGTGCCAGGTGCCGGGGACGACGGCAAAGGCGGTTCCCGCCTCGACGCGCTTCTGGCCGCCCTCGCGGGTTTCGAAAACTCCGCGGCCCGATTCGATCAGCACAATCTGCACCGCCTCCAGCACGCGGCCGCGGTCCCAGGCGAGATCGTGGTCGGCGGGATGCTTCGACAGCGGGTACGACGCGCCGGCGGGAACGTGCGTGAAGCCGGCCGCGGTGACGCTCATGCCCCAGAGCGCCTGCTCCGGCGCGGGCAGGAGATACCGGAAATAGTTCGATCCATTCTTGGGCATATTATGTATAAAATTGATCATTGATCCGATTTCGTTCGGCCCGGCAATCGGATAATCTCGTCTCATGCCTGTGGCTTTCCCCGCGCTCCGCACTTCCCGGCAGCGTGCCATGTTTGCTCTTCCCCGCTGACGGCTCCGCCGGCCGGCCCCTCATTTCCGCCTCCACCATGACTGCTTACCTCCCCTGCCTTGCCTCGATCCGGTCCGCGTTGCGGGCCTTTTTCCTGTGTTCCCTAGCCATCGGCCTTGCCCGCGGGCAGGCTGCTCCGAGCCCCGCGCCGGCTGACGCCGCGGATTCTTCCAAGGACCTCGTCAATTTGCCGGCCTTCGAAGTGAAGAGCTCGACCGACCAGGGTTACTTTGCCAAGCAATCCATCTCCGGGATGAAGACCAAGATGGACCTGGCGGACACGCCCGGAAACATCACCGTCATCCCGCGCGATCTGATCGACGACATCGGCGTTTCGGAATCGGCCAGCGACACCCTGAAATTCGTCGCCAGCGGAGTGAATCCCTATGTCCGCGGCGAACAGCTCCAGATCCGCGGCTCGCGCACCGGCTTCACCCTGGTGGACGACATTCCCGACCTGATGTTCTTTGCGGACAATGTCGGCATCGACTCGTACGAGATCCTCAAGGGTCCGACCGCGCTGCTGTACGGGCCCAGCTCGAGCATTTTCGGCCTGGTGATCAAGACGACGAAAAAGCCGGCGCCGGTTTTCGACGCGAGTCTCAAGGCCTCGTACGGCAGTTTTGGATTCGCGCGCACCGACCTGGATGTGACCGGGCCCCTCGGCCACGGATTCTCCTACCGCCTGATCGGCGCCTACCAGAATTCCGACGGGTACAACGATTCCTACCGCGACGACCGCCGCATCTTCATCTCCTCGCTGCAATGGCGCAATGCCCGGACCACGATCCGCGCCAGCTATGAGCATGCGACGATCGAGACCGGCACGCTGGACGCGAACAATGTCGTCGCCCCCGGCAACGTCATCAAGCCCTTCGAGGGTCCGCGCGGATGGAAGTTCCGTTACGCCCCGGACTATGGCACGGCGGGACTTTACTCGAATGACGTGCGCCTCAATTTCACCCACGAGTTCACCGAGAACTGGCAGACGCGCGTTTACTATGACCGCACCGTGACCGACCGTCCCTCGATCGGCATGCCGCTGCTGACCTCGGTCGACTATGTGACCGGCACGATCGTCACGGCGTTCTTCGACTACGACGAGAATTTCATCTCGACCGTCTACGGCACGGACAACATCGGCAAATATTCGGTCGGCCCCGTCAACCTGCAGAGCAACTTCGGCTACCTGTACGACAACCGCGAAGGCACGGGAAAGACTTATCTCTACCAGGCGAATTTCATCACGGCAAACCTGTACCATCCCGCGGACTACAACAGCTACGCGCCGCTGGCCACCTCGCGCAGCAAGCCGGACACCTTCACCGGAGCCCCGAAAGACACGTTTTATTTCCTCGAGACCGCCTCGCTCCTGAACGATCGCGTGATCGTCAACGCCGGGGCCTCGCGGATCAGCGTCAAGCAGTCCGACGGAAAGCACGACGACACCGTGAAGCGCGCCGGCGCGCTGTTCAAACCGGTGAAGGACGTCTCGCTGTACTACAGCTATTCGACGATGTTCAACCCGACCGCCTACACGACGGTCGACATCAACGGCAAACGGTTTCCCAACGTGTTCGGCGAGGGCCAGGAGGTGGGCGCCAAGGCGAGCTTCCTCGACGGCCGGCTGACCCTCACCGCCGATTACTACTGGATGAAGCTCTCCAACCTGTCGACGAACTCCGGCCTGGTGAACCCCACGACCGGACTGGGCTACTATATTTTCGTGGGCGACCAGAAGTTCACCGGCACCGAGGTGGACCTCCAGGCGCAGCTGACGAAAAACTGGCAGCTCATCGCCGTCGCCTGGTCCGGCGACACGCTGAACAGCACCGGCAAGCAGGCCGACAATTCCCTGAAGGAAAGCGCCGGCTTCTTCACGCGGTATAATTTCACGGAGGGCGCGATCAAGGGCCTCAGCATCGGCGGCGGGACGTATTTCGCCGGACGGCGTTCGTTCGACTCGGTGGGGAAGTACATCCCGGCTTTCTCGACCACGAACGTGTTCGTCGCGTATCAATTCGCCCGCAACTGGAACGTGACCGCGAACGTCTCGAACGTCTTCGACAAGATTTATGTCGCCGGGGCGTGGAGCGCGGGCGACGTCGACTTCGGCGACCCGCGCAGCGTTCGACTGACCGCGAGCTATCGCTTCAAGTGAAGCGTGGCGGTAGGTTCCTCGCTCCGGCCGTGCGGCGGGAGCTGGTCGATGGGCCGGGCGGCCAGCGGCGGCTGCCCGGCATTTTTCCATGAGGCCCGCCGGTTCGCGCGCGCACGCGATCACGCCTTCGGTCGATCGCTGGAACGGGCTCATCTTCATCTGGGCGCAGCTGCTCATCTATTTTGCGGCCCCCGTCATCTATGTGGGAATCGTGCAGGCCGGATATTGCGATCGTCTCGGCGCGAGCGCGACAGTCGCGAACCTGCCGCAGGCGGCGTATCTTTTCGGGTCGGTCACGCCGTTCCTTTCCGCCTGGCTCTTTTCGCCGCGGTACGACCGCCAGATCGCCGCGAGCGCCTTCCATGTCCTGGGGGCGTCGATCCTCGTCGTCGGCGTCTCGGTCTTCGTGCCGCTGCCCGACGGGGTGCACGTCGGCATCCTGATCGGCCAGGGGCTCGTCGCCGGCCTGGCGACCAATCTCACGAACATCTACGGCTTGAAATGCCTCGCCCGCGGAACCACCGAGGCCGGCCGCGGGTGGGCCTACAAATATGCGTTCGGGTTCGGGCCGCTCGCCGCCGTGCTAGGGTCGCTGGCCGCGCAGGCGGTGCTGGCGGAGAAGCTGCCGCATATTCACTATCCGAATACGGTCGCGCTCGTTTACCTCGTGGCCGCGCCCTGCATGCTGGCGTGCGGCTGGCTCCTCTCGAAGAGCGAACTCGGGCCCGAGCCGCCGCATGTGCGGCAGGGGCTGGGGGGCTATGTCCGCGACAGTTGCCGCGCGCTCGGCGGCGACCGGCGCCTCCTGCTGGTCTGGTGCGGGTTTCTCGCCTGGTACGTCACGCTCAACGCGATGACGAACCTCTCGCTGTACTCCCGGGAGGCGATGGGCCGGAGTCCGCTGGAACTGGCCGGCGCGTTCATGGCGCTGCGCTTCAGCTTCAAGGCGGTCGCGGGATTCGGCTTGGGGACGATTGCGGCGCGGCGCGGCGCATGGCTGCCGGTGATGATCACGGTGGTCCTGGTGGGGGCGGGGATCGGCTGGGCGTATTTTTCGACGGGCAAGGCGTACCTCGTTGCCTTCGGACTCATGGGAGCCGGCGAGCTGGGTGGCATTTATTTTTTCAATTACTTCATTTCGATTTCGGCGCCGGAGCACGTGGCCCGCAACCTGGGGATGCTGGCGCTCGTGACCCCCCTCAGCGCCGTGGCGCCGCCGCTCTACGGGCTGGTGACGGACCGGTTTGGCTTCCATGCCAGCTTCGCAATGGGCATCATCGCCGCCGTGATCGCCCTCGTGCTCGTCGCCGCCGCGAGACGCCCCGGAAATTTCGCCGCCGCGGCGGCCGCTCCCTAGACTACATTATGGAACACTCCTGCCGCATCGGGCTTTTCGGCGTCGGCCTCGACGCCTACTGGCCGCAGTTCCCGGGCCTGAAGGACCGGCTGACCGGTTACCTCGGCGTCGTGGAAAAACGGCTGAGGCTGCCGGGCGTCGAAGTCATCAACCAGGGCCTGGTCGACACGGCCGAGCGCGGGTTTGCGGCGGGGCGCGCGTTCCGCCGGAATGACGTCGACCTGATCGTGCTGCACGCGACGACGTACGCGCTTTCGTCGACCGTCCTGCCGGTGGTGCTGCGCGCCAAGGTCCCGGTCCTGGTGCTCAACCTGAGCCCGACCGCCGCCATCGATTACACGGCGTTCAACGCGCTCGGGGACCGGAGGAAGATGACGGCGGAGTGGCTGGCCTATTGCGGCTCCTGCCCGGTCCCGGAGATCGCCAACGTCTTCCTGAGGGCGGGCGTGAAGTTTCACCAGGTCACCGGAGTCCTGGCCGGCGATGATCGCTGCTGGACGGAGATCGGGGAATGGGTCGAAGCCGCCCGGGTCGCGGCGCGGCTTTACGGGCACCGCCTCGGCCTGATGGGTCATTACTATGGCGGCATGCTGGATATCTACACGGATCTCACCACGCAGTGCGCCACGTTCGGCACCCATGTCGAATTGATCGAAGTCGACGAGCTCTCCGCGCTGCGCCGCGGCGTTTTGCCGGAAAAGGTGGAGCAGCGCGTGGAGGAGATTCATCGCCTGTTTGACGTCCAGCCGGACTGCACGGCCGACGATCTGCTCGAGGCGGCCCGGACGTCGGTCGCGCTCGACGCCCTCGTGGAGGAAAAGCGCCTGGGAGCGCTGGCGTACTATCACAAGGGGACCGGCCTCGCCGAAAACGAGCTCACGATGTCGTCGATCATTCTCGGGAGCTCGATCCTCACGGCGCGCGGGGTTCCGGTGGCCGGCGAGTATGAGGTGAAGAACGCGCAGGCGATGAAGATCATGGATCTTTTCGGCGCCGGCGGCTCGTTCAGCGAATACTATGCCGTCGATTTCGACGACGACGTGGTGCTGATGGGGCATGACGGCCCGGGGCACATTGCGATCGCGGAAGGGCGCATCAAGGTGCGGCCGCTCGGCGTCTATCACGGCAAGGTCGGCCGCGGGATTTCGGTCGAAATGGCGGTGCGTCACGGTCCGGTCACGCTCCTGTCGATCATCGAGCGCGGGACGGGAAAGCTCGCGCTGCTCGTCAGCGAGGCGGAATCCGTGGCGGGTCCGATCCTGGAAATCGGCAACACGAACAGCCGCTACCGGTTTCGCGGCGGGGCGCGCCATTTTATCGAACAGTGGAATTCGCACGGGCCCGCGCACCATTGCGCGATCGGCGTCGGACACCTCGCGGGCAAGCTGCGCAAGCTCGGCCTCCTGCTCGGCGTCGAGGTGATCGAAGTCGCGTAGCATCGCGTCGATCCCCTCCAAGCTGCTCCCATGAATCCTTTCCACGGTCTGATCTTCCACTGGCTCGGCGGCCTGGCGGCCGGGAGTTTCTATGTGCCTTACCGCGGCGTGCGGCAATGGTCGTGGGAAACCCTCTGGCTCGTGGGCGGCCTGTTCAGCTGGGTGCTCGCGCCCATGGCTCTGGCCCTGTGGCTCACGCGCGATCTGATCCCCGTCCTGCTGCATGCGCCGGCGGCCACGCTTTTCTGGGCCTGGTTCTTCGGCCTGCTCTGGGGAGTCGGCGGGCTCACCTTCGGCCTGACGATGCGCTATCTTGGGATGTCGCTCGGCTACGGCACCGCGCTCGGGATCTGCGCCGTCTGCGGGACATTGATCCCGCCCGTTTTCAAGGGGACGCTGGGGGCGATCGCGGCGACGCCGCCGGGGCGCATGACGCTTCTCGGGGTGCTCATCTGTGTGGTCGGAATCGTCGTTTCCGCGCTGGCCGGAAGGGCGAAGGAGCGCGAACTGCCGGACGAGACGAAGCGGGCGGCGGTGAAGGAATTCAATTTCCGAAAGGGCCTGGCGGTCGCGATCTTTTGCGGCGTGATGAGCGCGTGCATGGCCTTCGCGCTCGACGCCGCCGAACCCATCGCCCGCGCGAGCGCGGCGGCCGGCACCCCCGCGCTTTGGACCGGCCTGCCGAAACTGGTGGTGGTGCTGTTCGGGGGCTTCATCAGCAACTGCCTCTGGTGCGGGGCGCTGATCGTGCGCCGCGCGCGGCGGGATTCCGCGGCGCCGATCCGGCCCGCCGGTCCGCCGGCGCCCCACGGGAGGAATCTCGCGCTCTGCGCGGCGGCGGGCGTGACCTGGTATTTCCAGTTTTTCTTCTACACGATGGGTGAAACCCAGATGGGAAAATTCGGGTTCTCATCGTGGACCCTTCACATGGCGAGCATCATCATCTTCAGCGCCCTCTGGGGAGTCGCGCTGAAGGAATGGCGCGGAACCAGCGGACGCACCCGCGCGCAGTTCGCGGGAGGGCTTGCGATTCTCATCCTGTCGACGCTGGTCGTCGGATATGGCAACTACCTCGCCGCGGCGGCCTGAAACCGGACGCTCCTGGCGCAACCTGGAACCCAGAGTGTCTCCCACGCGCTCATGAACAAACGCACCTTCCTCCAATCCCTCGCGGTCACGGGCCTGGCGGCGTCCGGAGTCGGACGCGCGCTCGCCGCGCTTCCGGCTGGCTCGCCGCTCCCCGCGCCCGACGCGGGAGGCGATTTCTGGGACGGCATTCGCGCCGGCTACGATCTCGACCCTGCGCGCATCAATCTTGAAAACGGCTACTTCTGCATCCAGCCGCGCGAGGTGCTGCAGGCGCAGTTCGAGCATGCCCGGCGCCTGAATCGAGCGGGTTCTTACATGCTGCGCACCGAGCAGGCGGACGAGATTGCGCGGCTGCGCGCGCAGCTCGCCGAATTCGCGGGCTGCGACGCCGGGGAACTCATCATCACGCGAAACACCACGGAGTCGCTCGACACCGTGATTAGCGGGATCGACTGGAAGCCAGGGGACGAGGCTGTGATGGCGGCGCAGGACTATGCCTCGATGCTCGAGATGTTTCGCCAGGAAGTGCGGCGTCACGGGATCGTTAACCGAATCATCTCGCTGCCCCTGCATCCCGGCTCCGACGAGGAGATCGTGTCGCTCTACGAACGGGCCCTCTCGCCGCGCACGCGCCTGCTGATGGTGTGTCACATGGTGAACGTGACCGGCCAGGTCCTGCCGGTGAAAAAAATCTGCGCGATGGCGCGGGCGCACAATGTGCCGGTGATGGTCGATGGCGCGCATTCCTTCGCGCACCTCGACTTCAGGGTGCGGGACCTGGACTGCGATTTTTTCGGCACGAGCCTTCACAAATGGCTCAGCGCGCCGCTCGGGTTGGGCATGCTTTACGTCCGGAGATCGCGGATCGCGGCGGCTTGGCCGCTGCTGGGCGACGATGGCTATCCGCGGGACGACGTCCGGAAGCTGAACCATACCGGGACTCATCCGCTGCATGCGATGCAGACGATCCCCGACGCGCTCCGCTTCCACCAACGCATCGGTTCGCAGCGGAAGGAGGCGCGCCTGCGCTCTCTGCAGGAATATTGGACCTCGCAGGCGCGGAAGCTGCCGGGCGTGACGCTCAACACGCCGGTCGAGCCGAGCCGTGCCTGCGCGATCGCCAACGTCGCCGTCGCCGGGATCACTCCGACGGATCTCGCCAGCCTCCTGTTGGAAAAATTCCGGATCTGGACCGTCGCGATCGATTCCGAGTCCACGGGCGTGCGCGGCGTTCGAGTCACCCCGGCGATTTTCACCTCCACGGCAGAACTCGATGCGCTCGTGGCCGCGTTGTCCGCGATCGCCACCCGTCACGGAGGGCAGGCTGCAAAAATGCGCAGGGCGGCGGGCCGCAACCAAACACCCGGCAATTAACCACGGAGTTCATCGATCGCAGCGGGTAGCACGGGTCTCCGACCCGTTTGGGCGGACTCTGCCAACGGAGGACGTCGAGCACACCCGTTTCGCTCGAGTCCAGCTTCACGGGTCGGAGACCCGTGCTACGCGCTCCAAGGACGGAAAATGCCCTAGCTTTTGGCGAATCGCGCGAGGCCGAGGAAATCGATGGGATGCGACGTGGATCCGGACGTCGCCAAGTCGGCGAGCGCCTGGCCGATCACTGGCGCGAATTTGAAACCATGGCCGCTGAAGCCGCAGGCCAGCCACACGCGCGGGCGGTGCGGATGGCGATCGACGATGAAGTGGCCGTCGGGGCTGTTGGTGTAAAGGCACGTCCGCAGCGCCAGCAGCCGGCCATCGGCGGCCGGAATCATCTTGGCGAGAATCGGACGGATCGTGGCCTCGTCACCCGGGAGCGTCTGACGCGGGACGGTGTCGGCGGTCGTCTCCAGTCCCGGCTTGTGATGCGCCAACTTGAAGCCCGGATTGTCCGGCATCATGGGAAAACCATAATGCGCGGAGCCATCCGCCCGGTAAATCTGCCAGACCGGGAGACGTCCGAGCTCGAAAAGCGCCGGTTTTTTCGGCCAGACCCACGCGAGCACCTGCCTCGTCACGCGCAGCGGAATGCCCAGGTCGCGAACCAGCGCATCGGTCCAGGCGCCGCCGCAGAGGACGAGCTGCGCCGCCTGGTACGTGCCCAGGTCGGTCGTGACCCGGACGCCCGTCTTCGCGCTGCTCCAGCTCCTGACCTTTTCGTGTCCGCGCAGGTCCGCGCCGGCCCTGAGCGAGAGAATCGCATGGCTGGCGATGGACAGCTCGGGCAGGATGAATCCGGCGTTGGCCTCGAGCATGCCGCGATAGTGCCGTGGCAAATGGAATTGGGGAAACCGCTTCGCCAGCGCGGCCGCGTCAAGGAGCTCGTGCGGCAGTCCGAATTCGCGCGCGGCCCGCATCGCGCCTCGCAGCGCGGCGTTTTCCGGTGCGCCCATGTACAGGCCGCCCGTCACGTGCAGGATCTTCTGCCCGCTCTCGCGCTCGAGGTCGCGCCAGAGCGCAAAGGCCGAGCGCAACAGGGCCACGTAGTTCACGTGTTCGTGATACGACATCCGGATCATCCTCGAAAATCCCGTGCTCGAGCCGTTCGCATGGGGAATGCCGAACTGCTCGAGCCCGAGGACGCGCGCGCCCTTCCTGGCCAAATGGTGACACGTCGCGGTGCCCATCGCCCCGAGACCGATCACGATCACATCGTACTGCGCAGCCACTTGGAGAAATTCGGCGGGTTGTGTGGGTCCTTCTCGCGCCGCGACTCTAGACGGTCGGCGCGAGCACGAGGTTCTGGCTGCTCAACAGGATGTCGAACCCGTAGTGGACGTTCCGGCGGTTGCGGTCGTAGAAGATCTGGCCCTGTTTCATGGTGAAGTGGCGCAACGTCCCGTCAGGCGCCGTGCCCGCGAGGATCTGGACCACGGTGTTGACGCGCACGAGCTGGCCGATTTCGCCAAAGACCGCGGGATCCGCGCCAATGTCCTTCCACGTCAGGTCCTCCCGGACCGACGTGCCCGTCACCGTGAAATCGGATCCCAGCGACGATTTCTTTTCCGCGACCGACAAGGGCATCTCGAAGCCCGAGGTCGGCATTCCTTCAGTGATGGCGACGAAGGCAAACTTACCGGTGAGCTGCTTCTGTCCGCTCAGCGAGTCGAGAGAGATCGGCAGCCGGCGCGCAATATCCGGCGCCCCCACCACCCGCGCGGGGGATTCGAAAGTCAGGTGACGGTAATGGTGGTCGATTTCGAACCGGGCCTGCGGACGCAGCGACCGAAATAACTTCTCGGAAATCCCCTGATCCGAAGGCGCGCAGCTCAGGTGCCCGAATTCGAAACATTCGAATTTTGTGGCGGGCGCCGCCGACCAGGCCGGCGCCATGTCGCGGAACAGTTTCTTGAGAAACGCCGCGTTTTCGAAGCCGGGGAAATGGTACAGGCCGTTGCTCACGAGACCGGCGTCGCCCACGACGGCGATCTTTCCCTTTCCGCGCCGCATGCGAAAACCAAACACCTGTCCTTCCCACGTCAGCAGCGGCTCGGCCCCGGCCGGGAGCTGGCCGTCCAGCACCCGCCCGCCTTGTCCGTAGCCGACGACGAGTTCCCCGTGCTTCGCCGGCAGGATGTTGTGCTCGTCGGACATGAAGTTGTGGTCCCACCGGACGCCGAGTTTCTCGAGGAGGGGCATGACGCGCTCGTGATCGAAGTTTTCCTCCCAGAAATCGTTCCGCGACAAAAACGAATTGATCATCAGGATCACGCTGCCGCCCCGATCGAGGAAGTTCAGGAGGGCCTCGACGTCCGGCGCGTCGATCCGGTAGGGCGAAGCGCCCTCGTAGAGGGGATAATCCGGGTTGGGCACCACCAGGATATCCGCCTCCGCCAGCGTCGTCTCGCTGAACGGCTGCTGGAGCAGCTTCACGTCGAAGTCCGCCTGCAGGTCCGAAAACAGCATTGAGGCGCCGTTGGGATGGTAAACGTCGAACGGCGAATACCGCCCGTAATTGGTCCGGTACCCGCCGGTGAATATATTCCGGCTCAGGCGATGCCCGGGCATCATGTGGAAGAAGGTGTCGATCAGAATGCGTTGCATAAGGAAAAAACCATTTTGAAGCGGCGCGGCAGGGCAGGTCGACGAGCATCTCCTGAAATCCGCTCATTTGATGCGACGCCGCCCAAACCCGATCCGGGCGGTCCGCGTCGGACCCTGTTCCGGCCCGGGACCGTCTCGACCACAAAACTGCACATCAGCGCACCCAGCCCCAGCGAGAGACGGCGCGGCGGGACCGCGACGAAAGGCGCGCGACCTCCGTTTTTTGGCGGCTGGCGAATCTGTCGCGCAGAACCGGATGTTTCATCGGTGAAACGAGGGCGCGGCGAGGCCGGCAAGGTGCAGCATGGGATAGGGAGCCGACCAGCATAGCGAAACGTTCCCGTCGGGGGAATTGGCCGGATGATCTTTGGCATATATGAAATGCCCGCACGCTCGAGAAGCAGCGCCGGATTTGATCGCGAGGTCGTGGCGGACCGAAAAAGGACCGGGTGACCGAAACCGGACCCGGAAGCCGCCTATTCTGCTCGTAATCTCCATTTCGGCTGTCGAGGCTCCGCGGCCGATGGATTTGTCGAAAGTTCTCCCCATTTTCCTCGGAGGGGATTGTGCGTAAGCGCGCGGGAAAAACCCGGCGGATGCGGAAAGTCAGCGGAAGCATCACGCTGGCGGACGTGGCGCGCATCGCGGGAGTGGCCATCAGCACCGCCTCGCGGGCCCTGAACAACCCGGAGGTCGTTTCGCCCGGCGCGGTGCAGCGGGTGAAGAACGCGGTCGCGAGAACCGGCTACGTTCCCAATCTCCTCGCCGGGAGCCTGGCGTCCAATCGCAGCAAGCTGGTCGCCACCATCATCCCGACGATCGCCGGCAGCGTTTTTCTTCCCACGGTGAGCTCGATCACCGAGGCGCTCGCGGCGGAAGGCTACCAGGTCATGCTGGGACAGAGCGGCTACGGGCAGTCGCGCGAGGACGACCTGCTGGCCGCGATCATCAGCCGGCGGCCCGACGGCATCATCCTGACCGGCATCGTGCATTCCGTGGAAGGACGCCGCCGGCTTTCCGGCGCGGGCGTGCCGATCGTCGAGACCTGGGATCTGACACCGACGCCGATCGATATGCTCGTGGGATTTTCGCACGAGAAGGTCGGCGCCGCCGTGGCGGAATACTTTCACGCGCGCGGATCCCGGCATCCCGGCATCATCTCGGCCAACGATCCGCGCGCTCTCCTGCGCAACCACGGATTCTGCGCCGCCGCCGCCAAGCTGGGCATGGACCCGGTGCCCGTTCATCTCACCCCCGCCCCCAGCACCCTGGGGGAGGGACGCGTGGGATTGAAGGATTTGCTCGGACGGGGACTCCCGCTCGATGCCGTGATGTGCGGATCCGATCTCCTCGCGCTCGGCGCGATCTTCGAGGCCCAGATGCAGAACCTGAAAGTGCCCGCCCAGCTGGCTGTGGTGGGTTTCGGCGACCTGGATTTTTCCTCCGATACGACGCCGTCCCTTTCCACGGTCAGAATCGACGGCGAAGCGATCGGTCGCTGGGCCTCGAAGTTTATTCTGGACCGCATCGCCGGGCGCCCGATCGGCGCGCGGGTGATCGACGTCGGATTTAAAATCATCAGCCGCGGAAGCGCGTAGACCGAACCCCGCCGGCCATCCTGCCGGCGCTGATTCGACCGCGGAACCCGCGGAGCCGCTAACGTCGCGACGCGGGGCAGGTTTCTGTCCTTCCGGCCTTCCGCGATGTCACCTCTCCGTGGCCGGCGGAAAAGATTTCGCGTCTTTGCGTTTCATAAAGGCCGCGCACGACCGGAGCGGAAATGAGCGGCTGGCCATCGCCGGTGGCGCCGGAAAATGAAAACGATTACATTCGTTAATTTCATAGGTGACAATTGGATTCCATAAAATGCGCTTACATCCGACATTTTTCATGGACTTATCCCGGTTTTCGTCCAACGGTCCGAAATCCCCGCCCTCAAAAAAATGAAAATTATCCCTGCAAGATTCCTGGCGCTCGCGGTGCTTTCGCTTGTGGCCCTGTTGTCCTCAAACCTCGCGCTTGCGGCCGACGCGCCGTCGGTTCCGGCCCGGAAAAAACTTCTCTATATCATCGAGATCTTTCCCGACCCCGTCGCGGTGGTCGCGAAGCTCAAGGCCGGCGGCACCCGCACGGTCCGGCTGAAGGAGATTCCCGCCTATCATAACGACCATCCCAAGATGCTGGCGCACCTGGCGTCGCTGGGTTTCGACGTGACGGTGTCTTACGATGACACCCCGGTCGATGAACTGATCAAGGGCCAGGACCTCGTGATGATCTCGGAGGAAGTCAGCGCCACGCACATGGGCGAAAAATTCCGGTTTGTGAAGGTGCCCGTGATTTGTCTCGAGTCCGATTTGTACGACGACATGCGGATGACCGGCCTCAATATCAACACCGATTACGGCGAGTACATTTCCGAGCGCATCCAGCAGGCCGCCGGCCATCCGGATCCCGCGGGAAATCCGGCGCCCCAGCGTTTCATTTATCTCGTCAATGCGCCGCATCCGATGGCGGGCGGCCTGAGGCCGGGCATCATCCAGCTGCTCGAGTCCCACGAGGAAATGAACTGGGGGCTGCCCGGGCCGGGCGCCACGATCATTGCCACCATCGCGGGCGAGCCGAAGAAGATCGCAATTTTCGGGTATGAAAAAGGCGCCACGATGGAAGGTGAAAATATCGCCCCGGCCCGCCGCGTCGGCTTTGCGCTCCGGACCTTTTCCGGCCTGGCCCCCGATGGCGTCAAACTTTTCGACGCTGCCTTGAAGTGGGCCTCCGAGAGTCCCGCGAACTAACCCGTCGGCGCGGGAGGCGCGTTCGCGTCGTCCCGCCTCGTTTTCTGCCCCACCGCAACCCGCGGTTTGTGTCTAGGCTCACCCCGCTGCCGGAGAGCCGCCTTTCCGCCAGAGAGTTCGTCACCCCTTAGCTTTCCCCCTCAATGAAACCCCTTCGCTCCTTCGCGCCCTTTTTTGCCGGCGCGCTCCTCTTTGCCGGCACCCAGCTTCGTGCGCAGACCAGCGCGCCGCCTGCACGGGACGAACCCAAGCCGCTTCGGGCGGACGAGGTCGACAAGATCGAATCCGAGGACGTGGTGAAGATGGATAAATTCAAGGTTTCCACGACCATCGGCACCTACCATGAGGAGACGTCCGCCATGGCGACGAAGATTCCGATGGAGCGGAAGGAGGTGCCGTCGTCTCTCCAGATCCTGAACGCCTCGGCCCTCGCCGACCGCAACGCCGTCACGCTGCAGGACGTGTATACCTATGTCATCGGCATGGCGCAGACGCAGGTGAACGTGAACGGATTCACCTTCCGCGGTTTTCCCAATTCCGGCGGGTTTACCCAGAACATCAATTACGATGGCCTCCAGGGCCCCACTTCGAATCGTGGCGCGGTCAGCGCGGCGAACGTCGAGCGGGTCGAGTTCCTCAAGGGCCCCAACTCGGTCCTGTATGGGCAGATGAACCCGGGGGGCCTGATGAACATCGTCACGAAGAGCCCGCAATCGGCGCCGCATGTGTCGGTGACCGGAACCTACCGGACGTTTGCCGGCGAGTTCGACACGCCTGGCGATCACAACAGTTACATCGGCACCTTCGATGTCACGGGTCCCATTGACGAGAAAAAGCACTGGCTCTACCGCGTCATCGTTTCCGGCCAGCGGCTGGAATCGTGGCGCCAGGGTCGCGAGCAGCACTCGATGTACCTGTATCCGTC